>CBFGOM010000060.1:0-31285 GCA_965650385.1 uncultured Oscillatoriaceae bacterium
CTTATTGTTAATTTATAAAAAGCCGATTGGCATTCTTAACGGGGGTTTGGGAATCTATTTCCCTGCCTATTATTAGACTTCTTACAAAATTCTTTAAAGCCCCCCGATCAATAAACATTTATTCCTCTAGCTTCCCCCTTCTTAAGGGGGACGGGAGGGGGATCTAAGGGGGGTTAGGGGGATCAATTCCGATGCCTATTATTGTTATCCCATCCCTTGTTCTGATTGGAGAAAATCCACGAATTGACGGGCGGTACGTCCGGAACGACCATTATTGCGGGTCGCCCATTGTAAAGCTTGAAACTCTAAGTCTTCTGGGGATAAATTTAATCCTGCTTCTGCGGCTAAATGACGGACGATCGCTAGATATTTGTCTTGATTTGCGGGTTCAAACGTTAAGGTTAATCCGAAGCGATCGCTGAAAGAAAGTTTTTCCTGAAGGGTATCCCAAGCATGAACTTCATCCGCCTGAGAAGGGCGGGGTCTCTCCTCAAAAAACTCCCGGACTAGATGGCGACGGTTAGAGGTGGCATAGACAACTACATTGGGAGGACGTGCGGTGAGAGTGCCTTCTAAAATCACTTTTAATGCCTTGAAGGAATCGTCATCGTCCTCAAAGGATAAATCATCTACAAAAATAATGAATTTTTGAAGAGCATCGCGCAGTTCATCGACAATTTTAGGTAAATATTGTAGTTGAAATTTAGGAATTTCAATTAATCTTAACCCTTGAGGGCTATATTCATTTAATAAGCCTTTGACTAACGAAGATTTACCCGTTCCTCGACCGCCATAGAGTAAAATATTTAAGGCCGGTTTACCTGCTAATAAAAATTCCGTGTTCTTTTTTAAAGTCTCCCGCTGGAACTCATAACCCACTAATTGCGTCAAGCGCACGGGGTCAGGGTGTGGGATGGCTCTTAGTTTCCCTGACTGCCAAGTAAAGGCTTGATACTCTGTAAATTGCCCAGTACCTTGTGTTTGGTAATAGGCGACTAACTCCTGGAGAGTATCAGGCCATTTTTTTTTGGATTTCAGGGCAGCGATCGCCCGTTTTTTGGACCCGAGAGGCAACTGATCTAGTGCTGCTATTTCTATCGAAGATGAATTCCATAGGACCGGGGGAAGGGAAATACCACTTGCGGATTCTACCCACTGCCGGAGGCGATCGCCCGAACAGTCATAAAAACATTGCAATCCCTCTAAATCATTTTTAACTGCCTCAATTAATGGCGCAGGGATTTCTTCAAACGGCTGGCGTTGTACTTGGTAAGTAAAGGGATTTTCATCTTTGAGGATGCGATCAAGCAGATAGTCTTGCCAGCTCATTTCTTCTGCCGCCAACCGTTTAAACCAGCAGCCATAAGCCTTCAGACAATTTAATCCGACCTGGCCCCCAGCGCCGCCCCCTGAACTTTCATAAATTAACTGGATCAGTTTTAGAAAAGATTTCCCCAGTTCACTGTTAAAAACTCCTTGATACAGCAATAAAGAGGCTGCTTTAATTTCTAAATATTGAATTGAACTAACGGTTTCACTATCCATTTGATGCCCGAATCAGAAATGAGAAATCCAAACTCAATGATTGATTAAATAATCCCTTAGTTTAGCCCGCTCAGGCGGGCTTGATTATTTAAAAAATTTCCCCCCAGGGGAGGAATGTAAACCTAAAATCACCCTTACTTCTTCTTTTGTTTCAAGACTTTTTTAACCAGCCCTGGAATTTCGGCAGGACTAGAAGCCACCGGAATTTTTGCGGACTTAAACGCCTGAATTTTGCTTTGAGCCGTATCGGGATCAGCCCCAATAATGTTAAAGGTTTTACCTGTAGAAAGTCGGGCCGCCATAATATCTCCAGCATGACCAAGGCGCTTGCCTTTGGGTGCATGATGACCGGCGACATAAGCTACCACAGGTTTATCAATAGCAGCAGCGATATACTGGGCCGCTTCCTCTTCACTACTCCCGCCAATTTCGCCGACTAAGACGATCGCCTCTGTCTGGTCATCTTCATCTAAAATTTGCAGCCATTGGGCAAAGGAGGAACCCAAAATTGCATCACTGCCAATTCCGACGGCGATCGATTGACCTAACTTAGCTTGAGTGAGTTGTAAGGCAATTTCATAGGTGAGAGTACCACTGCGACTGATTAACCCTACGGAACCGGGGGTATAAAAATCGCTTTTGTGAATCCCTAACAAAACCTTTCCCGGGACGATAATTCCTGGAGTATTAGGACCGAGGACTAACGTATCGGTCGCCTCTGCCTTTCTCACGAGTTTGACCATATCCAAAGGCGGCATTCCCTCGGTGATGATAATAATCTGACGGATGCCAGCAGCGATCGCCTCCAACGCCGCATCGAGGACCGCATAAGGCTTAACAAAAATCACCGTCACATCTACCGGACCGACTTGGCGCAGGGCCTGTTCGACCATATCAAAAACGGGAATCTCCTGAACCGTTTGACCCCCAAAGCCCGGACTGATTCCGGCGATCACATTGGTTCCATAGCCTTTCATTAAAGCGGCATGAGTGGCACCGATCACCTCGGTAATGCCTTGAATTAATATTTTGGTATCCGGCGTAAAATTCATCAACCCTCCTTTAGGCATTCGTTGCCAACGACACGGACAAAGCGATCGCCTCATCCAAGTTTTCCACGACCGTGACTTCTACCGCCTGCAAAATTTCTCGTGCTTGGTCAATTTCGCTCCCATATAACCGCACGATCACCTTGACCTGGGTTTGAGGATTTCCGGTGGCAGTTTCCCGCTGACTCTGTTTTTGGTAATGGGCGATCGCCTCAATAGCCTGAGTGCAGGAACAGAGACCCCCGAGCAAATTCACCAACACTACTTTGACATTTTTTTTCTGACTCACCAGGGCCAACCCGAGCTTGATGCGATCGCACAGGAGTTCCGGGGTCAAATCCCAACGACATTCTCCACCAATATTCACAAAATTAGCAGGCTTGCCTCCGGCAGCATACACTAAATCCAGAGTCGCCATTGTCAGGCCCGCGCCATTACATAACAAGCCGATATTTCCATCGAGTTCTACAAACTTCAATTCCGGTGGCACCACCATCACCGGAGAATCTGACCCCGCCACCAATCCCTCATCAGGCTGAGTCTTGGGCAGTAACTGTAACAAACTCGGGTGACGTCCCAGGGCCTCATCATTCACCGTCACCTTGCCATCTAGGGCCATCACTTCCCCACCGGGACTAATCCCCAGGGGATTGATTTCCACCAGGTCCAAATCCCTCTCCACAAATAGCAAATACATCTTTTCGACGATATCGCTCACCGCCTCAATCAGAGGACCCGTGCAACCCATCTTCAGGGTTAAGCGACGGGCATAAAAAGGTGAAAACCCTTCATCTACGACAACCTGCTGCATCTGTTCCATCGCCAATTCTGTACTAGTCCCTCCTTGACTGGAACCCAACAACAGAGGGCGACGGGCGGCGCGATCGAGAACCACCGCCAAATAAAATTCGCGATCGGTGTCATATTTAGCCTCCGCTAACAGCACCTCGGGATATTCCGTATTGATGGGAAGGTGAAAAATATTTTGCGCCGCTGCCACTGCATCAATCGTATTCGCGACAAACTTAATGCCCCCTGCTCTCCCTCGTCCTCCGGCCCGGACTTGGGATTTGAGAACAACGGGATAGGGAATCTTGAGTCCCTTTAAGTCTTTGGGATGGTCGATCCGTTGCGAGGGCAAAACTGGGATGCCCATTTCCCTGAATAGTTCTTTTGCTTGATACTCTAATAAATCCATGAATGTATGAAAAACGGTGGAGGTGAACGATCAAACGCTGAACACTAAATAAGGCATCAAAGCCGGTTTAAATTATCGTGATTCAATTAGTGAAATTCGGGGCTGTTGGATGTTTGGGGTTTACTCCGTTTGTAGTGTGGCCTACTTTTGATGAAAGTGCCAATCCATAAAGGATTGAGGGATAGGGTAGGAGCGCATCCGCCAGACCGGACTGGCGATCGGGAGTGTTCCCTAGAGGATTTGCCATCTCTAATCGGGATTTGTTAAGTCTCAAACCCACCAAACTTGATAGAATACCACATCGGGCTACCCCACAGGGGCGATCGCCCCCATTCCCCCATTCCCTGAAACCCTTGCCAGTCGGGATATCTCCGAACTCACCCTCCCTTGCGTCAAAAAAAGCTAACATCTGAGCGTTTTGCGGATGTTGTATGCTATCTAATTAATTAACTTGAAGGCTTGCCAGGTTCGTAACCCGTGCCGGTAAGCACCAAACCTGCACTACAGGATGTGTACCGGGGGTAAAAATTTATGACAACCGCAGTCCGCCCAGGCGATTTAAAAATGATCGCCGAACTCATCGAAGAACGCTTGCACGCCGAATTACCAGAAAATTTGCCCTTGCGAATTCGGTGCGCTTACAAGCAAGGCAATTTAATCGTCCTCGGAGAACATACTCCCGAGGTTAAACTCGACCTGCCACCGACCTTTAAAGCCATTCAACAAGCGATTCTGGCCCTGGTGGGCTATCTCCCGGGTCAGTTACGACTTTATCTGCGACTCAAGGGGCAAAAAACCCCCTACGCTTACCATGCCTTCAAAACCCCTCAACCCCTCGGGGCAGTCATGGATCCGGATGGAGGCCAACCCGTACTCCTAGTCGATCGCCCTCCCCATCGCGCCGCCAATCGCCAGGTAGCAGCACCTCCAATGAGTGAAGAAGCAAGGCAGGCAATGGATTTGGCCGCCGCTGCTTTTCCCCTCAATCCCTTTGATACGCCCCCACCGGAGGAAGCCTTTGAGGAGCAACACGAACTAGAACCGGAACCGCAACACCAACCCCAACGGCAACGGCAACGCTCACCCCAACGGCAACGAGCACAGCAACGCTCACCCCAACGGCAACAGAAGTCAGGAAACCAAGCGAGTTCTTGGTTATTGCCCTTTAGTGCTTGTGCTTCCATTGCCCTAGTCCTGGGGTCAGCCACGTTTTACGCCCTGTCTCGTCCTTGCGCGATCGGCACCTGTCAGCAACTCGTCACCGCCAACGAGTTAACCCAGGATTCTGCGGAACTGCTGCAAGCGGCTCAATATCAACAACAAATTCAAGCCGCCCGAGCCCAACTGACCTCCGCTAGTCAACTGTTAGCCGGAATTCCCGTCTGGTCCAAAGATTACGGCACCGCGCAACGCCTACTCCGCAGAAATAGCAACCTGACCGCTGGTTTAGATGAAATGGTCAGTGCCTTGGATACGGCCTTGAGTGCCGTTGCTCAAGGGAAAAATCCCCCCCATCCGTTGCAGGTGTGGGAGGGCGTTGCTTCAAACTGGCAACAGGCGATCGCCTTTCTGGAATCTGTTCCCCCCGATAGTCCCGTCTATCCTCTGGCGTTAGAAAAATTACCCACTTATCGCGCTAATTTAACCGAAGTTAAACAACGGATTCAGGCTGAAAAAACGGGACGCGAACAAATACAGGCGATTCTATCCGTCGCTAAAGTCGCCCAAGCGCGCAGTGGTGTTGCTCAGTCCGTGGAAAGCTGGGAAACTATTTATACCAGTTGGGAACAGGTAATTAAACGGTTGGAGGCCCTGCCGCGAGGCACAATGGCTCATCAGGAAGCGAGTCAACTCTTGCCGAGTTATCGATCGCAGCTTGAACTCTCCCGCGATCGCAAAACCAAGGAAAAAATCGCGACGGAAGCTTATGAATCGGCGATTCTCGCTGCCGATCGCGCCGAAAATGCCACCCGCAATAATCAATGGGCCCAAGCAGTAGACCAGTGGAATCAGGCCATTGTTTCAGCGGAACAAGTTCCCACCGGCACTTACTACTATCCCAAAACTGCTGCCTCCCTCCAAGAGTTCAAAGCACAACGAGAAGTAGCGCAAGAGGAACTCAAAAAAGCCAACCTCATCGCCAAAACTCGGGCGGATCTGAACAATACCTGTCAAGGCAATCCCAAAGTTTGTGAATATACCTTGACCGATAGTGTGATCAGTGTTTGGTTAAGTGCCGATTACATTCGGAAAATTCAACAAACGGCCACCGTTGCTACCACAAACCGCGATCCCAAAGTCCGTCAAAGCTTGGATCTGCACGTCAATACTCTGCGAACTGCCTTAGAAGCGATCGCGGATAACGCCCAACTTCCCCTGGAACTGTACGACCCCTACGGCGCTTTTATCGGGCGTCATACTCCGAATTAATCAGGGTAAAAGGGTAAATTGGACTAAATTAAATCTATCTGCGGATAGATTTAATTTAGTTATGGGGAGAATTTAATAGGAAAATGGACGAGCATCTCACCTTTCTCTATAGAATTGCGTCCCCACTTAAAAAGCATGGATAATCTTGCACCCGACTCAGCTTGGGGTCTGACTCCTACTATTCACAGTACCCTTGTACCCTCCGCTCATCAGCTTGACTCCCTTCAAAATCCCCAAGGAATGGCTGAAAACCCTGCTTCTTTTAGCCCTCCAGCAGATTCGATTCCTGTTGAGTTTGACAATCTTCCCTTAAGTTTTATTGCCAATGTGGGACAACTTGACCCCGAGGTAGAGTTTCTAGTCCAAGGCGCGCAACATGATATTTTCTTTACCCCGGATGAGATTGTCTTAAGCAAATCCCAAGTTATCGACAATGAAACCATCTCTCATCAAGTCAAGCTTTCATTTGCGGATGCTAACCCAGACCCTACCATTGAGGCAATTGCACCATTACCCGGAGTGGCTAACTTTATCACCGGAGATGACCCGTCCCAATGGCATGAAAATATTCCCACTTATCAAGGTATTACCTATCAAAATCTTTATGATGGAATTGACTTAATTTATCGGGGGGATGAGGGAGAACTCAAGAGCGAGTTTATCGTGAATCCTGGTGTAGATCCGGGACAAATTCGGATGAACTATACAGGAGGCGATCGCCTCAACATCCGCGAAGATGGGGCCTTAGTCATTCAGACTCCCTTCGGTGAATTAGTCGAATCCGCCCCCTATTTGTACCAAGATATCAACGGAGAACGAGTCACCGTCAGCGGCGCTTATCAACTTTTAGGCAACGCTCAAGTTGGGTTTACCATTGGGGAGTATGATTCGTCTGTACCGCTGGCGATCGACCCCACCTTAGAATATACAACCTACCTCGGACAAACTTTTGACAATTTTTTCGTAAATACCGATATTGCCATAGACGATCGCGGTGATTTATATGTAATAGGAGATGTAAGAGGAACGACTCCCTCGTCATACGTTCCCAGTCAGAACTTTGCGCGGGTTGACACTCCAGCGAATGTCTTGATTTCTAAATTCTCCAATGACGGCACCTTACTCTATACCACTTTCCTTGGGGGCAATAGTAGTAGTTTAAATAGAGGAATTGCCACGGATAGTGTGGGCAATGTGTACGTCACCGGAATTACTAGTGCGAATGATTTCCCCACCCTGAATGGAATTCAATCAACTTTAAACGGGGACTTAGATGCTTTTATTACAAAACTGTCTAATACGGGTAGCTTAGTTTACTCCACTTTTTTAGGCGGCACGAAGCTCGATAACAGTCAAGATATTGCGGTGGATAATAATGGCAATATTTATGTGACAGGTTCCACTAGGTCTAGTGATTTTCCCCTACTCAATGCTTTTCAAAATACCTATGGTTTAACTCCTGCTGGTTTTCCAGTTCATGAGGATGCTTTTGTGACCAAGCTGTCGAGTGATGGACAATTAGTTTACTCCACATTCCTCGGAGGTAGTGAGGAGGATAGGGGCATTGCTATTGCGACGGATGCCAATGGGAATGCGTATATAACTGGAGAAACCTATTCTAGTAACTTTCCTGTTTTGAATGCGCTTCAACCCACATTGAACGAATTTCTAGATATTTTTCTGACTAAACTGTCTAGTAATGGCAGTTTAGTTTACTCCACTTATCTAGGTGGAAAAAATGCGGATATCCCTAAGGATATTGCTTTAGATGAAAGTAATCAGATTTATTTGACAGGGACAACAAATGTGGCAGGGCGAAGTCGGACAGTTTCGCCAATGGAAGGAGTCGTACAAACACCACCACCACGACCCGCCAGCATGAGTAGTGATCGCTCGTTAGCGACAGATTCAGGCATCAATGCCACTGCAACCGAGTTAAATGAGAGTCAACGTGCTTTTGAGTTTCCAACTGTCAATGCATTTCAAAGCGATCTCGGTGCTTCATCCAGTGCTATTGTGATGAAACTCCCTAATGATGGCAGTCGCTTGATTTATTCTACTTTATTAGGTGGAACTAATCAGGACGAAGGGAATGGCATCGTCGTTGATCAGAGTGGGAATGCTTATGTCACAGGGTCCACCGTTTCTGCTGATTTTCCAACAGTAAATGCTGTTCAACCAACATTTCGCTCTTTAAATCCGATTCCTAATACTTTGTCTCGTAATCAGGATGCCTTTGTCAGCAAATTGGCTGTCGATGGATCCCAGGTTGAATATTCTACTTATCTGGGGGGCATCGGAGACGATAGAGGTCAAAAAATTGCATTGGATAATCAGGGGAACGTTTATATTGTTGGCAATAGTTTATCCCCGGACTTACCTAACCCAAAACCGGGGACTGCTTTCAAGGGGAATAATAATTTTTTCATAGCTAAAATTACTCCCGAAGCCGGACCATTGGTAGACTTTCCATTTATCAATTTGGTAGAGTTTTCATCAATGACCAACTATTTCTTTGCGCCTCCTATCGTACTCATTGGGCCTCTTATCCTATTTGATGAAAACTACTATCGTGCTACCAATCCCGATGTAGATGCAGCAATCATTGGGGGTATTGGCTTCAGTGCCTTTGAGCATTTTGAGAAGTTTGGTCAACTGGAAGACAGACAACCCAGCTCTGTGTATAATGAAGCGCGTTATTTAGCGGAAAATCCCGATGTAGCTGCCGCAGTAGCTGCCGGTCAATTCCGGAGTGGGTTCGAGCATTTTCGGGATTTTGGGTTTTTGGAAGGACGCGATCGCCGAACCACATTATTCGATGAACACTTTTATCGCACTGTTTACCCGGATATTATCCCTGCGATCGCCTCTTCTGCTTTCCCTTTAGGGTATAACCACTATATGGCATTCGGACAACAGGAAGGACGCAATCCCAATCGCTACTTTGATGAAAGCTTCTATCTCGCCACCTATCCTGATGTGGCGGCAGCAGTAGGAGCAGGTACTTTCCCTAGTGGATTTGAGCATTTTGCTTTTACCGGAGAAAGGGAGAGACGGCAACCGAGTCCTCTGTTTAATGAACAGTTTTATCGGGCGACTTATCCCGATGTTGCCGCAGCCGTAGCAGCCGGTAATTTCCCCAGTGGATATGATCACTTTTTACGGTTTGGATCTAGGGAAGGACGAGCAGGAGTGGAGTAAATTGATACCGAATTTCTATTGTTAGTAGCCCAATAAATCCCAAGGAGAAAGGTAAAATTTTACCTTCATTTCGGCGAGGGTGGCTACGGCTTGGGCGATAATCGTCGGGTGATAGCGTGGACCTGGGGCGCAAACGACGCTACAGGGTAGGGAAGTAGACTGCATAGCTGCCCCTAACCAAGCCCAGGAAAACCCACTCTCTCCCTGGCGATCGCTCCAGGGTTTGAAATGATCCAAGGAAGATCCAGCGGTAAATCCCGCTTGTTCCACCATCTGGATGTACTGCAGCAGCACACTAGGTCTAAATTGTTCATGAGAAGCCTGATAAGCACATTCAGTCTTAGGGTTATTTAATCAATCAACAATATGAGTTTAGACGCGTTAACCTATTTCTCAATCCCGCATTTAGTTTCCTGTTAAAACCTAACCTAAATAGGTAGATAGGAGTGCCACCAATGCGAATCCCCCTACAAAACAGAGAGTTTCTTGATAGTTTTCTTTTTCATGTTCGCTGGCTTCTGGCACCATATTTTCAACTACTAAAGTTGTCAAAATTCCCGCTGTGAATGCCAAGAGCATCAATTTAATTACTTCCGGCTGACCTATGACAAACCAGTATCCCAAGGTTGCACCAATCACCGGCGGAAAGATGAAAGAGGCGGATAAAATTTGGCGAAATAGGGCGGATGTTTTACTTTGTTTAAAACTGGAAACAACGGCCATACCTGTGGGAATATTTGCCAGGATATGACCGATCGCCACCATCAAAGCCAGACTAAAGGCGATCGCTGAACTAGTCCCCACCATTAAACCATCGCTAAATAAATCGACTCCCACGGCTAATGAGAGTACCCAGGCTGAAGATTGCTTTTCAGATTTTTTCGCGCGTTTTTGGAAAAATTTAATCCCTCTTCTCATGAGAATAAAGAAGCCACCCCCCACAACAAAGGCTAGGAAAACTAGCCAAGGTGGATCGGCTGCCAAGATTTGAGGCATAATTTCAACTCCCACCACGGAAAGGATAATTCCCGATGCGGCATGGAGCGTTAAACTTAAGTTGCTTTTAGAGGGAGGAATAATTTCTGAGAAAAGTCCGCCTATATAGCTCCCGATCGCAGGCATGGCGGATAGAGCTAGGGTGCTTAAGTAAGGGTTCATCATAAATATTATAGAAATTTAGTAAATTTATAAAACACCCAAATTTTTAAGTTTTAATAGCTAGGTTTTTACAGAATTTAGGGGTGAAGAATCAATTCATTTAAGTGACATTCCTGTGAATTTCATAAGTTTTCAAAAAACATGAAAGTTTTTCTCAAGAAAGCATTAGTGATTCATTGAGATTAAAATTAAAAAGAATTCAACTTTTTGAGATTTGCAAACAACGCACTTTTTAAAGCCATACTCTTCTGAGTTTAAAGGCTTACTTTAGACAATTTTATTTAAAAAAAACGGTACTTTGTTCCCCCTAGAGGAAGAGATTGAGACCTGAAGGGGTGAAAAGGTGTCGGGAAAATCGCAGTGCGATCGCCTTTGAACTTCTGGGGATGGGATGGGGCTAAAAACTGACCTACCTACGTTCAAATGACTACGCGCTGTGGCAGTCCGAGTCAGATTAGGCGATAAAAATCCTTGCAATCTACCCTTAGCCCCCGGTATCAAGGCTCATAAATTCCTTGAAGCAGGGCTATTTTAGGCAAATTGCAGACTGGTTTCAAAATTTTTGAAGTTGTGCTGCGGAGTTAAAAAACTCTCGGGCAATTCCTTTGGTAATTAATAGGGTACTCAGCAAAGAAGCAAACGCCAGCATAAACATAATTAAAATTTGATAAGCGGCGGCATTGAGGGGATTGACTCCACTGAGTAATTGACCCGTAATAATCCCAGGGAGGGTCACCAGTCCGACCACCATCATGGTATTAATCGTGGGAATTAGTCCAGCGCGAATGGCATCTTTGCGGTAGGTCGCGATCGCCTGAATAGGAGTCGCCCCTAAACATAAATGGGTTTCAATTTCCACCGGCGAAGCATTCAGGGTACTCACAAATCTCTCCCCGGCGATCGCCCCGCTATTCATCGCATTTCCTAACACAATCCCAGTCAGGGGAATAATATATTGGGGATTGGTCCAAGCTTCTGGCTGTCGTAGAACCAACAGGTTAACGTACACCAAGGTAATCGCACTACTGATGGCGATTGAACCCCAAACCCAAGGCAACAACCGAGGCACTTTTTGACTAATCCGATTGCGCGCAACAATGGCAGCAATGGTGAGCATGACCACCAGAACGGCTAACACGGCTAGGGGATTTTTCCAAGTAAAGACGGCTTCTAAGAAAAATCCCACCATCAGTAACTGGATCATCGTCCTCGCACTCGCTAACGCGAGTTGGCCCTCTAATCCCAGGCGTTGCCATGCGGATAGAGCGATCGCCAACCCCATCAATCCCAGGGCCAATCCCAAATCGATAAAATCTAGTTCAATGCGCTCCATAAGGGTTCTGATTGGTAAGAGTTGTTCTGATGCTGAGGTTAAAGATGACTTGTGCTCTACTGCCCATTAACTATAAAATGCCTTATGAGTTTTTTGAATCCAACCTCGTGACATCGATGGGGGGTAGCTGCCTGGGCGCGATCGCCAATAGATGGGTTGAATGGGGATGGGGTCACTCCTAGACGGTAAAGTTTTCCCTTTTCTGCGTTGGTCCCCTGAGTAAAATCTGATTGTATCTAAATCAAGGTGTAAAGGCGTGAATCATATCCCCCCCCTGAATCTCTCTTTGCAGTACCACACGATCGCCCAAGAAGTAGAAGCCTCAGTATTAGCGCTGTTGGCCTCGGGACGATATATTGGCGGTCCGGTTGTGGCCGAATTCGAGCAACAGTTCGCCGCCTATATTGGAACAACGGAGTGCGTCTCTTGCAATTCCGGCACTGATGCCTTGTATCTGGCACTCAGGGCGTTGGAGATTGGCCCTGGGGATGAAGTGATTACCACCCCCTTTACGTTTTTTGCCACGAGTGAAACCATTTCTCGGGTGGGTGCAACGCCAGTTTTTGTGGATATTCTCCCGGAGACGTTTAATTTGGATGCGGAACGCCTAGAAGCGGCGATTACGGACAAAACGCGGGGGATTTTGCTGGTGCATCTCTATGGACAGCCGGTGGAGATGACGCGGGTAATGGCGATCGCCCATCAATACAATCTCGCTGTCATTGAAGACTGTGCCCAATCCACGGGGGCCACTTGGGGGGGACAGCGGGTGGGGAGTATTGGTCATGTGGGCTGTTTTAGCTTTTTTCCCACAAAGAATTTAGGCGCTTTTGGCGATGGCGGCGCAGTGACGACGAATGACCCAGCGATCGCCGCTCAAATGCGGATTTTAAAAGAGCATGGGGCCAGTGGGCGCTATTATCATGAATCGGTTGGGATTAATAGCCGTTTGGATGCGCTGCAAGCGGCGATTCTTCAGATTAAGTTACGCCATCTGGATTTTTGGAACGATCGCCGACGAGCGATCGCTCAAAATTATCACCGCCTCCTCGCACCTCTGGCAGGAATTATCCCCCCGCAAGAACTCCCCGGGGGTCAAGGAGTTTGGAATCAATACACAATTCGAGTAAAAAGTCAAGAAAATAATAGTCAACGGCGCGATCGCCTTCAGCAGCAGTTAAATGAGGCAGGGATTGCGGCGACGGTTTATTATCCGCTGGCGCTCCATTTACAGCCGATTTATCAAGAGTTAGGGTATGCCATCGGTGACCTGGCGATCGCAGAACAGGCGTCTCGGGAGGTGCTCTCTCTACCCATGTTCCCTGAGTTGTCTGAGGAGCAGCAACAAGAGGTGGTTTATGCTTTGAAGTCTTTTTTGTGAATCACGTAGGGGAGAACGCCTGAAGGCGTTACTACAAACCGGGGAATGGGTTTTCCCCCTTTGTTCGGAGTGACGCCTTCAGGCGTCATCTTTCCCTTACTCCATAAACCACACCCCTCAAGTCAATAGAGGGAATTCTATAGGTCAAAAAGGGTTAAAGAATTGTAAAGATGGGTTAAGATATTAAGAAATAAGTAAATAATCTGAATAAGCCAGACCGAAAGGCTGGTGGTCACTTCAGATCCAACCCAAGTATTAGAGGCAAGGAAAGGCGTGAGTTCTAAAACCATAGCCCAGATGCGGCGGTATGATCCGCAGGCGATCGCCAGTTATTATCGCTCCCGTCCCTGGAAAGTGATCTGGAGAGCCATCACCATTATTTGGTATTTGTCTAGTTTTATTTTGGGCTTGAAGTGGGATGAGTGGACAAACCAAGGGGAACAAAACCGACAAAAACGAGCCACCCAGCTTCAGAACATCTTAACCAATCTAGGACCCACTTTCATCAAAGTCGGTCAAGCCCTTTCCACCCGTCCGGATTTGATCCGTAAGGACTTCCTGGATGAACTGATCAAGCTACAAGATCAACTCCCTTCTTTTGATAGTGCGATCGCCTACCGCATCATTGAGCGAGAACTCGATAAAACGGTTGAAGAACTGTTTGCTAAAATTACCCCCGAACCTGTTGCCGCAGCCAGCTTAGGCCAAGTGTATCAAGCCTACTTGCACAGTGGCGAAAAAGTGGCGGTCAAAGTACAGCGTCCGAATTTGAAACCCGTTCTCACCCTGGACCTATTTTTAATGCGTTGGGGTGCAAAGGCGATCGGACCTTGGTTACCCCTAAATTTAGGTCATGACCTGGCTTTAATTGTCGATGAATTCGGAACCAAACTCTTTGAAGAAGTGGATTATCTCAACGAAGGACGCAATGCTGAAAAATTTGCGACCAACTTCAGCGGAAATCCGATGGTCAAGGTTCCTAGTATTTTTTGGCGCTATAGCAGCAATACAGTCCTCACCCTGGAATGGATTGAGGGGTATAAGCTCAATGATATTCCAACGATGCAAGGGGCGGGAATCGACACAAATGCCTTAATCGAAGTGGGCGTCACCACCGGGTTACAGCAGCTTTTAGAGTTCGGCTTTTTCCACGCGGACCCGCACCCCGGGAATTTATTTGGTCTAGCTGATGGTCGCATGGCCTACATTGATTTTGGCATGATGGATCAGCTAGATGAAACAACCAAAGAGAACTTGGTTGAGGCGATCGTTCATCTGATTAATAAAGATTATGTCGAATTAGCCGAACAATTCGTCAAACTAGGATTTTTAACCCCCGAGACAGATATTTGGCCGATCGTCCCCGCGTTAGAAGCAGTATTAGGGGATATCCTCGGGCAAAGTGTGCGGGATTTCAACTTTAAGACGATTACCGATCGCTTCTCTGAGTTGATGTATGAATATCCCTTCCGGGTCCCGGCTAAGTTTGCCCTAATTATTCGGTCCTTGGTGACCCAAGAAGGGTTAGCCTTGACGATGGATCCTAATTTCAAAATTGTGGATGTGGCTTATCCTTATGTCGCCAGACGGTTACTCGCAGGAGAATCACCCCAGTTGCGACGACGGTTGATTGATGTGTTGTTTAAGGACGGCAAGTTCCAATGGACTCGCCTGGAAAACTTAATTGCGATCGCCCGTTCAGACACCAACTTTGATATTATCCCGACCGCAGAGTTAGGGCTGCGCTATCTCCTCTCGGAAGAAGGTGCGTTTCTGCGCCGTCAAATCTTACTAGCGTTAGTGGAAGATGACAAACTCCACACCGAAGAAGTCCGGCGTCTGTGGAACTTGATCAAGGAAGATATCCATCCCAATCGGATATTTGATGCCGCTTGGGGCGCTTTAGCTGATTTCTCCCGGGAAGGTGCCGCCGCCTTGTTACCGTCGATGCCAACGGGAATCCCCTTTTTCGAGGAAAAATAGTCCCGGGAAGCGACTTCCTGCGCCATCACCCTTAACCAGAAACCGGGTTTCTCGCCTAAATTTGCTGCGAATTGCAACAGATTTTCTCAAGAACCCCGGTTTCCCGTCTCTAGGGTCGCCACTTCCCAGGAAGAATCAGAATTTTTGATTCCCCTGGGACTTTTTCCTCTTTACAGTTGAACCTTTCCCCTTTACCGTTGATAGGTGACCCTTCTGAGTAGACAGTCTTCTAGGAGAGATTCGTGCCTAACTTTCCCTATCCAGAGCCACCTTATTTCCTGTTAGCGGCTGCATTTATTGCGGCGATCGCCTCGGGAACGGCCTTCTATGCCACCCTCACCCAATTAGTGCAAGCTTGGTCTCGGAATCGCTCAACCCGCAGTCTCTCTCAAGCTAGAGGCATGGAATTACAACTGCCTTTTTTGGGAATGGCTGGGGCGATTTGTGTGTTTCTCGCCTCCGGGTTACAGGTTTTCGGATTTAATCTGTTAATTTCTTACGTTTTTTCCTTCCCCTTAACTATTTTAACGGCTTGGCTGGTTTGGTCTCAGTTGGGTAATCTCTTGATGCAACTCCAACGCGGTGGTTCCAAAGCCCTTGACCTTGATTCTTGGGAATAAAACTCCCACTCAATGATCAGCCGATATTCTGGGGTTCACCGGATGGAAGGGGAAAAAGCAAGTTGCTTTTTCCTTTTCTTTATCAGGGTGAAAACGAGACATTATTCAACGGATAGTCTCACCCTTGATCCGCAGGGTTTTCCTCCACTGAAAGGGAAGCCGAATATTTTTCCAAGACGGCCCGATCGCGCCCGAGGGATTTCGCCTTGTATAGTGCCCGGTCTGCACTCCCAATTAATTTCTCTACGGAGTCTTGAGGCCGGGGTAACGTCACCGACACGCCTAGACTAATTGACACATAACCGACTGGGGATTTAGCATGATGAATCCGCAACGCTTTGACTTGGTTGCGGATTTGGTGAGCCACTTGCATCGCACCTTCCCCATTGGTATGGGGCAGAATTACAGCGAATTCTTCTCCCCCATAGCGGGCGACTAAATCAGCGGGACGCTTGACCGCACTTGCGATCGCCTGGGCGACTTGTTGCAAACAAGTATCCCCGGCTTGATGTCCATAAGTATCATTGTATAACTTAAAAAAATCAATATCACAAAGTATGATAGACATCATCGAATGTTCCCGGATGGTTCGCCGCCATTCCCGATGGAGAAATTCATCAAAGGCGCGGCGGTTGGCGACCTGAGTCAATCCATCCAAAGACGCGATGCGCTGTAATTCTTCGTTCGCCGCTTCCAACTGTTTAAAGAGGGTGGATTGTTGAATGGCGATCGCCAGTTGGGCGGACAACTGCTCAAATCCGCTAATCTCAAACGGTTGCCAATGATGAATCCCATTACATTGATGCGCCACCAACAACCCCCAGAGGCGGTTCTCATGTAACAACGGGGCAATCATTTTGCCATTCACCCCAAATAATTGCAAAAATTCAATCAAACACTGGGGAGAATTCGCCGCCTTGAGATCATCGATCGCCTTAACGGTGCCGTTACAATAGCGCTCATAACAACTGGGAGGAAAAATTTCTTCTCCAAAACTTTGTCCCAGCATCGAGGGCCAAGGGGGAATCACCGATTCTGTCACCACACTCCCGGACTGGTCCGGCCAGATTTGATAAACCACCACGCGATCGCAATCCAGAAATTGTCTCACTTCTGAAACTGCCGTATTCAAAATCTCGTCTAAATTCAAAGATTGGCGAATGCGGGCCAGAGTGCGACTCACGAGTCGTTCCCGGTCAGATTGGTGACGCATCGCTTCCTCCGCCCGGACCCGTTCCGTGATATCCTGAGCCAGAGATGCCACAGCGATCGTCTCACCATCCCGGTCAATCAAAGGAGTGGTGTACCACTCACAAACCGTCCGCTGCCCATCTTTCCGGACATTTTCACAAATGGAGCAAGCGCCTCCCTTTTGATGTAACAACTCCTGCCATCGTTGACCCGCATCCTGTTCTTCCGTTGCGGGAAATAGCAACGTCATCCCCTGTCCGAGAATTTCCGCTTTGCTATAACCAAAAATCGCTTCCGCCGCTGGATTCCATTCCACAATCTCTCCATTGAGATTGAATTCCACCACGGCTAAAGGGGTTTGTTCCAGGTGGAGAGAGAGTTTTTGTTTGGATTGTTGCAGGGCCGCTTCTACCTGTTTTTGGGCGGTCAAATTCGTACTAATCCCAATTCGTCCGATGATTTTACCCGTGGGGTCCTTAATGGCATCAGCGCGGAGGAACACCTGAACAATTTTACCGCTGCGGGTGCGCTGTTCCACCGAACCGATCCAAGATCGACCCGGGGCGATCGCCTCAAAGATTTCCTGGGCAATTTCGGGGTCTGTATAGAGAATAGAAGGACCCCCGGCAGCCTTCAACTCTTCAACACTGCCATACTCAAACAGGGTAGAAAAGGCCAAATTGTGATAAATGTGATTACCATTGGCATCACTAATGGCGATCGCATCACTCGCACTTTCCACCGCTTGCGCCACATACTCAAGGGCCGCTTCCGCCTGTTTGCGTTCCGTGATATCCCGTAAAATAGCGACTACTCGGTCTTCTGCACAAGCCATAATCCGGGCTTCCCGGCTGTAGCAGTTGCCATGAACTGTTAACTCATATTCCCAGGTTTGAACTTCCCCCGTTTCCAAGGCTTGAAGTATATATTTCATTGCTTCCGTGGCAATGGATAAGGGCCAAATTTCATAGATAGAAAGCCCGATTTCAAAATTAGGGGGGATAGCCGTCGTCTGTTCCGGCACATTTTTGCAGTCCAAAATCGTGCCATCAGCTTTTAAATACAGCATCAAATCCGGAAGGGTTTCCATCAGGTCCTTATTTTTGCCCAGGTTCCCTCGGTAGGACTCCTCAACCCGGAAGCGATCGGAGAAGTCAGGGTCCCAAAGCACCGTAATGGTCCCTTGCCTAGTCCCCTCGCTGTTGAATAGAGGGGTTTTTTTGATGGCGACGGACCGCAGTTCCCCAGAAACCGAGGGCAATTCCACCTGGTGATAAATGGTGTTGGACAGTTCCCAAGCGGTTTGCTCTAATTCTGCATCAGTCTTCAAGAGTTCTTGAGCAATGGGATAGTCTTGACTTAACTGGGAGTTAGTTTTACCCGCATACTCGACCCCCATAAAGTGGAATAGCCTCAATGCGGCTTCGTTCGCGACCAGCCAACATCCTTGGTCATCTTTGAGGATAACGCTTTCTGAAATGCTATGAACTAGGGGTTTGAGCCACTCAGACAGGAAGCGATCGCCCAATAGTCGGTCGATCCCGTCCCCGGCAAAAGTCTGAGACTCTGCCGTTTGGGGCGATCGACTCGGTTGAGGAGTATTCAGTTCCGGCCCCTGATTGGACTCAGAACTCAGTTCGGTCCAGGATTCCTGTTGAACTAATTGGGGTTTACCATTCATGATGCCAGTGCCTCCCCTGAAATTTTCTATATTACAAACTTAATGTTGGATACGCTGCTTTTATTTTGACCTTTTCTATCCGGCGATCGGGGAAAAGCAGCAGACTAGATTTCCTGCGGTTTTTCCTTAGAGGTTCTGCCTTTTTAAGGGATTCCTGCCCAGATTAATGATTGAAAAAACTATAAAAACAAAATAACCAACCCTTTAAGATACTGGCGTATCTACGATAAATTATAAAGGCTATTCTGTGACAAAATGTAATTGTGCTTCAGCCATTGCACCGCGTTGGGCAATCGCGCAGGTGACTCCAACTTCCTCTGCCGCCGAACAAGCGCGTCTCTCAAACTCCCGCTTGCCTGTCTCATGCTACCTGAATCTATAAGCGAGAGCATCCTTACAGTCTTTTAGATACCCCCGGTAAAAACCCCGGTTTTTAGCCCAAACTGAATGCTTTCTGGGCAGAAATGGTCTGAAACGCCTTGGTTATCTTCCCTCAAGAGTTCCCCTAGACTCAACCTTTTGGCGGTTCTGCCTCGGACGGACGAGAGTGTTCTGGTGAGCAACAGTTAGGATATCTAGGCAAAGAGTAAATCCTAACTCTGCTGAAGGCACGGAAACATCTCAATTCGGAAATTCCGTTTGCGGGAACTTTTCTATGACTTGATCCCAGTTAAACTCCCGGTAAGAGAATTTCAAACTCGGTGCCAATATCTGGGGGTAAATCCTCGGTATTCAAAGTGCGCGATCGCAGATAAAGTTCTCCCCCATGTCGAGCCGTTACAATCCAATAACTCACCGCAAAGCTCGTTTCTTTTTCTGCTAATTTAGACATTCCAAAAGAGGCTAAAATTTCATTGATTTTAGCTTCAGCAATCCCTAGTCCATTATCCGAAATTTTAATCGAAACCCACCGCGAATCTGGCTGATTCGGCACTAAAGCCGGTCGAGATATCAATTCAGTCGAGATAACGATTCGCGATCGCGTTGCAGCCGGTTGAGGTTTGGCTCGAAAGCCCGCTTCGCTGAACTCCAAAGAAAATTTCTGATGGACAGCTTCGTGCATTAATCCCTCAATCGTTTTACTGAGAATATTAATAAATACCTGATTGAGTTGAGAGGCATAACAGGATATAGGGGGGAGATGTCCATAGTTTTTAACAATTTCAATCTCCCCACTCATCCGGCTTTTGAGCAGCAATAAAACACTATCAAGGCAGGCATGAATATCCGCAGGCTTGGGATAAACTTCATCAATATGACAAAAATTTTGCAAGCTAGTCGCTAACTGTTTTAAGCGGTCTGCTCCATTTTTGAGACTAGAAATTGCCCGAGGTAAGTCTTCTTTTAAAAACTCATATTCAATCTCTTCTTGAAAATCCTCAATTTCGGGGACCGACTCTGGTAAATATTTTTCATAAACCGCTACCAACTCCATCAACTCCTCAGAATAACTGGCAACGTAGGTTAAATTTCCCCAAATAAAGCCCACCGGATCGAGAATTTCATGAGCAACCCCATCCACCAACCGTCCCAAACTCGCCATTTTGTCCGTTTGTACCAATTGCGCTTGAATTTGCTCAAACCGCAATTGAGTTTCAATGCCGCGAATTTGCCAATAGGCGAGATTCAACTCATGAATATTGAGTAATAAATAGTGATCAGAACTGGTTTGGACAACGAGGGGTTCACCTAATAATTCAGGCGATCGCCGTAAGGCTTGTCGTGCAGCTTGGACAATCGTTGTCTGGGAACTCAATACCATAATTTGAGTTCGAGCGTAGCTGTAAAGCATTTGCAAGGGAGCATTTAAAAACAACTCACTCGCGCGCGGACGAATCAAATATTCTAGCAGTCGCTGTCGAGACATCATCCCGACAAATTCTCCCGCATCTCGCAAAATCACCCCAGTCAGAAGGGGATATTTTTCAAAAGTGCGAACGATATCATCACAGCGTCGGGTTATATCGACTTGAAAATCAAACAGGGGTAATTCTCCCAGGGTTGATTCGACGCGCAGATCTCGATAACTTCCTTCAAAAAATACAGGCTTTGAGAGTTCGGAATGGGGTTGATTTGGCACGGTCAAGGGATATCGCCGGTCAACACCGACGCCTAAACAGTAGAATTACAATGGGGTTGTAGACAGGTTGTCCACCCTTGGGGCGATCGCCATTAGACCTAGGTGCACTCATCATAAACCAAAAGGTTGCGATCGCCAGATTGAGATCGTCCTTCTTTATTCTGTATTCTGTTGGAGCGAAAAATCAAAGTCCCTCTCCCAAATGGAAGAGGGATTTAGGGTGAGGGTTACATTGGGGTGTAACCCCAAAGACGGCCATCTGAAGCGAAGGATCGGGTCAAGTTTGAGACGTTCTCATCATTAGTTATACCCAGGGAGATGACAGCGGAGAACACCCGAAAAATACCCGCGCATTCAAAACACCGCCTAAGTTTGCCCCGGACTCGATCCGGCGACTGTTTCCCCCGAAATAAAAGCACGCCAACTGTGTTACGGAACTACTCCTCTTGAGCTTCCTGAATATAGACGGGCTGTGGATTCAATTCTCCCATACGGTTAGGGGGCCAGAATCGAATGACCGCACGACCGATAATTTTATCCCGAGGGACGAAACCCCAGTAATGACTATCGTAGCTATTATTGCGATTATCCCCGAGGACTAAATATTGATCATCAGGAACAACCTCCGGCCCATATTGGTAGTTTGGGCCTTCTTCAATATAGCGTTCCTTGATAGGAATATTATTAATGTAAACGCGTTCTCCTCTGACCTCCACCGTTTCCCCAGGCAGCCCGATCACCCGCTTGATAAAAGCATCTTTAAAATTTTGTTCTTGTAGGGTTTTGGTGGGATAAAATACGACAATATCGCCTCGCTCGGGATTGGTGAAGCGATAGCTCAACTTATCGACAATCAGGCGATCGTTAATTTCCAGGGTGGGTAGCATCGAACCCGATGGGATATAGCGTGCTTCTGCCACAAAGTGACGAATCCCGATCGCTAAAACTGCACTCAAGGCGATCGTTTTAAGTGCTTCAACCCAAGAATTTTCTAGATTGAGTGGGACGCTTTTAGAGGAAGGTTGCTGAGAATTTATATCAGACACGGTTTCTTTTGCACGAGTCATGTTTGAACTGTTGACCTAAGAGTGCTGCTGGTTTTTAACACAATATTAGGAAGCATGGGAAATGGTATCTCCCGGGAGAAGTAGAGGGGGCTGAAAATCCCAACTCCTTCTTTGAACCTTTAATCATCAATTATAGCTTGACCCTTCTGTGTATTTTTAACAACCCCAAGAGTGGGATTATGGAGAGAGTGACGCCGGATCTTCATAGGGTAATGTTGACCTCACTCGGATTAAACCGTCTACCCTTTTCCTCTCAGTCTTCGTCCCTCACCCCTTGTTAAGCTGGGAGTACGAAGATCTCACCCCTCAATCCGGGAAGCGGATGAATCACGCGCCAACATCGATCAGCTATTGTATCAATGTCCATTTCTTAATCTAGTGTAAAATGTCGGTCTAATTTTGGCAACTAGAGGGGTGAACGGACTCCCCCCATAACACCCCTGAACGGGATATCCTTGACTTGACCGAACCCGGGTTAAACATAACACAAGGAACTTGACCATGACAGACCATTTATTAATCCGACAAGCGCGGATTTTACAGCCCAATGGGGAATTTTTCCAGGGTGATGTCCTAATCCAAGGGGGAAAAATCTGCCAGATTGGACCCGATATTCAGGGTTTAGCTGAAAATCCCAACCCCGATGAGAATTTGGAGGTGATTGACGCAGGGGGGCTGACTTTGTTGCCTGGGGTCATCGATCCCCAGGTTCACTTCCGGGAACCGGGACTTGAATACAAGGAAGACCTGTTTACAGCGAGTTGCGCTTGTGCGAGGGGAGGGGTGACTTCTTTCTTGGAGATGCCTAACACCCGACCCTTGACTACCACTCAGGCGACTTTAGATGATAAATTGGCGCGGGCCGCTCGATCGTCGTTAGTTAATTATGGCTTTTTTATTGGGGCAACACCAGAACATTTACCGGATTTGGTAGAAGCCCATCCCACCTGTGGGATTAAAATTTTTATGGGGTCGATGAAAGGCCCATTGTTGGTGGATGATCAAGAGGCATTGGAGGCAATTTTTAGTCAAGGCGATCGCCTCATTGCCGTCCATGCTGAGGACCGGACCCGCATCGAAGAACGCCGTCAACAATTTAGCAGTCGCACCGATCCAGCGGTGCATTCTGAAATTCAGGATACTCAAGCTGCCTTAATCGCCACCAAGCGCGCCTTAAGCCTATCTAAAAAATACCAACGCCGCCTCCATATTTTGCATCTGTCTACCGGAGATGAAGCCCTCCTATTGCGGGAAGATAAACCCAGTTGGGTTACCGCTGAAGTCACCCCCCAACATCTGTTGCTGAATACCAGTGCTTACGACACTATCGGCACCCTGGCGCAGATGAATCCCCCCTTGCGATCGCCCCGGGATAATGAAATTCTCTGGCAAGCCCTCCTCGATGGCGTGATTGATTTTATTGCCACGGACCATGCCCCTCATACCCTGGAAGAAAAAGCTCAAGGCTATCCCAATTCCCCATCAGGAATGCCCGGAGTGGAAACCTCTTTGCCGCTGATGCTGACTCAAGCCATGCAGGGACGGTGTACGGTTCCCCAAGTCGCCCACTGGATGTCCACTGCTGTTGCCAAAGGGTATCAAATTCCCAACAAAGGGGCGATCGCCCCGGGTTACGATGCCGATTTAGTCCTCGTGGATTTAAACATCTATCGTCCCGTCTTGCGAGAAGAAGTGCTCAGTAAATGTGGTTGGAGTCCCTTCGAGGGGTGGAACCTCACCGGATGGCCCGTAGTAACCATTGTGGGTGGTCAAGTAGTCTATGATCACGGCAAACTTAACACCGACATTCGCGGCAAAGCCCTATCCTTCGGCGGTTAATCTTTGCTAGAAAGCTGGCGGGGGTTTAAAACCCCCCCGGGGTCGCAACTACTCGATCGCCAAGGGCATCAGGGCATCCAAATTAAAGTCCCCAACGGGGATTAATTCTACTTGACGTCCCTCTTCCTGATGAGTCAGGACCAGGCGTAAATAATCATCAGGCTTATAGGGTAAGCGTTCCGCCCATTCGATCGCCACTAGACCCGGTTCCGTCTCAGTCCCTTCCCAGTAACTCTCCAGATTCAGTGTTGAGACTTCTGTGGGGTCCAAACGATAGAGGTCCAAATGATAGAGAGGGATACGCCCTTCCAGATATTCCACAATTAAAGTAAAGGTGGGACTGACAATGGATTCAGCAATCGCCAAGCCGGACCCAATCCCTTGCACCAGGGTGGTTTTACCCGCGCCTAAGTCTCCTTCGAGTAACAGGGTAGTCCCTGGAGGGCAGCGTTGTCCGAGGGTAAAGCCCAGAAATTTCGTTGCCTCTGCATCGGGCAACAGGAACTTAAGCATGGATTGACTCATGGATGAAAGAATAAGCGAATACCAGAAGCTGGGGAATCCGAGAGAAAAGTCCTAAAAATTATAACAGAATGGCCGATAATAAAGACGATTAATGGGACTCCCTATTGAGCCGTTAAATAGTAAATAGTTTAGCGGTTAAATAGCCTGATTTGGTCCAGTTCAGTGCGGTGCGAAAAGGTTAGTAATTTATAAATCTGAACCTGAGTAACTTTGTTAGTTGTGTTAGGGAAAGGTGTGTGAGGAGACAGAAACGGTGAAACAGCACTAGCGGGCGACAGAGAGCATCCGGGCACTGCTTTTAATATGAACGTGAGCGTACCAGCGAAGCAACACCTGGGCCAAGAGTTGGTGATCATGACGGACATAACCCGTTTCCCGGTCCTCTTGCATCACATTGGCAAATACTACACTGCGGCCCAGTTCAGTAATAGTGGGGCGATCGACGTACACCGGATGAGAGTTATCTTGGGAATAGCGAATTAAGGATTGAGCCGAAGGCATTTGCTGTTGGACCAAAACGGAACTAAATAGCTTTAATCCACAAGCGCGATCGATGGCTTTAATATGGTCGGCAACGGTATAACCATCGGTTTCTCCCGGTTGGGTCATGATATTGCAGACATAGATTTTAGGAACGTTGCGCTTGGCAATTTCTTCGGCAATTTCTGGGACTAATAAATTGGGAATTACGCTGGTGTAGAGACTGCCCGGGCCTAAAATAATAAAATCTGCCTCGCGAATGGCTTGAATGGCTTTAGGTAACGGGGGTGGATTAGCGGGAGTGCAACCAATTTTGACAATTTTGCCATTGGCTTCCGTAATACTGGATTCTCCCTCAATGCGACGACCATCGGCCAACTCCGCCCAGAGATTGACATCACACAGGGTAGAGGGAAGGACCTGACCCCGAACTGCCAGAACCTTAGAACTCGTGGCGATCGCCCGTTCCAAATCTCCACTAATATCGCTCATCGCCGTCAGAAAGAGATTCCCAAAACTGTGCCCTGTTAGCCCATTTCCCGCCTTAAAACGGTATTGAAACAGTTCCGTTAATAACTTTTCCTCATCGGCGAGGGCCGCTAAACAGTTGCGAATATCCCCAGGGGGCAACACCCCATTTTCCCGGCGTAGCCGTCCCGAGGACCCGCCATCATCGGCTACGGTGACAATTGCGGTAATGTTAGCACTGTAAGTCTTGAGTCCCCGGAGTAGGGTAGAAAGACCTGTGCCACCCCCAACCACCACAATTTTCGCGCCCCGATTTAACTTCCGGTGATGCAGCAAGACATCAATCAACTCATCCTCAGCATCGGGTCTTAAGACTTCTGTAATCGAGCCTACCGTGCGGGTTTGGCCCCAGAGAATAAAGAAAATCCCAAACAGGAGGACAAAGGGACCGCTGATATAGCTAGGAATCACCGTCGCCAGTTGGGTGAGGGTTTTTTCAATCAACTGAATCGCGAAAAAAATCGGAGTCAGTTTAACCCAGATTGCCAAACCCAGAAGGGTTAATAAGACCCCAACTGCACTTAACAGCAGCCAGCGTTTGACGAATAATCCAGGGGCTAACCATTTAAACCAATGGTTAAATCGCATCCCTCGCCGGAACAGGGGTTCCGGTTTGAGGGCATGGAAAGCTTGTTTGAGTAAACCAATTGACATGATTAATTTTAGGAGAGGGGATTAAAAAAGGATAGAGCCGAAATTTAAACCTTTTTGGTTTTGATTCTAATTGCAAAAGGTCTGTTCCGAACTCAATCGGACAATCGCCTGTCACGGATTAGAGATCATCTCCATCGGCTAAATAGGAGAATATGCTTACCAGGATATCGGGATTGTTCCCGAATGGCGAGAGACCCGGGCCAGAAGCGCCCCTGTTGACAGGAGCAGGTCCGGATTAGAATCGATCAGGGTGAGGCGGTATCGCTCAAGAATCTTTCAGTCAGACTGGAAGGGTGATCGCTCCATCCCTAGGGAGAGTACCGATAATAGAGTTCCCACCAGCCCGGTGGCTGGACTACTATACTTAACCTTTAGTGATCAGTCCGCAGAGCGTTACCGTAGTTGAGCCGATGAGTGAGCCGTTGATTGAATTGAAGGGAGTGTCTAAGTCCTTTGGGCGGAATGTAATTTTAAAAGAAGTGGATTTATGCATCTACCACAACGAGGCCCTCTCAATCATTGGACCTTCAGGGACTGGAAAATCGACTGTTTTGCGGATTATTGCGGGATTGCTACAGCCTGATGCTGGGGAAGTCTATGTCCAGGGAATCCGCCGCGATCGCTGGATGGATGATTTGGCAGATCCCATCGGCATTGGCATGGTCTTTCAAAATGCGGCCCTATTTGATTCCTTAAACGTGGATCAAAATGTGGGATTTTTCCTCTACGAACACTCCAAATTATCCCGCAAGCAAATTCGACAACTGGTCACGGAGAAGTTAGAAATGGTAGGGTTGCCCGGAATCGGCAATAAATACCCAGCCGAACTGTCTGGCGGGATGCGAAAGCGGGTGAGTTTTGCCCGGGCGATCATGGCGAATCCCGATGACCCCACCGCCAGTCCAGAAGTGCTGCTCTATGATGAGCCGACGGCGGGGTTAGATCCGATCGCCTCGACGGTGATTGAAGATTTAATCCGAGAGTTACAGGCGGCCCGAGGCGGCTGTAGCACCTATGTGATGGTCACGCACCAAGATAGCACCATTCGCCGAACCTCTGACCGTATCGTGTTTTTAGTTGATGGCAAAGTGCAGTGGCAAGGTGGAATTGAGGAGATTGACACCACCGAGAACCCCTTGGTCCGACAATTTTTTAGTGGGAGCATTACCGGACCGATTCAACTTGCGGGTTGAGCCGAGGGCGATCGCAAGGCAGCCGGGAGGAAGCAGTGCTGTGGCGCTATGGCATGATCAGAGTTTGGCTAGGACTGCACAGGTGGGAGTCAAAATCATCACAACAACGTCAAAAGAGCAACTATCGCAGAAGGAGAACCCATGCGTTCGTCACGAAAGCTGAGAGAAGGATCGATTGGTTTATTACTTTTGGCCGGTCTAGGATTATTTGGGGGCATTATTTTATGGCTGCGCGGGGTCGGATTAGGTCGCGAAAGCTATACCCTCGTTGTGTCCTTCCCTAATGTTGCGGGAATGCAAGTGGGGGGGCCGGTCCGCTACCGGGGGGTCACCGTGGGCCGGATTGCCAACATTATCCCTGGAACCAATGGAGTGGATGTGGAGCTGATAGTGGCTCCAGCAAGCCTGGTCATTCCTAATGCTGTGTTGATTGAGGCGAATCAGGGTGGATTAATTGGGGAAACTTGGGTGGATATCAACCCCCTCCAGGCTTTACCCCCGCAAGTGATTAAAACGACGACTCCCCTCGCCTCAGACTGCGATACGGAGCTAATTTTGTGCAATCGGGAGCGTCTTGAGGGACAGATTGGGGTGAATTTTGACGAACTGATTCGCGGTTCGATGCGGTTTACGAATTTATTTTCCGATCCCGCCTTTTTTGCCAATCTCAATGCCTTGGTGAAAAATTCCACGGTTGCCACGGCTGAAATTACTCAGCTCAGTCGCCAAATGACTGTCTTGAGCCAATCTGTGGAACGAGAGTTAGGAATTTTCTCCACTGCCGCCCTTCAATCGGCTTCGGCCCTGAATACGGCTGCTGGACAAATTGGCAATACCGCCAATCAGGTGGGGGCAATCTCAACCCAACTGGGGAGAACGGTGAATCAATATGGGGCGATCGCTGGGGATATCCGGGCCGCCACCAATCAAATTGGGGCGACTGCCAATCAATATGGGGCGATCGCTGGAGATATCCGCACCGCCACCAATCAAATTACCGCTATCTCCAATCGCTATGGGGCGATCGCTGGGGACCTGCAACGCACCGTCAATCAAATTGGGGCCGCCGCTGAGGAATATGGCTCAGTTGCCGGGACTTTTGGTGCGAGTGCCGATCGCATCAGCCTCACCCTCGATCGCGTCGGGGGTACCGTCGAGGGACTCGGCGGCACCGCTGGGGAACTCAACGTCACCGCTAGAGACTTGCGCACCCTGATAGGCAGTGTCAATGAACTCGTTGCCACCAATCGCGGCACCCTCGTCACCACCCTCAACAACATCAACACCACCAGCGAACAACTGCGAATCAGCGCGCAACAAATTACCCCCCTCGTCGCTAGGGTCGAACAACAACTCAATCAATTTGAAGATTCTCAACTCTTAGCGAACCTAGATACCCTCTCGGTTACCGCTAATCAACTCGCCGCCAACGCCTCCGCTGCCTCAGCCAATCTCGCCCAACTCACCGATACTGCCATCTCCCCCGCCAATCTGCTGTCATTACAACAAACCCTAGATTCGGCCCGCGCTACGTTCCAAAACGTCCAAAAAATTACCTCAGATTTGGAACAGTTAACCGGCGATCCGGCTTTATTTGAAAGTATTCGGAATATTTTGCTGCTCCTGGGGGATCTGCTCTCTTCCACCGAACAACTGGAAGAACACGCGCGGTTTGCGATGGCTTTAGCACCCCTTTCTCATACCGTTAGTGACCCTTCCTTACAGTCCAAACTCCTCCCCCCAGCTTCAGACGAGCAACAGAGACCCCAACAGCTTGACTCCGCTGTTCCACCCCAGTCTGAATCCCCGGGGCCTAAACCCGATAATCTCACGGCACGCACTCGTTGAGACCCAATTGGGTTATCACCGCCAGAACCGAATTCCGTATCATACCCGGATTGGGTCTGATTACCCCGACTCATCCCAGGAAACAGGGGTTAACTACCAAGAAACCAGTCCCCCTCCTTAAGACTAAATTGAGCCGGGAAGGAGGGGGACTGGTCTAAATTTTGAGGAAATCTTTAGAAAACTCGACTAAAACAATGGGTTGTTTTACAGTTCTCTAATCATCATCGTCTTCCTCGAACTCCTCATCGTCTTCGTTGAGGAAGTCATTTTTACTGCTATCGACCTGAATCAGGTGGATGTGTTTGTAACCCAGTTTAATTTCAAACTCATCACCGGGCTTTAATCCCATTGACTGGGTATAAGTTGAACCAATCACAATTTGCCCGTTTTTGTGGACGCTGACTCGATAAGTTGCCTCTCGACCGCGACCATCTTTTGATCCCTCTGGACTCAGGGGAATCCCGCGAGCTTCCAGCACGGCATCATAAAAGTCCGTGAGGTTTACCCGAAACTCTTCATTTTTTGACTTGCTGTAGTATCCACAGCGTTTGGCGGTTTCTCGGCGCGGTAAGTGCGAGAGTTCTTTTACTTTTTGAAGCAGCGCCTTTCCTTTAAGGGGGGTTGTAGCAATTTCACTCATTGCTTTCAATGATTATCCTTCCCGATCTAAAAACTGAAAATTCAGCCGCATCTTTCAATTTGGCCTAGTTAAAAATATATCCTCAAATCTGTGATTTTTAACCATAATTTTTTATAAAAAAATTAGACGGCTCAATTTTCAACCCCGGGTTACGGTAATGGCCCGGGGTGAACATCCCTGAAGTCCCTGGATTCTACTCTTAGCAGTTTCCTGAAAATTGACTCCCTGTTGACAAACTTACCGGGGTCTGTACTGAATCGGAATGCTAATTTGACTTGAGACCCAACAAGCGTTGGACTTGCTTGAGGGATTGATAAATTTCGGGGAGACGGTTGGAGAGGGTAACACTTTTGAGCCACTGTTTGTTAGGAATAGCTGGAAAACCGGAGACGATCGCCCCGGGGAGAACATCACTGGTAATGCCGGTTTTAGCAGAGGCGATCGCTCCATCTCCCACTTTCACCTGATTGTTAACCCCCACTTGTCCGCCTAAAATGACGTTGTTGCCTAACTGGGCTCCACCGGCTAATCCCACTTGGGCCGCTAAGACACAATTTTTACCAATTTTGCACCCATGACCAATCTGCACTAAATTATCAATTTTCGTATTCTCCCCAATCCGGGTTTCCCCGACTGCGGGACGGTCGATGTTGCTATTACAACCGACCTCTACGCGGTCCTCTAGGACGGTATAGCCCGATTGCTCCATTTTCACCCAACCGGCGCGGGACGCCACAAATCCAAACCCTTCAGACCCAATCACGGCCCCCGCATGAATGGTGCAGTCCTTGCCGATGCGGGTGCGTTCATGGATGGTGCAATGGCTGTGCAAGACGGTCCCTTCGCCTATTTCTGCATGAGGATAGAGGGTGACGTTGGGATGAATACAAACATTGTTGGCAATTTTGACCCCATTGGCGATGGAGACAAAGGCCCCGATCGCGACGTTTTCTCCCAAGGTGGCATCGGGATGAATTGAGGCGGTGGGATGGATGCCTGCGGGAAGTCGAAAGGGTTGATAAAACAAGGCGATCGCATGAGCAAATAATAATCGCGGTTCCCGAGTTGCAATCCAAGGGATTCCGCGATCGCTCGCTTGTTGCTGCAATTGCGGATTCATCGGCAAAATTAACGCCGTCGCTGCCGTTTTTGCGATGCGATCGGCAAATTTACCGCCTTCGATATAACTTAAGGTCCCGGGAGTTGCCTCGTCTACTGCTGCTACTCCATGAATTTCCGGGTCATCCCCCTGAGAAACGGCAGGACCCTCCGGCAGATGAATGGCAAGTTGTTGGACAATTTCACTAAATTTCATAATAGCGATCGGGAGTTATCGAAGATTGGCCCGGGTCATCAAAAACCACACCCTCAAGGGTGGGGCTACATAAACAAAGCCTGCCTACACAGGCTACAAGAGAGGCATCCCAGGGAATCACCTCTACATTTAGCAGTTAGTAAAAAAAATTGCTTAAGTCCTGTTCTCCAAGAAGTCAAGTTGTTTTCTGCCGGTTATCCGTGGCACTAAAATATCCACTACAAACGGTTTCAACCGCTAAAAATACCATAAAACTTGTCGCCGTCTTTAACCTTTGAGCAATCCTTAGCCCTAGCAAAAAACAAAGCCTACTTATGCAGCAGGCTTGGAGGGTGCTATTTATTCA
>CBFGOM010000061.1:0-31056 GCA_965650385.1 uncultured Oscillatoriaceae bacterium
CTAATGAGTTCATATAATATCAGAAATCGGGGGCAATTAGGGTGATAGCGCTTCCTGGACTGGGGTAAAGATGGGATTAGGAATGGGTTTGCGCAGGGCAAAAGACGGCACGCGATCGCTCAAGAAACTGCTCTATTCAGACTCCGGACTTCCAAAAGCAGGATTCCAACTTCACTAGAGTGTAGATCACCCTGTAAACTCGTAAATTTTACCTTAAGTGTAGCAACAAGCATGAACTATTGTTGCTAAATTCAACGGTTTCTGGAACTCAGTGCTTTAATAGAAGTCATCCTAGCGAATATAAAACACTTCTGGACCCATCACCGATGTCTTTAGAATTATTTGATGCTAGTTATTACCTAGCTGCCAATCCGGATTTGGCTGCTGTCGGAATTGTCAATCCAGACCGACTGTACCGACATTTTCAAACCTCGGGTTTAGAAGAGGGACGGGCTTTTTCTCCGTTTGTAAATCTCAATTATTATCGAGAACAAAATCCTGAATTAGCCTTTGCGGGACTCACCTCTAACAGCCAAATTTTAAAACATCTTGAAGACTGGGGGATTGCCGAGGGGCGGAGTTTCTCTCCTTTGTTTGACCTCAAGTATTATGTGAATACAGATCCCGGCCTTGCCTCGGCATTTGCCGGTAACTTAGAAGGAGCATTTCAACATTTTTTAACCCGAGGATTTGCTGAAAATCGGCGATTTTCCCAATTTATTGACTTAGACTACTACTTAGCGGTTAATCCGGATTTAGAGCAAGCGTTAGGAGGCGATCGCCGTGCGGCATTCTACCATTTGGTGAATACAGGGATTGCCGAAGGACGTCGATACTTACCCGGAGATATCGGGGTCATCAATTCCTCTCACACCGTCGGATCCGATCCGGCAACTCGTCCTGTTGTCACTTCCCTGGATACCGAAGATTACTATAAATTTCGCCTAGATACCTTTAGCGATCTCAGTGTCAAATTGGACGGCAGCAATGCGTCAGCGAACATTGATTTAATTCGGGACCTCAATAATAATGGGATTCCCGATGACGCTGAAGTACAAGAGGCCATCTCAGCCGAAAAAGCTCCCGTCTCACAACTCGATCGCTTTGCTACGGCACCGGGAACTTATTTTGTCAAAGTATCTGAATCTCAGGGAGATACTGCTTATCAGATTAACGTTTCTGCCATTCCATCCAGTCGCCTCTTGCAAGTCAATCCTGATAATACTTTAAATGAGGCATTATGGATTGGAAGTTTAACCCGTCCTCAAGCCCATAAAGGGTTTATTGGCAATCAGAATTTTCAAGATTTCTATCAGTTTACCATTAATTCTACCAGTGATTTACGGCTATCTTTGGAGAATTTAAGCGCTAATCTCCAAATTCAAGTAATTCAAGACCGCAATGGGAATGGTCTCATTGAGAGTGGAGAAGTCGTTTCAACTCAAACTAATAATACTCGCAACCTGATTGATTTAAACGGGGATGGAGAAATTGACTTCATGGAGTATCTCAATTCTTTCCGACCCGTAGAAGAACCCGAACCTTATCCTGCTACAGTTTACCTATCAGGCTTGCAACCGGGAACTTACTTTGCCCGAGTTGTTCAGGTTGATAATGAAACGGCTTACGATTTGATGATTGAGTCTATTCCATCGGGAGTACCCGCATCGGGGGCAAGAAATACCGAACCCATTAGTTTCGGGCAAATAGGGGTATTAAGCGATCGCTTTGAAGTGGCCGATTTTATCGGGGAAGCTAACCCTTATGACTTTTATCAATTCGAGGTCAATCAGACTCGAAATGTTGATATCAAACTGCAAAGTTTAGAACAGCCTGCGGATTTTTTCTTGATGCAAGATATCAACAATGATGGGGTGTTTACCTTCCAAGAATTTATTGCTTATCCCCAACAAGAGCCTACCCTGAGTCCCCAAATTAATCGGGTACTTGGACAAGGAACTTATTTCTTAGGGGTAGTTAAGGTTGGAGGAAATACACCCTATCTCCTCACCATCGATAAAACTGCTCCCACCCTACCTTTTTCCGGAGCAGGAAATACCCTGGCGACTGCCGCCGATAGGGGACTGTTATCCGAGGTGCAAATCCCTAGTGATTTTTTGGAAAGCACGAACCCAGAAGACTATTATAAATTTACTCTGGATTCTTTTAAAGAAGTCAGACTTTTTCTGTATGACCTCAGTGGCAATGCTCAACTTTCTTTGATTGAAGATATTAATGGGAATAGCGTCATTGATCCAGATGAAGTTATTGTTTCTTCGGAATCTCAGGGTGCGGCTCAAGAAACAATTGAACGGATTTTGAGTCCGGGAACCTATTTTGTCCGGGTCAATACTATCCAAGGAGATAGCACCTATAATCTCTGGTTAGAAGGTAAAGCTCCTGAACTTTCTCCCAATGAAGGGGGGAGTAATGTCGCTGCTGCCTTTAACTTTGGGTTGCTCGATCGCGTGCAGCGAACATCAGGAATCATTGGATCCGAAAATCCTAATGATTTTTACCAATTCCAACTGGATCGCCCTAAAACTATCAGCCTATTTTTAGATGGTTTAAGTGCGAATGCTGATTTGTATTTAGTGCAGGACCGCAATTTTAATCAAGTCATTGAGTCCGAAGAAGTGGTTGCCCTTTCCACTCAAAAAGGTTCGACGTTAGAACAAATTCATCTCACCCTTGAGGCAGGAAATTATCAAATTTTAGTGTCACAAGTGGGGGGTCCAACCGCCTATGACTTGAGTATTTCTCCACAGCTTTTTAATCGCTCATCGGGCTATGGAATGGTGAATGCAGCCGCCGCAGTGGCAGCAGCGATCGGGACTGAACCCTTCGTCCCCGCACCGACACAGGTTGGCTCAAATTGGGTTCCAGATATGGTGAATGCACCTGCTGTGTGGAATCAAGGTTATACGGGTGAAGGGGTGATTGTTGCCGTTATTGATGGTTATTTAGACTATACTCACCCTCAGTTAGCGGGCCGGATTTGGACCAACCCGAATGAAATCAATGGCAATGGGGTCGATGATGAGGGCAATGGATTTGTTGATGATATCATCGGCTGGAATTTCTTAGAAGGCAGTAATCAAATTAATCGTATCGATCCTTTAGAGGGTCATGCCAGCCATGTCGCCGGAATTATTGCAGGCAATAATAATGGTATTGGGAATACGGGAATTGCTCCCAATGCCATGATTATGCCCGTCCCTGTCATTGGTGCATTTACAGGAAAAGAAGAACGAATTGCTCAGGGAATTCGCTATGCGGTGGATAATGGCGCGAGGGTAATTAACTTGAGTTTGGGCGGTGGAACGGTCAATAATACTCTGAAAGAAGCCCTCATTTATGCCCGAGAAAAAGGAGCTGTTATTGTCTCTGCTTCTGGAAATGATGGATTAAACTCGGCGGGAGGAGATCAACGGTTTAGTGCAGTCCGATATCCAGCCGCTTATGCCTCAGAATTCGGAATTGCCGTGGGTGCAGTGAATCGCGATCGCCAGGTTGCTGACTTTACTAATCGTGCCGGTACTGACCTCTTGAATTATGTGGTTGCACCGGGAGAAGATGTTTATTCCTCTGTACCCATTAATACTTACGATTTCTGGAAAGGAACCTCAATGGCGGCTCCCGTTGTCAGCGGTGTAGCGGCACTGATGTTGAGTGCTAATCCCAATTTAACCCCTCAACAAGTCGAGCAAATTATTACCGGAACTGCCAATCCTAATGGGATTATTGAAGATGGAGTCTTCGATATCTTGGGTTAATTTAAAATTAACTAGATAGGGACATGGCCCAGCCATGTCCTAATTGAGATAGGGAACTTCTTTTCATCCCGTTGCACTTTCAATTCCTCTAAAAACTAGGAAGAGTCAAAAAAAGACTAAATCACGCGGTAAGATAGCGAATCGGGCAGGAGGGGGAGCATCTAGCTCTCTTGTTAGACTAGGAAGCCAGATGCTTCTACTTATAAATGTTCTGACAATCCTAATTGACAGGGGTTATCTCTTGCTCAAAGAATCTGCCCAGTTTCCTGAAACAACATCAGATTCTCTACTCTCACCGAATTCTATAGGAGTGTCGAAATGAAACGCAATGTTGTGGTCTTTTCTGTCTTGAGCTTCTTCACCATTTTGGGGGTTGTGCCGTTGAGTTGGGCACAATCCGATGAGAATATTGATCCGCGCTGCCGAACCTGGTATCGTCGGGTGACGACGGAAGGGGGTGTACTCAATGTGCGAGAGAATACTGATAGGAATTCGAGAATCCGGGGAACAGTTCCGAATGGTACGGTGGTGTTATTTAATACAGGCGATCGCAGTGGCAATTGGTCGGAAATAACCGCACCAGGCAAGTTGACAGGTTGGGTTGCCGATCGCTTTCTCACCTACCATCATTACGGGAACACGCAGTTTACAGGGACAATGCAAGTCAAAACCTTAGAAGGGGGACCCGTTAACCTGCGATCGCCTGGTGGAGACGTGATTGGCAGTGTCCCTAACGGAACCCTGGTGACGACAGAGAATCATACGGTAGGCTATTTTGCCAATGTCATCACTCCCGAGGGTCGGCGGGGCCAAATTGTCACTCAATTTTTAATCTGCAATTAGCCACTCCTCCAGACACCAAACCTTAAAACTCTGAAACCCTGAATTCCTACCCACCAAATTGCACTAAAATTCAGGTAAAAACCTCAGTGGAGACGGAAGCCATGGGACGAAACGCTAAACTAAAAAAAATCAGACGGGATGCACCACCCCCAGCGGCAGCACCCCCAGTTCAACCCGAGGAATCGACTAATTTTGTGCGAGAAATGGACCATCAGGGTTATCACTTGAAACAAATGATTCCTGCGCCGGATATCCCGGAATCCCAAATGGAGCCCAAAGCACAAAACCCCAGACTGTAGCATCGCCTTTAAATGAAGTCTATCAAAACCCGCAGGCTGTTCTAAGAGCGTTCCGTTAGGAAAGCCTGGGGCTATATGAACAAAGCCCGCCTGCGCGGGCTAATATAAAAAACAGACTTTTTGATACCGGGATTTAGTATTACACTCTGGAGCAAACTTCCAGGGGGACGCAGCGATCGCCAGCTAGGGGGTTTCTGACTCAGTTTTCTTGTGGTTGAAGTCCTCAATCCCTATCCGGCGGTGGAATACCTGGTCAAAAGAGGAGGTCCTTTGGAGCAAACAGTTGGCTGTGCGTCCTCTTAAACTCTACAATCAAGAAGGGAATCGCGCTCCCAGCTACGGGGACAGTGGCTCACCGTTCCTGGTAGGGTAGGCGATCGCGACTTGACCCCACTCTCGGGTTGTTCTGCCGCACGATTTAAGGTTTGATTATGCTGGAAATGCTTCTATTAGATATCTTCGTTATTTTTGCTGTTCTCTGGTTCATTGCGGACCCGAACAAGCCTAAACCTGTGATGCGTCGTCCGAAAAAAACACCCTCCCTTCGACGCACCCCCTCGGTTTTTTCAGGGACCTCCTATGCTGAACCTCAAGAAATGACTGCCGAACTGATGCCGAAAGTCTCTGAGTGGCGATCGCCTGATGAAGCGTCAATCACCCCCCACCCAGACTCCACGGGATCAGAGTTGGTAACCCCCAGCGCACCTCTGGCGAAAAAAACTGGGGAAAAGAAATCCGTGCGAAATCAGAGCAAACAGGTGACCACTCAGCCCATGCCCGGTGAAGCTCAATGGGGTTCAGTGTCCACCAAATAACGCCGGGGACTTGACCCTATCCACCCTGAGCGATCGGCCCATCCCCAAATTCAATCTTAAATCCATGAGTGAATCCTTTCTGGTTAATCTTAAAGAAGCCTTCCTGAATGCACCGGGGTTTTGGGAAGGCAGTCTTTCCGAAAAATCAGGTAACTGGTGCAAGCGAATTGAGGGAGTCGATACCACGGTGACGGATGGGTATTCGATTCTGGGTGATTTTGTCAGTAACCTCAGCGTCCAAACCTTTCAACAACCGGGACTCTATCTCCATTGCGAGAAAAAAGGCAGCAAAAAAGCAACTCAGAAGCGGTTGTACAGTTTATTTGTCCTCGAACCCAATGGCACGGTCCAAATTATCAAAGAATACCGGAGTTCGAGTAAAGATTGGGCAGTGGAATTATGGCCGGATATTGAAGCTTTTTTAGCGGTCCAAACGGATGGGGTCGAACAACGACGACAGCAACTGCTTTCCGAGATCGAATCCTTGGAGTTTCAACTCTCTCAGCGTCGCGCTCAATTAGCTGCCTTAGAGTTTTCTGACCTTTTTTCCTCTTCTACTGCACCCCCAGACTAAATTTCTCGCCAATCTGTTAAATGATTAGACTTCTGGGAAAATTCTCTAAAGCCGATTGGCGTCTTTGAGCGGGAGGCTAGAGAAATAACTAGTTAATGACTGATGCGCATTTTTAACCTAACTTGGGTTAAAGTGTGCCGAGGGAGGTAACGAGATTTCTAGCTTTTGGGCGATTTTATAAATTTTTGTTAAAGAACTGTGGGGTTACACCCCTCATGGTTTAAGATAAGGTGCATTAGTAGATGCACCCTGATGGCTTCCCGTTCAACTTGAGCGGGATTTTTTTTGCCCAGGGGAATAAAAACCTCAAGGATTGATACGGAATCCGGTATTCAAAGATCTATTAAAACTCGCAGCGTCCAGCCGGGAGGCATCCGGACAAAGCCAGCGGGCATGATATAAAAAACGACTTTTGAACTCCGGATTCGGTATGAGAAGGAGGCATGGACCATCCCTCGACAATCCTCAAAGCTCAATACTCAATTCTGGGGTGGTCCAAGGGGAGTTAGCGGATGTAAGGTCGGCCCTTCCAAAAAATGCCCACCACCAGGGCGATAAAAGATTGTTCGGAAAAATCTACGAGTAACCCAGGGATGGGAAGAAGGGACTTAATAAAGAGACCGAGGAGTACACAAAAGGCTAAGGCCCACAGACTCCCTGTGTTGAGCATAGACCGATTCCAAAGTTCGCATCCATAGACAGCGATCGCCCCCATTCCCATTCCCCATGCAAACATCAGCAAGATTCCCAGGGGAGGTGCATAGAGTAATGTCAAGGCATTCCGCAGGGCGCTTGATTGGGTGGCACCATAAGCCAGCCAGACCTCGACTGCAGCCACAATTTGAGTCGTGAGGCCCGCAACCGGCAGTAGGGAAGTCCAGGGTAAATATTTTAAGCGATCTAAGGGATTGCTCATGGGGAAAAAGGCCGCTAAATTATCTCTTAATTTTAAAAGAAATCGATGCAAATCCAAGATTGAGCGGTGGTGATCCAGTGAGAGAAGAAGGATAAATCAGGGGATCAACTCATGTAGGAACAGGTTACCCCATCAGTGGCGAGGTATTCAGTAGAGATTTGCTGATTATTTTTACAGCCAAGTAGAAAGGCTTAAGTTAAACTGAGAAAACAAAGGCAAGCCCAGTTCCTAACAGAATGTGCAGACTGAGCGATCGCCACCCTAAAACCCGTTTGAACCCACCCCGAGAAGACTTGTTTAAACCGTTCTGGGGGTATTTTAACTTTTCCCTATTCTGACTGGACCAATCCACCCACTGGACCTATGATAGAAAGCCAAATACCGACCCAAGCCCTCAACGGTTTTAGAATCCTTGACCAACTGAGCCAAAATGCTCGGTCCAGCGTCTATCGCACCATCCGATCGCGAGATAACTTACCTGCGATCGTGAAAGTCTTGCATTCAGAGGGAAGCAATATAGGAGATTTTAGCCGATATAAGCAAGAGTATGAAATTTATCGGCTCAATTTAGATGGAGTAGTCCAAACGTATGGCCTACAAAAGTATAACCAAGCGATCGCCTTAATTTTAGAAGACTTTGGCGCAGAATCCCTCAAACAATTCATCAAAAATCGCACCTTGACTCAGGCGGAATTTTTAACCCTTGCCATTCAAATTGCCGAAGCCCTGGGGTCCGTACATAGTGCCAATATCATCCACAAAGATATCAATCCCGAGCATATCCTCTTCAACCCTGAAACCGAAGAAGTCAAGCTGATTGGATTTAGCATTGCCACCATTGTTTCTCAAGAAAATCTCCCCTCAAAAAACCCCAACCTCTTAGAAGGCACACTCGCCTATATGTCCCCGGAACAAACCGGCAGGATGAACCGCACCCTGGATTATCGGACTGATTTTTATTCCCTGGGAGTCACCCTCTACGAACTCCTGCTCAACCAACTCCCTTTTACCAGTCCCGAACCGATGGAACTGATCCATTCCCATCTGGCAAAACAGGCAATTCCCCCCCATCAAATTGACCCCTCCATTCCGAAAATTATTTCCGATCTCGTCATGAAATTGCTTGCCAAAACCGCAGAAGACCGCTATCAAAGTGCCTGGGGACTCCAAGCCGATTTAGTCGTCTGCTTAATGCAATTAGAGGCAACTGGAGAAATTGAAGAATTTATCTTAGGAGAAAATGATATTTGCCGAAAATTTAATATTTCCCCTAAATTCTATGGACGCCAAGCTCAAATTAAAACCTTATGGACCGCCTTTGAGCGGACGTTGAATTACCAACGAGAAGTGATGCTCGTCATCGGAGAAAGCGGCATTGGAAAAACTGCCTTAGTGCAGCAACTCGAATCCCTGATTGCAAAAAAAAATGGTTACTTTATTTCCGGAAAATTTGATAAAAATCAGCAGGATATTCCCTATTTGGGCTGGATTAAAGCGTTTGAGGAATTAGTGGCTAACTTGCTCATGGAACCAGACGATCGCCTCAAATGCTGGCAAGAGCAACTGAAGATAGCACTCGGAAACAATGGACAAGTAATGGTTGAAGTGATTCCCGAGATGGAGCTAATTTTGGGTCAGCAACCGCCTATCAAAAGTTTATCCCCCGCAGAAGCCGAAAATCGCTTTCATCTGACGTTTCAAAATTTTCTCAAAGTCGTCGCGACTCCCCACCATCCCCTGACCCTATTTTTAGATGATATTCAATGGGCAGATGCTGGTTCTTTGCGGCTCCTTGAACGGCTGATGTCTGTAGCTGACCCGGGACTCTTTGTAATTTTATCCTATCGAGAAATAGAAGCACCTATCCCCAGTAGAGAGGCTGCTTCCTTAGTTTTAGAAAAATTGACGCAAATCGAGGAAGCCGGGGGAATTGTCAATCGCATTGAATTAGAGCCTTTAAAATTAGTCAGTATCAATCAGCTATTGGCTGATACCTTTCAATGTTCCTTGAGACAAGCTGGACCTCTGGCAGGATTAGTGGGGGATAAAACAGGAGGAAATCCGTTTTTTATTCGGGAGTTTTTAACAGCGATTTATGAGGATGGGTTAATTGAATTTGACAATAAAAGTTTAGCATGGCAGTGGTCCATTGAGAAAATTAAAAGAAGAGGGATTACGGATAATGTCGTGCAACTATTGGCCGCAAAAATTCGTAAACTGGGGGAACGAGAGCAATCCGTACTCAAGCTGGCTGCTTGTATTGGTAAACGCTTCGATCTGCAAACTTTAGCCACTATTTCACAGCAGTCTGTCAAAGAAACGGCGGCGAATCTGCGCGCCGGGGTGACTCAAGGGTTTATATTACCCGCAACGGAGAGTGTAGATTGGTCCGTAACGATCGCCCAATGGAAAGCTAGTAGTCATGAAGAAACCAATCTGGATTGCTTGATCGCACATTACAAATTTGTACACGATCGCATTCATGCTGCTGCCTACTCTCTGATTTCCGATTCGGCAAAGTCTGCGGTGCATTTGAGCATCGGACAATACTGGCTCAACCAGACGAAGAGCGATCGGCGTGAGGAGATCCTGTTTGATATTGTCAATCAACTCAATAAAGGAATCTCACCGAGTGATTCTCCGGGGGAACGAGCACAAATTGCTGAATTAAACCTCCAAGCCGGACAAAAAGCCAAGCGATCGTCTGCTTACCAAACGGCCCTCAACTATCTCAATCAAGGCATTCAACTCTTAGGGAGCGATCGCTGGCAAACCCACTATGACTTAACCTTCACCCTGTATCAAGAAGCCACAGAAGCGGCGTATTTATGTGCTGACTTCCAGCAAATGACAAAATTAGCTAATCCTGTCATTGAAGCCAGTCAAACCCTGCTAGATGCCGTCAAAATTTATGAATTCAAAATTCAAGCTTGTATGGCCCAGGCTCAACCGCTGGAAGCTGTAGAAATTGGCCTACAAATTGCCCACCAATTGGGGATTAAATTAATCCCTAATCCTACCCGAGCCGATATCCAACAGCAACGGGAAAAAAATCAAGCGGTAATGGGAGACAAAGATCCATCTGACTTACTTGCATTACCGATCATGACGGAACCCGAAAAACTCGCCGCCATGAGAATTCTTTCTAGCTTGATATCCGCAGCCTATCAAGCCGCTCCTTCCTTACTGCCTCTGATTGTATTTGAACAGGTTAACCTATCCATTGAATCGGGAAATTCACCGTGGTCTGCCTTTGCTTATGCCACCTATGGGGTGATTTTATCCGGTTTATTTTGGGAAATTGAACTGGGATATAAATTTGGACAATTAGCTTTAAATCTGTTATCCCAGTTCGGTGCCGGTCAAGCCAATGCCAAAATTTTAACAATGGTAGAAGGATTAATCAATCCTTGGGCTGTGCATCTCAAAGAAACCTTAATTCCATTACAAAACGCCGAACGGAGTGGGGTTGAGAATGGAGATTTAGAATGGGCCTCTTATGCAGCCAAAAACCGATGTCAAACCTTATATTTTATCGGAAAAGAACTCAATGAAGTAGAACGGGAAATGCTATCTTTGAGCCATTCCCTCACGGACTGGCAACAGATGAACGTGGTTCAGTGGAATGAAATCTATCGGCAATCTGTATTAAATTTGTTGGGGAGAAATGAAAATCCGTATCAGTTAGGGGGAGAAGCTTATAACCGAGAACAAGCACTTTCCTTGATGATCAGTGCTAATGACCGGAATGGACTGCATGATTACTTTGTTAATCAATTAATGTTGTGTTATTGGTTTGAACATTATGATGAAGCGCTGGTTAATGCTGAAGAAGCTGAGAATTATTTAGATGGGGCGATCGCCTTGCCGGTGGTGGGGCTGTTTTATTGGTATGATTCTCTGACTCGAATGGCTTTGTGCGATCGCGCACCGCAAGAAGACCGAAAAATTCTCCTCAACAAAGTTGCTAAAAATCAAAAGAGATTGAAAAAATGGGCCAGTCATGCCCCGATGAATTATTTGCATAAATGTTATCTCGTTCAGGCCGAAAGAGACAGGGTTCTCGGTCATAAATTGCAGGCAATGGAGGGATATGATCTTGCCATCCAACTCGCCACCGAACAGGAGTATGTTCAAGAAGCTGCCCTCGCCAACGAACTAGCGGGTAAATTTTATTTAGGATTAGGAAAACTCACCCATGCGAAAGCCTATATGCAGGAAGCAAGGGAGGGGTATAAAAAATGGGGAGCAACCGCCAAAGTGCAGCAGTTGGAGTCTACCTATTCCCACTTGTTACCCGTCACTCCCGAGCAATTTTCTCCCCCGAATGGACAGAAACTAACCCCGAGGGGAGTCTCTGTTTCTCGGGAGAGTAGCGATCGCCTGGATTTGACCACAGTTTTGAAAGCCTCACAAGCGATCGCCAGCGAAATTGTTCTCGATAAATTGCTGGCAACCCTGATGAAAACTGCTATTGAAAATGCGGGGGCCGAAAAAGCTTTTCTAATTTTAGAGGTGGAGGGTAAACTATTGATATCTGCCTCCGCTTCTACCGCTGCTGATGCAGTGACCGTGGAGCAATCTATTGATATCGAAACTTGCTCCGATTTGCCGGTGGCAATCGTCAAATATGTAGCCCGAACTGGCTCTAATTTAGTCTTAAGTGATGCCGCTTATGAAGGGTCCTTTACTAAGGAGCCTTATGTGGTAGCTCATCAGTTAAAGTCCTTATTATGTACCCCGATTGTGAATGGGGGAAAAACATTAGGTATCTTGTATTTAGAAAATAATTTAACCCGGGGAGCCTTTACTCAGGACCGCCTAGAAATTTTGAAAATTCTCTCCTCCCAAGCGGCGATCGCTTTGGAAAATGCCCTGCTTTATGCCAACCTGGAAGCTAAAGTACAAGAGCGCACTCAAGCGTTAAATGAGGCCAATGATGCCTTAAATGAAAAAAATCTCCGCTTGTCGCAAACCCTAGAAACCCTGAAACAAACCCAAGCCCAACTCATTCAAACCGAAAAAATGTCCAGTCTCGGCCAAATGGTCGCGGGAATTGCTCATGAAATTAATAACCCCGTCAGTTTTATTTATGGCAATCTCAATCATGCCGAAGAGTATCTGGATGATTTGTTTAGCTTAGTCTCTCTTTATCAACAGCATTATCCGGATTCAAAACCGGAAATTCAAGCGGCGATTAAAGATATGGATTTGGAGTTTTTATTGGACGATTTACCGAGGTTAGTCTCTTCCATGAAAACCGGGGCCGATCGCATTCGCCAAATTGTTCTAGGATTGCGCAATTTCTCTCGCTTGGATGAATCAGCGATGAAAGAGGTTGATCTTCATGAAGGGATTGATTCTACCCTGTTAATTTTGCAGTCTCGGTTAACCAGTAACGATAAACATTCCTCCATTGAAGTGATCAAGGAGTATGGCAACCTCCCCAAAATTACCTGCTATGCGTCTCAAGTGAATCAGGTGGTGATGAATATTTTAAATAATGCGATCGATGCGATGGAGGAGTGTGAGGGGGGATTCTGGACTCAGAACAACCCGGAAGAAATCGGTTATTCTAGTTCCTCGCTAACTTCTGGCACAATGATTCCATCGGATTTATACCCGAAGACAACCCGTGTACCGAGAATTATCCTTCGCACTGAAGTGAGCGATCGCGATGGGGTTCAGGTTCGGATTGCCGATAATGGTCCGGGTATCCCTGAACAAGTGCGATTGAAAATTTTCGACCCCTTTTTTACCACAAAACCCGTCGGCAAAGGGACGGGTTTAGGACTCTCCATTGCTTACTCCATTGTGGTGGAAAAACATGGAGGAAAACTGCGCTGTATTTCCACCCCGGGAGAAGGGACCGAGTTTATCATCAGTTTACCGATTACACCGCGATCGCCTGGGGAAATATCCCAGGGACAACGGAGAACTCTATGATCCTACGAATCTTTGGGTCCAAGTCCCCCTTGAACCGGGGAATTTAGGGCGATCGTTGGGTATGAGAAGGTCCGGGAAACCCAGGGTTTAAGAATCGGGTGCGTCTTACCCAAAATTGCTGATTTAGGTTGAGGATTAATCCCTGGACGCACCCGCACCATTACTGCTTCAGAGTCAAACCATTACACTCCTCTATCCCACTAACAAAAACTCACAATTCACCCGGTAAACTCTAAAATTTATACCTTATCGAGCAAAACTGGGACATTCTGGAATGGGACTCGGAACAGCGCGATAGTCTGGATCGAGCCAGCAGATGGGTAAGGGTTCGCCCGAGGGGAATTGTAAATCTGCTTTGGGAAAAACTTCCAAATCTTGCCGTTCTTCTCCGGCATGAGAGCGCCCCATTACTTCAGCAAGACAGGGGTCTGATAAATCCTCAAGTCTGATAATTTCAATCAAATCACCGGTAGATTTTTGTTGTAAAAACATATTGATTCCTCCTTATTCAGTTCAGGCGAGTGAATCACGACCTTGAAGATAGGCGGATGGGAATCTAACTGACCGAAAAGGCAATTATTTATTGAGCATTTCAACCGGGGAAAATTGAACAGAAAACCCGCGATCAATTTAGACTCTTTAGCTTAAATTATATCCCAGTTTAGCCGGTTGAAATCTTGAAAAAAGATTAAAAGTTTACCTGACTCAACCGCCTAAAAGTGGGTGGGTTTTTCGGCTAATCGGATGGGGCTACTCATGCGGAGATCCTCTTGGATGGGACTGATACTAAATCCGGTTGTAAAAGGTTTCTCAGAACTGAATTCCGGATACGTTTAAGTCGCCCGCAGAAAGGGGAAGAAGAGGACCCCCTTAGTGCAGGGGGACCCGGGGTAAGGGGAAAGGATCTAGGGGAGTTTCTGCATCCAGGGGTGGTGTAAGGTAACGTAAAAAGGTAAAGAACATTACAGAGGAATCATGGAAGCCGATTCTTTACCCACAGAGGTGATATTGACCAAACCCTCAAAATCCTTGGGGAAAGTGCATTTAGATTGGAATCCGCAACCGGGTCACTATCTGGATCTTGAAGGAAAAACCTATGCCGTTTTAGAACGCCGTCATCGATATCAACTGAAATCGGGTCGTTATCGCTTGTACAATATTGCTCTGTACGTTCAGTCAGCGCAACGACCGATCGAAAAAAGCCTGGTAGAAGGGCGTTGGGTGATTGGAGAGGCCAACTGCCGCTTCAACGCTAAATCCGAACTGATTCGCTGTGCGGTGAATCCCGAGGGACCCTGTGCAGGATGTCGCTTTTTTGAACCCTTAACCGAATCTGAATCCCCAGAGACGCGATCGCTTCCGACCTAGGCATCGATCGCGTTTCTATGGACACTTAGGCATTCCCGTTACCCAACATTTCCCCGGTGAGTAGATGCATCCCATTGGCAAAATCCCAACCTGATTGAGCGCGTTTACCTGAAAGCTGGACTTGTTGTAAGAGCAAAAACCCGTCGCCGGTTTGAACAATAGGCCCGATATGTTTGGCAATACTGACAATTTCACCGGGTTTGCCCTCTCCCGGATAGAGGGCAGGCCAATTATGTTCAAGAACGGTAAAAGACGGGGGAAGCTGGTCCCAGTAGCGATCGCCCACGGGGGCAGTCGCGATAATTTTGAGGTCTTGGCCGCGAAACTGAGCCATGCAGTTGGGAAAAAAGCCGCGAATTTGGTTATGGAGGGCGATCGCACTGCGGGACCAGTCCAGCACATAATCCTCCTTTTTAATTAACGGTGCATAAGTCGAATCCGCATCATTTTGGGGGACGGGTTGAATTTGCTGACGACCTAACTTCACCACCGTTTTCAGCAACAACTCAGCCCCTACCGTCGAGAGTGTACGCGCCAAGCGATCGGCATTGTCTAACAGTTCGATCGGCACTTCCGCCTTGAGCAACATCGGTCCGGTATCTAATCCGGCCTCCATTTGCATCGTCGTGACGCCGGTAACCGCGTCCCCATTGTACAAAGACCATTGAATCGGAGCAGCTCCCCGATATTGGGGTAAGAGAGAGGCATGGACATTGACACAGCCTAGGGCAGGCATATCCAAAATTTCCTGAGATAAAATCTGTCCATAAGCCACCACCACGAATAAATCTGCCTGAGCTTGTCTCAAAAACGCCAGGGTATCAGCGTCTTTTTTGACTCGTTCGGGCTGCCAGATGGGCAGATTATGAGCTAAAGCTAAACTTTTGACCGGGGACGGGTCCAATTGACTGCCGCGACTGCGACGTTTATCCGGCTGAGTGACTACTGCTAATACGTCAACCTCGGGAGTGGCTAACAGAATTTGCAAGGTGGGAACAGCAAAATGGGGAGTACCGAAGAAGACAACTTTCATGGTGCGTCAGCGCTCAGTGGTAGGTGGTTAAGGGGGGACTGATCAGAATGGAAGGCTCCGGAGTGGATAAGAACGGACTATTGCCAATCAACAGATTACATTTAGCAGCGATCGCCCTCCCTTGGCAATTGGGAGTTTCCCCTTGCCGGAGTCAGGTCTGACCCCACCTACCGAAAACCCTGGGTTGTTTCCCTTCAGTCTGGGTCGAAATCAAAAGCTGACGTTCGCTTTGATCATCAGCAAGCAGCCCAAGTCCTATCCCAGTTTGTTTCTGTTGGCGATTCGGACTAACTCCAAGGCTGGATCACGCAGGGGACCCCGGGGCAAAATTCCCGATTGTATGGAAGGAGCGAACCGGGTTAGGGAACGGTGTGAGGACTGGACTGAAGCACCCTATCCATGAGGGAGTATCAAGGAAGGGCGGGGCGCTTGCCCCAGATTGCGCCTACCGAAAACCTTTCCAGGGGCTAACCTGCAAAATGCCCCCGGAGGTAAAAACCACTCGGAATTCTGCCAAAGAGGAATTACTGCCGGTGGTGTTGCGGACATAATCGGCGGAGGGTTGATGTAACTCTTTCAGGGGAGTTTGATCCAGGTTCGTCGTGGCAAGTGCATCTGTTGCTTCGTAGTCCACGATCGCCCCTTCTGCATTCACCCAAATCCGATAAATTAGGTTCCGCTCAAAGTCTGGATTTTCGGTCCAGGCTCGGTCAATCGTCTCGTAAACCTGCTGTTGCAAGGATTCCAGAACAACCGGATCTTGAATATCTGCCACGGGAGTGACTTCCGGGACCTCTGAGCGATCGCTATCTTCCGGGCGATCGCGTTCTTCTTCCTCCGAGCGATCGCTTTCCCAAGGACTGACCTGGAGGGTGCTTGGCGGTTCAAATGCCACCCTAAATAAAGCGACTTCTTCTGCCTCTGCTGTCCCCCCATCCACAGGAATATAGACCAAATCCAACAGGGGGGTTTGATCTTGATAATCTTGTGCCGCTTGGTTTTCAGGTTTATAGCCCAGAATTGCACCATCACTTCCAGCGGCGACTTGATAGACTAACGCCTCGGTAAAAGTTGGAGTGGTGTTCCAGGCCCCCTCAATTTGGTTATAAACCTCCTCTTCCAGACGCTCCAATTCCGTGACATCGGTGATCTGTCGATTGCTCACAGGGATTGTGCCGGTGGGACCTGGGGGAGAACCCGCTGGACTGCTGCCGGGACCATTACCCGCTGCGATCGCCTCCGTTCCCTGGCGCGACTCCTCGGAACTCTCTCCGGGGACGGGTTCGAGAGGACGTTGATATTCGGGAATGGGCATAAAGAAAAAGGCCAGGGCCGCGATCGCCAAACTGGACAATCCCACCGTTGCCGGTAATGCTCGTTTAGCGACGGGTTCATGAACTTTGGCTTCTTGTCGGCTCAGAGGGCGTAAATTGCCGTGGATCTGGGGTAGGGTCTGGGTATCCGCGCAAAATTGATCCACCGCCTCCACCAAGTCAAACAATTGTACCGAGCTTAAATCAATCTCAATTGGAGCACTGTTATAAGACTCCTGGGGTTGGACAATCAAGCGATGCAAATTGGGATTAATTTTTTGCAACTGTACCGGCGTGGGTACGCCATCGCGGGGTTCTACTGGAATGGTATAGAAGGAGAACCGCTTGACTCCACTTAAAAATTCTTGGGCATAGTGACTGACGACATTCACTAAACTTTGAAAGAACTCCTGCCCCCCAGCAATGGGCTCCTTCCGGGGGGGTAAATAGCACTCAGCACTGACCAAAATCGACATCAGCGGTCGGGATCCATCCTGGCGCTCGCCCGAGGGATTCTCGTCGGTTAACCCCTCTAACACCAGCTTGCAAGTCGGCAAACTATATTGACGTTGAATACTCATTCAACCTCCCCATCAAACAAACTGAACCACAACCGTTGCATCCCTGCTGTTCCGGTACAAAACAGCAATTCCCCGAGCAGTTCCATTGCCAGGGCATTTAACTTGTCATTGGTATTATAAATCGCCACCCCCGCACGGCGCGGATTCATCCGACTCCGGAAATGCGCCCGGAAACGCTCTAGGTAATGAGATAATCGCAAATGATGCTCCAGGGGAATTTGTTTGTGTTGCAATTGCTGGTAGTCCGTGAGCAACTGCCGAATGGTGACGCTCATCCTTCGCGCTAACTTGCAAGCGATCGCCACCAACGCCTTGGCTTCCTCTAAACTCAGGGGGCGACGTTGACTATAGCGCCGCAGGGGATTGGTGCTGCGCAGCATCCAGAGGAAGACTCGATTTTTAATGATATCTTGCAGTTGTTCTTCTTTGGCGACGGCTAAGATCGATTGAGCTGCATTCAGATCCAAGGCTTCGATCGCCAACAGCAGCAAGTCAATTTGCAACCGGGCGCGTCTGGGGCATCCCCGCCCAGAAAACCCCGGGGGTTCCGGCAGATGCCCTAAAATCATGGGAGTGGTTGTTTCGGGTGGATGGGTTGTTTGCATTACGCTTACCGGAGCATTCATTGTAGTAATTAGCCTTGATGGATGACTGACTTGAGTGCAATTGACCGCAAGGTTTCCTTCTCTAACTTTGATTTTAGTATTGACCTAAAGCGTTGATCTTTGATCTAGCGATCCAAACGATCCTGTTGCCTCACCTTTCTGGTAGGAGCAACCGCCACCAGGGAACGCCCAAATGTTTTATTCTACCAATCCCGCGCCTTACCCCAAAAAAGATTCCAGGTTTTAGGGGATTGGGGGAAAAATGTCCCTTGAAGAGGGCGACGGGGATGCCAAACCTCGGGGTTGAGTCTTCCTCGGTAATGGTAGGATTTAAAGCGCGATCGCACCTTTGCTGATTCTATAAGCGAGATCGTTATCAGCGGCGATCGCTACCGTAGAGGGCAGCCCCTGGGTTTCGGTGCAAATTCTTTACCCATTCATCCGCACTCAAGTCCAGACCCCCGCTTTTTGTCCCCGGATTGAAAACTGAACCCACCTCCTAGGCACTCTTTCATCTTCTAAACTTTACTTTTATGGATATAAAATCTTTGGTTCGTGACATTTCCGATTTTCCCAAACCGGGCATTCTGTTTCGGGATATTACGACCCTCCTGCGAGACCCCAAGGGTTTACGGTATGCGGTAGATACCATGACGGAAAAATGCGCCCCTCTTCAACCCGATTGCATCGTCGGGATGGAGTCACGGGGGTTCCTGTTTGGGGTCCCTTTGGCGTATCAACTCGGCGTCGGGTTTATCCCGGTTCGCAAACCCGGTAAATTACCTGCCCCTTGTCACGAAATTGAGTACGAGTTGGAATATGGCAGCGATCGCCTTTCCATGCACCAAGACGCCATTCAACCAGGCAGCCGGGTTTTAATTGTAGATGACTTGATTGCCACCGGAGGAACTGCCGTTGCCACCGTCCAACTTTTAGAACTCGCCCAAGCTGAATTGGTAGGCTTTTGCTTTTTAATCGAATTGCAGAATTTGAACGGACGACAAAGACTCCCCAATGTCCCCATTCTGACTTTGATAGAGTATTAGAACCAACTGGCTTGATTCCCCCAACCTCTCTCCCCAGATCTCTGACTGCCTGAACACTCCAACCTTTACCGACTGACTCACCCAACCATTATCAAGGTTGTTACCCCCTACAAATAAAACCTATGGCTACTACTAAAAATCCTTTGGGTCCCCAACGCCTAGATAGGGCAAAAGACAGCTTAATTCACGCCTTCAGCAGCGAAACGTTTTTATATGTGGTTAAGCGCTTCTTACAAGCTTTACTAACCCTATTACTAGCCTCAGCGTTGAGTTTTGCCATTATTCAACTTGCGCCCGGAGATTACTTAGATACCTGGCGGCAAAATCCCCAAATTGCTCCAGAAACCTTAGACGCTTTGACCAAAAGATTTGGTCTTGATCGCCCTCCGGTTGAGCAGTATTTTCGCTGGCTAACCCAAATTATCACCCAAGGAGATTTTGGCTATAGTTTCAAATATCTTCGCCCCGTAACGGAATTATTATGGGAACGGATTCCGAATACTCTGCTGTTGTCCTTTTCTTCTTTAATCCTAACTTGGGCGATCGCCATTCCTTTGGGGATTATCAGTGCCGTTCAACAAAATACCACCCTTGACAAATTCTTACGCACCCTCAGTTACATGGGACAAGGATTTCCCAGCTTCATTACCGCCTTATTATTCCTGTTTTTAGCCCAGCGACTTTCTCCCCTCTTTCCCGTGGGTGGTATGACCAGTATTTACTACAATGAACTCACTCCCTTCGGCAAAGTTTTGGATATTGCATGGCACATGATTTTACCCACCCTCGCCCTCTCAATTACCAGTTTTGCCGGGTTACAACGGATTACCCGAGGGGAATTATTAGATGTTCTTCGTCAAGACTACATTCAAACCGCCCGTGCGAAAGGATTGCCAGAAGATCGCGTTATTTACGTTCACGCCCTCAGAAATGCGATTAATCCCTTAATCACAATTTTGGGCTTTGAATTTGCCGGGTTACTTAGTGGGGCATTTATTGCTGAATTTTTCTTTAATTGGCCCGGTTTGGGACGATTGATTTTAGATGCAGTCCGAAGTCAAGATATTTATCTAGTCATGGTCAGTTTGATGATGGGGGCAGTCATGTTAATTGTGGGCAATTTATTAGCGGATTTGCTCCTCAAATCCATTGACCCGCGCATTAAGTTGGCGAATCTTAAATAAAGGCTAATCAGGGGAAATTCCGATAATTCTCCCCTAAATTAGCCTTTATTTTCAACAAGAGTCATTCCTGTTTTATTACCTTTAATTCTAAAACATTTAGATAATTATGTACTCCCAAATTCATTATTTAATTCGGTCCAACATTGATGGAAGCTATATTGTAGCCCATCCTGATCGCGGAAATAACCCAGACAAACCCGCAGACTCGGGCTATTTGCTGCTCTTTCGTGAACATTTTGATGCCTTAACCTATATGAATAAATATGCCCCGGACTTGAAAGACCGAGTGGCGATCGAATCCCTACCCGGTTCTCAGCTCGGTGCTATACTGAATCGGTGGGGGTTTATAGGCGTGGGTCTCGTTCAAGACCCCCTGCTGCCTCGGGTAGAATTTTTAACAAAAAGTTAAGGGATTTAAAGCCCTTTTTGGTATCAAAAATCAGGAAATTAATATCATGACACCTGTCCCTTTAAATTTTAAAACCGCCCCAGGACATCAAATTTTAGCCGCTGCGGGGAAAACCGTTCTCCGACCCGGAGGAGTTGCGGCAACGGAGCAACTATTAGAATGGGCCAAATTTCAACCGGGGGAAACGGTGTTAGAGTTAGCCTCCAGTTTTGGTGAGAGTGCGATCGCCATTGCCAAACGGTTTGGAGTGCGAGTAGTGGGAGTAGAAAAAAATCCCCAAAGTGTTGAGCGATCGCGTCAAAATATTCGCGCTGCTGGATTAGAATCTCAAATTGAAATCATCGAAGGGGATATTTTCCATTTAGAGGAGATTCCCGGGGAATTTGATTATGTTTTAGCCGAGGCAATTTTAACCCTGCAATCCCTACCGGGAAAAACTAAATTAGTCAAATCCATTCGCCAAAAACTCAAACCGGGAGGCAAATTTCTCTCCCAAGAAATGCTCATTCGGGACAAAGAAGAAGAAATCCATAAAGTCTTAGCTCAAGTCATCCGCGTTAATTCTTCTCCCCTTTCCCTCAACCATTGGCAAGCGCTTTATGCAGAAGCCGGGTTACAAGTGCAGCAAACCGATAGCGGAGGCATGGAATTATTAAGCTTGAAACAACTGATTCGCGACGAAGGATTGGGGGGAACTATCCGCATTGCTAAAAATATCTTAACCAATCCGCCCTTACGAGAACGGGTGTTAGAAATGCGCCAGACCTATCTAAACTATCAAAAAGAATTAGGCTACGTTACCTTTTGCGCGATCGCTCAATAAAAAATGGATGGGAGAAAAGATGACGATCACAGGGAAACGGGTGGTGGGGTTTATTTTAGGGTTGGCCCTGACTGGATTAGTTAGTATTTTGGGTTTTCCGGAGATCTTTGCCGTCACATTAGCACAAGCACCCCCATTAGACTCGATTGAGTTTATCATCCCGGATGAATCATCACCGGAACCTGTCAGACAAAAAGGAAGCTCTGCTAGTTGTCCTTGTATGGTATGCCTTGCTCCGATTATAGGGTTAGTACCGCCCACGGGTTTAGGATGGACTATCAGCGAGTACCCGACTTTTTTTATCACCCTGTCATCGGTTGAGGGTGAAGATCGGCAACGTCGGCAACGAGAGGAGCGATCGCCTGTAGAAATGTACCTTTTTTTGCTGGATGAGGAGGAAAAAGAAGTGGCATTTTTAAAATATTCCTCTTATCAACCATTTGGAACCTTTGCGATTACTCTGCCAGAAACAGTAACTGGCTTAGAAGTGGGTAAATTTTATCATTGGTTTATTGATGTGTTTTGCAGTATCGATGAGTTTTCCCCAAATCTCTATGTAGAAGGATGGATAAAACGAATCGAAGTGACTCCGGTTGTGCAAGCGGCGATCGCCTTTGGTTCACCGGAAGAAAAACTAGCTATTTATGCCCGGGAGGGAATCTGGCACGAAACCCTGGATATTCTTGCCCAACTCAGCGGTGCAGAACCGGAAAATCCCCAGTTGCTTCAGGCATGGCAAACTGTATTAGCGACAGCCCAATTAGAGGCGATCGCAAATGAACCCTTGATAAGTAGGGATTTAATTCAATTTCACCCAGAGAATTGATCATTAAAATTATTGCACCCTTCCCGGTGGATATTTTTTGCTAAGATTGAAAGACCGCCGCTTAAATTCAAGGGGCTGGAACACCAAAAGGAGTCCGATAACCATGACTGCGATCGCCCCTAATAATGCCCCTTTTACAACCCAATTAAAAACCCTCATTGAATATCCCACTGCTGGGGTTTTAAGCAAAGTCATCTTGCAAGATAAAGCCTGTCAATATACCTTATTTTGCCTAGCTGCCGATACGGATATTTCTGAACATACCGCCCCTCGTAATGCCACCGTAAATGTCCTTGAAGGGCGAGGTATTCTCACCTTAGAAGGAAAAGAAATCCTCCTGGAACCCGGTGTATTTGTCTTCATGCCCGGTAGCGCCCCTCATGCTTTAAAAGCTGAAGAAAATTTAGCCTTTTTGCTGACTTTTTCTGAAAATCCCAAAGCCAGCTAAAGCCCTAAAAAGAGTAGTTCTGGTAGTCGCCCCTAGTCTGGGTTTACCTCAGAAATGAGAACCCTAGTTTATGGTCCTTTGAATCGAAAACTGTAGCGATTTCTGAGTCGGGGCGACTTTTCCCACCCCTAAATCTAAATTTGATCATCAAAACTAACCAAAAACCCCCTACAATTGGGGGATAACTTCTATCGTTCGAGGAGACAGAGCGAGAATGCCTGCTGCTGTTGGAGTCATTCAAACATTAGGGTTTCCGGCTGTGCTTGCCGCTGCCGATGCGATGGTTAAAGCCGCCCGCGTCACCCTCGTGCATTACGATTTAGCAGAAAGAGCCGAGTTTATGGTAGCGATTCGGGGACCCGTTTCTGAGGTGGAAACCGCGATGGCGGCAGGAATTGCAGCCGGAGAGAGCACCCCTGGCGGTGTAGTCGTGACCCATTATATTATTGCCAACCCCACAGAAAATGTCGTCGATGTCATGCCGATCGCCTACACCGATGCCGTGGAACAGTGGCGATGATTCCTATCCCTACCCAAGACCGGAAAATTATAAAATAATCCGCATCTGAAGACTAAATGTGTCAACAAGCTGCGTAAAATTGGGTTTGGGAGTTTTACCGTTTTGATTGAGGAAATAGAGGATGCCATCACAGCAAGCAGTGGGAGCACTTGAAACCAAAGGGTTTCCAGGAATTTTAGCAGCAGCAGACGCGATGGTGAAAGCAGGTCGCGTCACGTTAGTTGGATATATTAGAGCCGGTAGCGCGCGGTTCACCGTGATGATTCGGGGGGATGTCTCGGAAGTCAAGACGGCAATGGAGGCCGGAATTGATGCCGTAGAGCATACATTTGGGGCGACCTTAGAAACTTGGGTGATTATTCCGCGTCCCCATGAAAACGTTGCAGCAGTGTTACCGATCGACTATTCCGACAGTGTGGAACAATACCGGCAAGCCACGGAAGGGATGCGACTCCCTCGGGGAAATGGTGCACCACTCTAAGCACAAATGAGGGAGGAGTCCCCAGAATTGGGGCGCACATCATTGTGCGCTCCTTCCCTTACAGCACCCAGACAAAAAATGTACTTAAGCATCAAACTGTCTTTAACTCCCCATCATTAGTCTCGGTTAATTGGATCGATAATAGTTAATATCTAACCCAAGTAATACCTTTTCCGTATTTGCCAAATCCCCAATAAACTTCTGTAGCGGTGGCGGCAGTTTCTTAACTAAAGTCGGAATAGCAATAATTTGTTCTTGTTCCATCAGTTCCGGATGTTCATAAATATCAATAACTTCTAATTCATATCGTCCCGGTAAATATTCTTCACAAATATTTTTAATTTTGTTGAAAGCCCGATTAGAGTTGGGTGTATTTCCTGCAATAAATAAGCGAAGTAAATATTTTTCCTCCGGGGGTCGGGACAAAAACTGTTCAAATACATCAACCTCGGGTTTGGAGATTTTTTCCGGCTTGTTTTCCATGTTCTTTTCCTTAAATGAGTCACTGATATCATGGGCTACTCCTAAAAGAGAAATAGCAGAAGTTTCAACCTTGATACGAATTCTTGTGAGTCGTAAAAATAGGGTTCGTTAGCCCTTCCAGACTTTCCAGGGGAATACTCGAATTGGACGCTGTAGACCAGTTTTTACGAGGTATTATCTCTGATAATCGACAACAGAAGGATGACTCGTTCTTTCACCCATTAGGGAATAATTTAGATCCGCTATCAGTCAGTATTCCCCTCAACTCGTCGCATTTCCCCCATTTTTATTTCTGTTTCTCGGTGAATTTTTTCCTCCAACTCTTCTTTATGAATCATCCGTTCTATCTCTGCTTTTTCTAATTCAAAATCAGCTTGCAGGGCCTGGATTTTGGCTTCAATCACTGCTCGTTTTCGTTCGATGTTTCGTTGTTTGGTTTCAATTTCTTTTTGCCGCAGTAAGGTATCTGCTTGTTCGCGAGATTCCTGGACCGCACGCGCTGAACCCGTGAGGACACCTCCGGGTCCAAGATAGGCTTTGATTAATTCTACCCCGGATGAACTGAGCCGAAATTCCCGGACTTGATTAGAGTGTTCCATCCCGCGAGATTTGAGCAGATAAAGTAATCGATTCCGTTCACCATTGGTTTCCATATCTCGCAGCATCAGCCAGGTATCCATTAATGAAGAAACCCCGATATCAGTGCGTTCTAAGGATGTACTGCTGCTGATGGTGAGGCTCGTCATCAAACTGGTGATAATGTGGGTTTTCAGAAAGTCTATGAGGCGCATCAGAAAAGATTTGACCTCGATATCATTGCCGACATAATGCAGGTTGGAAATTGGATCGACAATCACCACTTGGGGTTTTAAAGTTTCGATCGCATGATAAAATTTGACCAGGTGCATTTCTAACCCATACAAGGTCGGACGGACCGATTGGAAGACCAGCAGACCATCTTGAACACAACTTTCTAAGTCTAACCCAATCGATCGCATATTCCGAATAATTTGGTTAGGAGATTCCTCAAAGGCAATGTACAAACATCGTTCTCCCCGGCTACAAGTGGCATGAGCAAAATGTGCCGCTACCGTGCTTTTTCCCGTACCCGCAGTGCCACTAATTAAAACGCTACTGCCGCGATAATATCCCTGACCCCCTAACATCCTATCCAGGCGGTCAATTCCCGTAGAAATTCGTTCCGTAGACACCTGATGTTCCAGTCCGATCGAGGTAATGGGAACGACAGAAATTCCGTCCTTTTCAATTAAAAAGGGATACTCATTACTCCCATGTTTAGACCCCCGATATTTGACAATGTGTAAAGTCCGGGTGGCAATGCGATCGCTAACTTGCTGTTGCAGACGGATAACACAATCGGAAACATATTCCTCTAATCCTTGGCGGGTGAGGGAATTTTCCCCACTTTCGGCGGTAATAACCGCTGTAACCCCTTTCTCTTTCAGCCACCGAAACAACCGCCGCAGTTCGGATCGCACGATCGCCTCATTGTCCAATCCACCAAAGAGCACTTCTAGGGTATCCAAGGCAACTCGCTTGGCTTGGACGCGATCAATGGCGATCGCCAATCGTAGAAATAATCCTTCTAAATTGTATTCTCCTGTTTCTTGAAACTCGCTGCGATCAATATGCACATAATCAATCCCTAATTTTTTTTGCTCTTGTAATACTTGAAGATCCCACCCCAGGGAGATGACATTTTGTCTTAATTCGTCGGCGGTTTCTTCAAAGGACATAAACACACCGGGTTCATCATAGTCCTCAACTCCTTTGATTAAAAACTGCATCGCCATCAAAGTTTTCCCACAACCGGCTGTTCCACAGACTAACGTCGGTCGTCCTTGGGGTAATCCACCGCCGGTTATTTCATCCAAACCTCGAATACCCGAGGGACATTTTGTTAACTCCTGGGGTTCATTTTTTCCCTTAAAATTTTGTTGAATCATAATTTTACAACTGTATTTTTGAAAGATTAGACAATGATTAGACTGTGATTATTATATCGCGCCCTCAGTCTGCATCAACCCAGATAACAACTGAAGTCGTTACTACAAACGGGGTAATTTAGTCATTTCCCCAGTTCATAGTAACGACTTCAGTGGTTTCTTTCTGCCTGTTTAACGAGGTCTACGATTGACTCCGCTGCTGGGATTGGGTCGTTCCTGCTGCGATCGCATGGTGAGACTAATCCGCTTTAACTTTTCATCCACGGAAAGGACACGCACTTTCACCACTTGTCCCACTTTAACCACTTGATTCGGATTATCCACAAAGCGATCGGCGAGTTGAGAAATATGCACCAATCCATCCTGATGCACCCCAATATCCACAAATGCGCCAAAGTTAGCAACATTAGTGACTACTCCTTCTAATTCCATTCCCGGTTGTAAATCCGTCAGTTCGTTCACGCCTTCTTTAAAGGTGGCGGATTTAAACTGAGCACGAGGGTCTCGTCCCGGTTTTTCTAACTCGGCAATAATATCCCTTAAGGTGGGAATTCCCACTAAATCAGTGACATATTTATCTAATTTCACTGATTTTAATTGGTCCGATGCTTTGGCAATCTCGGTTAAGGGGACATTCAAATCAGCGGCGATCGCCTTCACTACCGGATAACTCTCCGGATGCACTGCTGTATTATCTAAGGGATTCTCTCCGCCGCGAATTCGTAAAAATCCCGCCGCTTGTTCATAAGTTTTGGGTCCTAATTTTGCCACTTTTAGCAATTGCCGACGATTTTTAAACGCCCCATTTTCATTCCGATAAGCGACAATATTTTTAGCAATTGTGGGGGTTAATCCAGAAACAAACGTCAGCAGTTCTTTAGAGGCAGTATTTAAATCTACGCCAACATAGTTGACGCAACTTTCTACGGTTTCCTCTAATTTTTTCCGCAATAACTTTTGGTCTACATCATGTTGATATTGACCAACCCCAATGGATTTAGGGTCAATTTTCACCAATTCTGCTAACGGGTCTTGCAACCGTCTCCCAATACTAATCGCACCCCGGACCGTTAAATCTAAATCGGGAAACTCCTCCCGCGCCACATCACTGGCAGAATAGATAGAAGCACCGGATTCATTCACCATTACCTTAATCGGTGGGGGAGTACAGGTTTTAATCACCTCTCCAATAAAGGCATCAGTTTCTCGTCCAGCAGTGCCATTGCCAATGGCAATCAATTCGATTTGATATTTACCAATTAGGGTTTTAATGGTTTTAGCTGCTTCTAGGCGCTGCCGATCGCCAGTATGAGGGAAAATCGTGTGATATTCTAAAAACTGCCCTGTGCCATCGAGAACCGTAACTTTGCACCCCGTTCTAAATCCTGGGTCAATGGCGATCGTGGGTTTCATCCCCGCCGGTGCAGAAAGTAATAACTCCCGTAAATTAGATTCAAAGGTGCTAATAGAAGCGAGATCTGCTTCTAGCTTTTTGAGCGATCGCACCTCAGTGGTCAGCGAATTCTTCATCAACCGATTAAACGCATCTTTTATCATCTCCCGATAAAAGGTTTTAATCTCGGGAACCTTGGTTTTAATCTCCTGGGACTCCAAATATCCCAACACCTGAGATTCATCAAAATCCAAATCTAGGGTGAGAATCTCTTCCTTTTCTCCCCGGAACAAAGCTAACAGATTGTGCGGTGCAATATCCTTGACTTTGGCCTGATAATCCCGGTACATTTCATATTTGGTACTGCCTTCGGGATGCTCATCTTTAATCTGGGAGACAAATCGCCCTTCCTGTAAGAAATAATCCCGCAAATAAGCGCGAGATTCTGCTCGTTCCGAGACCGCTTCTGCTAAAATATCCGAAGCACCTTGGAGAGCTTCTTCTACTGTATTAATCCCCTGTTCTGGGGACAGATATTTCGCTGCTTCTGCTGCTACACTGGCGGTTGCTTTGCTCAAATTCAACGCTGCAATCCAGTCCGCTAAGGGTTCTAACCCTTTTTCTCGGGCAACAGTGGCGCGAGTCCGACGCTTGGCGCGATAAGGAAGATAAAGGTCTTCGAGTTCCGTTTTTTGCTGACAAGATTCAATTTTGAGCCGAAGTTCATCGGTGAGTTTTCCCACTTGGGAAATGGCTTCTAAAATGACTTTTTTCCGGTCTTCCAGTTCCGTAATATAAGCAAACCGTTCCGCAATATCGCGTAACTGAACCTCGTCTAAAGACCCGGTTTTTTCTTTCCGATATCGTGCAATAAACGGAATCGTTGCGCCTTCCTGTAACAATTCTAAAGCATTTTCAACTTGCCACAGGTTAACGGAGAGTTCTTGACTAATCAGATGGGGAATGTTGAGCATGACTTATGTTATCGAGTAAGGGTTTCAATCCCTACCTCATCGCTAAACTCGCTAAAGAAATGAAAGCATTGAGGGGGTTGTTACCCCCTATTTCCAATTCAAGGGTTTTGAGTGCTATTTCCAGGCGAGATAGGGCAATTGAGCAGCGGTGGTGCGGATGGCATCGCGATTTCCCACCAATTGTCCGCAAGTATCCCAGGTGCCAGAAGTTAGCATTTGGTGGGGACCTGCTGCCATATTAACCGATGCACTAAATCCGGGGAACTGCACCTGTTTGGTTTCTACATTTAAAGTGAGTTCTAGGTTAGGATTCTCGGCGATCGCCTCTTGCAATGTTCTCACGGTGGCAGGGTCAGCGGTGACACAGGCAACTCCCATCGCCACACAATTGCCAAAGAAAATCTCAGCAAAACTTTCCCCAATAATGCCATCAATTCCCCAGCGGGCGATCGCCTGGGGTGCGTGTTCCCGACTGGAACCACAACCAAAGTTCGCATTCACCACTAATAATTTTGCCCCTTGATATTGAGGTTGGTCAAAGGGATGAGTGCCATTAGATTGGGCGCGATCGTCCTTAAAAACTTCTTCCCCCAACCCATCAAACGTCACACAACGCAAAAACCGCGCCGGAATAATGCGATCGGTATCAATATCATTCCCTACCAGGGGAATTCCCCGGCCCTGAATGATTTTTACTTCACTACTCATCGATATTTTTCTCCTTGATTTGCTCTTAATAGCGACAACTGCTGGGGGTTTAAACGTTGGCGGGCTAATAGCTAAAGTCGGTTTAAACCGACTGCCATAATTTTGTGATTTATCCGACGTTCGTAGTAATGACTTCAGTCATTAATTCCTACAATAAATCCCGAACATCAGAAACCGCGCCATTAATAGCAGCAGCAACAACCATTGCCGGACTCATTAATAACGTGCGACCTTCCGAAGACCCTTGACGACCTTTAAAATTCCGATTAGAAGAAGAGGCACTAATTTGACTGCCTTGCAACTTATCTGGATTCATCGCCAAACACATCGAACAGCCCGACTCACGCCATTCAAAGCCCGCTTCTAGGAAAACTTTATCTAATCCTTCCGCTTCGGCTTGCTTTTTCACATCCTCAGAACCGGGGACAATAAAGGCTTTAATTCCCGGAGCAACTTGACGACCTTTCGCGAATTTTGCTGCTTCTCTTAGGTCACTAATTCGTCCATTAGTACAGCTTCCTACAAAGCAAACATCAACTTTAGTCCCGGCAATGCGATCGCCTGGATTTAGTTTCATATAGCGATACGCTTCTTGCGCGATCGCCCGATCACTCTCCGATAATTCCTCTGGTTTTGGAATCGTTTCATTGATGCCAATTCCTTGTCCCGGTGTAATTCCCCAAGTCACCGTCGGCGCAATGTCGGCAGCATCAAAAACGACCACATCATCATATTCTGCATCGGCATCACTGCGGATATTGGTCCACCACTCTACCGCCTTATCCCACTCTTCCCCTTTCGGTGCAAATTCTCTCCCTTTGAGATAGTCAAACGTGACCTGATCTGGATTAATATATCCACATCGGGCCCCGCCTTCAATTGCCATGTTGCAAACGGTCATCCGTTCTTCCATCGACATTTGCTCAAAGGTGGTTCCGGCATATTCGTAGGCATATCCCACGCCGCCATTCACCCCTAATTTACGAATTAGGTGCAGGACGACATCTTTAGCATAAACCCCGGGATTCAGAGTGCCATTGACTTCAATTTTCCGAACTTTGAGCTTAGAAAGCGCTAACGTTTGGGAAGCGAGGACATCGCGCACTTGACTGGTACCAATTCCAAAGGCGATCGCCCCAAATGCGCCGTGAGTTGAGGTGTGTGAATCCCCACAGGCGATCGTCATCCCCGGTTGGGTGAGTCCCTGTTCCGGTGCAATCACATGGACAATTCCCTGCCGTCCTGACCCGACATTATAAAAGCGAATATTATGCGCCTTACAATTGTTCTCTAACGCAACAATCATCTCTTCTGCCAGGACATCGGCAAAGGGACGCGCTTGATTTTCCGTTGGTACAATATGGTCTACTGTTGCTACTGTCCGTTCTGGAAACAACACCTTCAGTTCCCGTTCGCGCAACATGGCGAATGCTTGGGGACTGGTGACTTCGTGGATGAGGTGCAGTCCAATAAACAACTGGGTTTGTCCGGAGGTTAGAGTACCGACGGTATGTAAATTCCAAACCTTATCGAAAAGTGTCCCCTTACTCATAACTTGATCGGGCTTCGTTGATGGGTGCAATCTTTTATCTTAGAGCGAATCGTCGGCAAGGTGTTGGAATTCGCAGGTTTTATTAAAGATTGAGAGACGGGAGATGGGGGAGATAGGGAGGATAGGGGAGATGGGGAGGAGAGGGGAGAGACGGGAGATGGGGAGGAGAGGGG
>CBFGOM010000062.1:0-30454 GCA_965650385.1 uncultured Oscillatoriaceae bacterium
AACACATGATTGAGCTTTTCGGTAATATGAACCGGCAAGCGAATGGTGCGACTTTGGGTGGCGATCGCCCGGGTAATCCCTTGACGAATCCACCAGTAAGCATAGGTGCTAAATCGATACCCCTTGGTCGGATCGAACTTATCCACTGCCCGTTCTAAACCCAAGGTTCCTTCTTGGACTAAATCCAAAAGCTCTAACCCTCGGTTTTGATACTTCTTCGCCACAGAAACCACCAAACGAAGGTTAGCCTCAATCATGTGTTCCTTGGCGCTAATTCCTTCGGCTTGGGTGCGTTCCAGTTGCTCCACCGTCATAGAGGCAAGGGCTGCCCATTGGCGTTTCCCGACCGCTAAAATCGGTTTAAGGTCGCTGACCTGCTCTCCGGCTTCTGCGGCCCACCGTTCTAAGGAGGGTCGATGTCCTAAGAGGGAGGCGAGGCGATCGCGGGTGTCCACGAGGCGAACATACCGTTGCAGTTCTGGATTTTCCTCAGTAGCGGCAGCATCACGCATCTCTTTGATCTGCATATAGCGCTGCACTTTCTGGGCTTCCACAACCTCTTCTTCTCGCCCCAGCAACCGCACGCGGCCAATTTCCTGGAGGTATAACCGAACCAGGTCAGTGGTGCGACGAGTGGGGGCTTGAGAGATTTCAACGGTGTCCACTTCCTCCATTTCCAGTTCGACTGCAAACGGATCGGAGCTCAGGTCTAACTCATTGTCCTCGGGAGCATCAAGCTCGAAATCGGAGGGCAATAATGGATTGTCGTCTTCTGTATTAGGGTAAAGAGAAATTCCTGGCATGGTGATCTTCTCAGCGTCTCCAGGTGATCGGTGGTTCGCGGTTCTTGACTGCTTTGTTATCAATATTCCCTCGATATCAGACTTCCTGTCACATCTGACCGTTCCGTTACATAACGTTACTATCAGTTATTAGGTGAGTTACTTAAGGGATTTAACGGTTTAATTGCATGAACAAGGCTGCCCCTGTTCCTGAATTCACCGTTCCTGAATTCGCAATATTTTACATCAAACAGCAGGGTTTTTTGAGAAAACAGAAAAATTCCTTTCCCTGAACCCTACTTGCAAGTATAGAAAGTATTACCTCAAGTTGAGGTGACTTCTATCAGCCCCTTCGTTAATTTTCATCACCGATCGCCACCGTTCCGGATCACGGGGGGCTAGAATTGAGATCACAAAATCGCCGATTAAGTTGCCCATTACTCAAAGTCAGAGACATTACTCAGGCTTGATATCCCGCAGCATCAAGGCTTCAACCGCATCTTTTGGGGTAATTTGGCCTTCGAGTAACTGATGCACCTGATAAGAAATCGGAACGGAAATCTCCAAGCTTTTAGCCCGTTGAATTAACACCTGAGTCGTATTCACCCCTTCCGCCGTCCCTTCTAAATTCGGGAGAATCTCAGTCAGGGTCTTGCCTTGTGCCAGTTGATAGCCAACTTGATAATTGCGGCTCAGGGGGCTGTTACAAGTCGCTAGTAAGTCACCAAGTCCTGACAATCCATAAAAGGTTTCGATTTGTGCACCCCAATGGGTACCAATGCGAATGATTTCAGTCAGTCCTCGGGTGAGTAAAGCGGCTTTAGCATTAGTACCTAGTTGCAGACCATCGCAGACCCCGGAGGCGATCGCCATGACATTTTTCAGGGTCCCTCCGAGTTCGACTCCCAAGGGGTCCGGATTGGTATAAACCCGAAAGTTGCTGGAAGAAAAAACGGCTTGTACCAAACTAGCGGCAGTTTCATCGTGACTCGCCACCACCGTTGCGGCAGGTAATCCCTGTTGAATTTCCTTGGAGAGATTCGGTCCCGCTAAAACTACCACCGGGCGATCGGGAAATGCCTGTTGCCAAAGTTGGGCTGCCGTTGCCGTCGTCTGCGGGTCCAATCCTTTGGTTGCCGTGACGATAATGGTATCCGATGCAAGACCAATGGCTTTAACTTGGGACAAAACTGAGGCTACGCCTTTCATGGATACCGCAGACAGCAGAATATTTGCCCCGGTGACAATCTCCTCTAAACTGCGATCGCCACTGCGAGACCAATAATCCACCTGATGACCATTTTGGGTCACTAACTGTCCCAAAGTCCGCCCCCAAACCCCAGCCCCCAAAATTCCGAGGGTCTGAGGTTTCGTGGCGGGGAAAGTTGGCATATTATCCATCAGTTTTCCTCAATCCTTCCCCGACACTATTTGCCGGTTGCGGCTATTCCCCCGAGGATACCGTTCCATCAATGCCCGGACTTGTTCGGCATGATAGGAACTACGGGTCAAGGGAGAGGCGACCATTTGTAAAAATCCCCAGGACTCCCCAAGCTTCTGCCATGCGGTAAATTGCTCTGGAGTGACCCAATTGACCACGGGCAGATGTTTCGGGGTTGGTTGCATATATTGCCCCAAGGTTAAAATGTCGCACTCCACCGCGCGTAAATCTCGCAGTACCTGTTGAATTTCCTCATCAGTTTCCCCGAGTCCGAGCATGATTCCCGATTTGGTGTACAAACCGGGTGCCAGTTGGCGCGATCGCCGCAATAATTCTAAACTTCGCTCATAGTTGCCTTGAGGACGCACCCGGCGATACAAACGCGGTACGGTTTCAGTGTTGTGATTGAGAACTTCCGGTTCGGCTTGTAAAATCACCTCTAAGGCTTGCCAATTTCCACAGAGGTCCGGGATTAACACTTCGATGGTTGTGCCGGGGGAAGCGGCCCGAACTTCCTCAATACAGCGCCGGAATTGGTCCGCCCCTCCATCGGGCAAATCATCCCGATTCACCGAAGTAATCACCACATGATTCAGGCGCATTCGCCGCACTGCCTCCGCTAACCGCACGGGTTCCGTGGGGTCTAAGGCTTGGGGTTTTTTCTCAAAATCAATATCGCAGTAGGGGCAGGCACGGGTACAGGCTGGCCCCATGATCAGGAAAGTAGCGGTTCCATTGTGGAAGCACTCTCCGATATTGGGACAGGATGCCTCTTCACAAACGGTATTGAGGGCTAAATCCCGCAATATTTCCTTAACGTGGCCGACGCGCTCCCATTGCGGGGCTTTGACCCGCAGCCAATCTGGTTTTACACTCACGCTTACGCCCTAAAATTTTTTTGAAGACTTCATCTTTATGATACTGGCCTAGGGCTCAACTAGCTCGCCGGTGCGATCGCCCTGGGCAAGCTTTTTTCCAATCATCGGCTAGAAATTACTTGACAAGTTGGGCAAGTAGGACATAGAGTGATAAATGGTCATAAATTACGGGATGTGGCGCAGCTTGGTAGCGCACTTCGTTCGGGACGAAGGGGCCGCTGGTTCGAATCCAGTCATCCCGATTTTTGGTTCAGAAATTTTTATCGAGGCGGGTTAATCCATCAAGGGTTAAGGGCCTTTCCAGTTGTCGGCGATCGCTTAAGATCGTCGGCAACTCTTTTTTTAGGGCGATCGCCGTTCTAAAATTCTTTTTATAAAGATAATTCGGGTAAAGCGTCTCCTTTTCGTCAGGCTGATGAGGGAGAATAATTACAGCGGACAAGACTGACCCAAATCTTGGGATTTCATCGGATAGGAGAGGTGTTTTTCATGGATTGCCTCGCCGACTAGAAAAACAAGGGATGCGTCAGTCTTAAAGCAATTTAGATGATTTCTCAACTCCCCATAGCCGCGAATTGAGAAAATATATCACCCTGTTCTACTAGGTCCCCGAGACATGGCATCATGAACCAACCTGTCTTAATTTCCACTGCTTTAGGCTTAAGTACACCGGATGTTGAGGCGCTCATCCAAGGGGCTACCATTGCTGCGGTGGCAGAAATTGTTTTGGATCCGGGACAAGAATTTGCCCTCTATTTCCGTAATGATTTTAGCCCCCAACTGCCGTCAGAGTCCTCGGATCAACCCACGGAAGTCTCAGAAACCGTGAAGATGACGGCGATCGCCCGGTGTGAAGGATGCCAAACCATTACAGACAGAAATTCTTTGCCTACCCTGTCTCGATTAACCTTGTGGAACCTAGAAGATTTAGAGGAAATTCTCCAGAATCAGGGTGCTATTTTTCTAGCTCATTTGCGGGTTTATCGACTTCCTCGGGCGATCGCCTTAGCTTGTCCTCTGCCAACCCAGGACCGGATCGGAACCCCGATCGCCTTACCTGTAACCCTTGCGGTGACTGATTCAGTGCCGGTATTGAGTGATCGAACCTTTGCCTACCGGCGTTCTCAGCTTGAACAGTTCCTCATCCCCCTGCATCCCGAATTAGATGCCTTGCAACGGGCGATCGCCCAACTCGCTCGTTCTCAACCTACCGCACAAAACCTGGATAATGATTTGCAACAGTTTCTCGGGTTTGGAAATCCGGTTCCCGTCACTTCAGAGGACCCGGATTTAACCTGGATTAGGACGATCGCCTCGGTGGGTAATTCTCAAGATGCCCAGGGGTTTGTTAAACTGGTGCGCCAAGGGTTGCTGAAATTAGGGTTTAACGGTCCCGAACTTCTTCCTAACGCCCTGATTGTCGAGGAAGGATGGGATTTTTATTGCGAAACGCCTTATCTTATGGTAGGACAGTGTAACGCTAAAAACCCCAAAACCGCGATCGCTGACAATCCCGCTCAACTCCTAACCCGGGCTGCAAATCATCTCGGAACCGAACGATACGAACGAGCTATTAAATGGATCGTCGCGGCTGAAGAGTTAACTTTGGATGGGCTGAACGTGGCAATTGAAAATCAGATGAATGTCATCCGTCCCGAAACCTTGCAAAGTTTAGTGCACTTGCAAGCTCAATATAAAGGGTCCGTAGACTTGCTGAAATTAAAACAGTGTTTGCGGCAAGACCCGTATGGATGGGCTGATGATAAAGTGAATAGTTATATCGATAAAGTCAAAGAATCCATTGAATTGCGATCGCGCATTATCAAACTGGTTAAACGACATTTAGAGAATGCCCGATTAGAATTGGCTGGGGTAGAAGCACTCCATGCTTTATATGTGACTTCCCATCCTCATCATTTTATTCCCTTAAGAGAAATGCACGAAATTTTAATCGAGCTTTCTTCTCCCCTCACGGGATATTTAGGAAGAATCAAAGGCAGCGACTGGCAGAGCGATCGCTTCTACTATTTACGGGATTTATCACGCTAGAATGGTTGGAATCTTTATCAATATTTTTCCTAAACCCTAATCATTCCAATGGAAAAAATCGCTCGATATCGTGGATGTCTTCTCGGTTTAGCCGTGGGCGATGCGCTGGGCACTACCTTAGAATTTAAGAAACCGGGGACCTTTACCCCCATCACCGATATGGTAGGTGGGGGGATTTTTCACCTCAAACCCGGAGAATGGACCGACGATACCTCAATGGCTTTATGTTTAGCAGAAAGCCTGATTGAAAAATGCGGGTTTGATCCGGTTAATCAATTAGAAAAATATTTAACCTGGGAGCAAACGGGGTATCTCAGCAGTACCGGCGAGTGTTTTGATATTGGGAATACGGTGCAAGAAGCCCTAGGGCGATTTCAGGAGATGAGACAACCCTATTGTGGTGCAACAGATGCTAGAAGTGCGGGGAATGGATCTCTGATGCGGTTAGCACCTGTTCCCCTATTTTATGCGAACAATCCGGAGGTGGCGATCGCCATCGCAAAAGATAGTTCACGCACCACCCACGGCGCAGCAACTGCCGTCGATGCTTGCCGATATTTTGCTGGATTAATTATCGGTGCCATCCAGGGTAATAGTAAGGAAGAATTACTGGTTCCTCACTACAGTCCTGTTCCGGGGTATTGGCAAAAACATCCCCTCGTTCCAGAAATTGCTGAAGTTGCAGCGGGTTCTTTTAAAACCCTCCAACCTCCAGAAATTGAAGGAACAGGTTATGTGGTGAAGTCTTTAGAAGCTGCCTTATGGGCTTTTTATCACAGTCAATCGTTTGAAGAGGGCTGTTTATTAGCGGTTAATTTAGGGGATGATGCGGATACAACAGGGGCAATTTATGGACAGATTGCCGGGGCATTTTATGGGGAATTGGGTATTCCCGAACGATGGCGGCAACAGTTAGCTTATGCAGAATTAATTATTTCTTTGAGCGATCGCTTGTTTGAGTTCTCCCAGTCTGTTGTTCATCCATCAAAGTAATACCGGGAAACGATTTGAGTCGTTACTACACCCGAAAAACTTGATTTTTCCCCGGTTCAACGTCCCGACTTCAGTTGTTTTTTGCCTCTGTTATGGGGCGATCGCCTGTTGCTGTTGGCGGAGTCTTTCCCTGATCCCTGAGGCTAACCCCCGGGAAACGACTGAAGTCGTTACTACAAACGAAGAACCTGATTTTTCCCCGGTTCAACGTCCTGACTTTAGTCCTTTCTTCTCTTTCCCCCCAATCTTACTCCGGTACTCCTTTTTGCTGGTTCAGGTCAGGGATCAAGGCTTTCTTATCCCTCGACTAGGCAAAGCGGCATTGCCGAGAAAATATATCAAATTGTTAAGTTTTATTAAAAAAACCCCTATTTCCTCAAAACGGTAAAATATAATACAGAAATAGAGGGAAATGCAAAAAACGCCCCCTCTCCCAACTTTAGTAAATTCACTTAATTTAGAACAGGAACAAAGATATGAAACTCACTTATCGGGGAATTGGCTACGATTCGGAACCCCAAAGCTTTAATCTCATGGAGGCAGAAATTGGGGGAAAATATCGGGGGAATGAGTGGCAAGTGCGCTATCCCCGGCATATTCCAGTCCCTGCCACTTTAAAAGAGTTAACCTACCGGGGTGCTCACTATCAGGTGGGGGAAGCTGTCACTCCCCCAATGGCAGAAGTAACGCCCAAAAGTGGACGGGTAAAGCCTCTGATGGATGCTCAACCGGGAGATAAAGTCATGGAAGAGGTTGCCAAACTTCACCGCAATAACATTTGTCGGAGTTTAGAACGCCGGATGCAAGCGGCAAGGATGCTAGGGAATGAAGACTTGATTGAACAGCTACAAATGGAATCCCAGCAGCTCACCTGCTCCCTTTATTAAGCTGTTCTAGGGGTTGCGCAGTAGCCAGATCCCGCGTAAACCAGCGGCGATCGCCCCTTGATAATCATCTCGATAGCTATCGCCGATGTGCCATGCGTCCGATGCTGCACAGCCATGTTTTTCCAAACCCGCCGCAAAAATCGGCGGGTTTGGTTTTGCGGACCCTACGACGGTAGAAATAGTGACAGACTTAAAGAATTGGGCCAGATCCAATGCCTCTAAGACGGAGTAAAGTCGGGAGTCAAAATTTGACAATACTCCGAGTTGAATGCCTTGAGCGTGCAAGGATTCAAGGGTAGGGCGCACATCGGGATAGATAACCCAAGGGTCAGCGGTGGCAAAGTAATCGTAAAGTTGCTCAAAGAAGACCGAAAAATCGGCAAACTGATGGAAGACTCCGGCGCGTTTGAAGGTATCCGAGGCGATCGCCTCCCACCACTGAAATTCCAGGCGGGGAATCTCGGTTTGTGAGACTCCTGGAAAAGCCGCCTGTTCTGTGGCGGCAAAACTGTCGAAAAATGCCTGATTTAACAGGCGATCGTCCACTTCCACCCCAAAGCGACGGGCAAAATTTCCATACGCTGCACCGACACTGCCACGCACTCCAAAAAGGGTACCGGCGGCATCGAAAAAAATGACTGAAGGTTGGGACATCAGTTTAGGCTAACGGGGTGAACCGGATTGAGAGAAAAACTCACGCACGGGCTGAGTAATCCAATTTAAGCCGACTTTAAGCTGATGGTCAAATGTGGGCATTCGATAGAGATAGGCTAAACGTCGTAAAAGATGGGCCATTTGACCATCCAATTTGACGCCTAATCCGGTTAAGGTAGCATTATCAATTCCCAGGGTCATCATTTCTCCTAATCCTTGATATTCAAAGGGGAGAAGGGGGCGATCGCTCAGGGAGGCCCAGACATTCCAAGCGGCATAATCCGCTTGCTGCATAGCCGCTTGTGCTGTGGTGGGGACAGGCTGTCCACTGGCATCGAGACAATAGGCAAGGTCCCCGATCGCGAATAGTTCCGGATGGTCGATCGCCTGTAAGGTCCGCGTCACTTCGATTTGACCCCGTTGGGTCTGCTTCACCGGGAGGGATTGCACCGCTGCCGCCACTTGGGTTCCCACGGTCCAAACGACTAAATCTACTGGAATTGGGTCTACTTGTCCTCGATATAACAAGGAAATCGTATCGGCGGTAATTTCTTCGGTGGTGGTTTCTAAATCAATCCAAATTCCCCGTTCTTCTAGGGCTTTGGTGGCTGCTTCGCGATTAAATTCCGTGGAGGTTCGTAGAATTTCTGTCCCCATTTCTACGAGGCGCAGACGACCTCGGCTTTTGAGGCGATCGGCTAGTTTACAAGCCAATTCCACCCCAGAATAACCACCCCCAACAACAGCAATGCGGATTTTGTCTTTGTCCGATGCTTCTAAGAGGCGCAGTCGTTCTTCCAGACGATAGGCATCGGCAATGGTGCGGAAGGGGAAGGCATGATCAGCACATCCGGGGACTAAATTTAAGGGGGTTTCTCCACCCAGGGCCAAAATAGCGCGATCGTAACTGAATTCTACTCCATCCTCTAAATGGACCTGTCTGGTTTCGAGGTTGATGTTAGAGACAGTGCCTTGATGGAAGCGTACTCGGGTATTTGCCAAGAGTTCGGAAAACGGGGGTGCAATTTCCCAAGATTGTAATTCCCCGGTGAGCAACTCGTAGAGGAGAGGGGAGAACAAAAAGCGATCGTTGTTATCGATTAAAACGATTTCGGGGTTTCCTGGAGGATTCCAGGGTAACTCGCTCAAGCGCAAAGCGGCATACAGACCGCCAAATCCGCCGCCTAGGATACAAATTCGTGCTTTTTTTGTCATACAAGTGGGCGATCGCGTCGGTTAACAAGATAGTCTTTTCCACGATAGCAGGGCGATCGGCCAGCGTGGGGAGATCGGGCGGAAACCGATGAGAATCACGTCTTGCCGGAATGAATCTAACCCTTTCCTGAGTCTTTTCTCCCCCAGCGGTTAAATCATGGCTCAGGTTACCTTCAATTTCCGGACCAAGCGATATTTTCTCCGCAATCAAATTACAGGTGCTACAAGAGATTTACAGCATCTTTGTACCCCGAAGTTTGCCCCCCCATTCTTTGATTATGACCGTAACTAACGAGCAGCCGAACTCCATTTTTCTGGAAATTGACAAGATATGTCCACTTTCTGAAGTGGCTAACAATCACTCTTTAACCTGTCAGATTCAGCAGCGCTTAACCGAGTTAAAATTACTGACTCCTCCCGTTGATGGGGTGTTTGGAGAACTGACCAACGCTGCCTATCAACGCTTTCAGAACCTCAACGGGATTGAAGAAGAACAAGAAGCCCTCGGACCGAAAACAATTGCAGCCCTGATGAATGCTCAGGTCCAAACTTTATCGGTCCCCCGAATTTCCCTACAAATCATCACGAAAACGATTTTTAAAACTTTACCTCTGCAATCTTCTGTACTCACTGCCAATGAGCAATTTAGTGTAGAAGTGGGTCAAAGTTTTACCTTAGCCAATTATGAACCGGGCCATCGCGGTCATTACCGGGTTACCTTCCAAGAAGCAATTCGGGGTAATCGCGTCTGGTATGCCTTTGAAGAGCACGTTCAACTAATAGAAGGAAACCGCACCCTCACCCAACCCCAGCAACCGGCGGCTTCCGTGCGATTAAATGTGCCTTTTAAGTCTCAGATGGATAACTATTACAATCCCAGCGGTGCTTGTAATGTTACCTCGATCGCCATGTGTTTGGAATATCTAGGCGTACCCCGTTACGACAGTCGCTATCGCCAGATGGAAGATGAGTTATATCGGTGGTGTCTCGATCGCGGATATTCCCGCCATGAACCTGAACATTTAGCCCGTGTTGTCCGCGACTATAAACGTAAAGATGACTTTACCAAATGGGGAACCATCGAACGCTGTCAACAACACTTGCGCGGTGGCAATCCCTGTGTGATTCACGGCTATTTCACCAGCTTTGGTCACATTATTGTATTAGTGGGGTTTGATGCTAACGGATTTATCGTTCATGACCCTTATGGTGAATGGTTCCCAAACGGTTATCGAAATGATGGAAAGGGTGCTTATCTGCACTACTCCTACAACTTAATCCGCCGCACTTGTATTCCAGACGGCCAGTTCTGGGTTCACTACATTAGTCGTTAAATCCACTTTTGTACATTTAATTAAAATTCAAACACGGAATTCCTGAATTCCGTGTTTTTTTTAGGGTCAATCGAACTGATAGCCGAGGGCTGTTATAGGAAAAAATCTAAGGGAAAAGCAAGCAGATTGTACTACCCTTTTTGGCTGGAGATTGAGGAATATTTTGAAAAGAACTTCAGGGTTTAATTGCTCCTGTAGCAGCCCCTTAACTTCCCTAGTTGTACCGCTATAGCTACTTAACTGAGTCAACTTGAATCACTCAATTTAGTCTAATTCTCACTTATAAGAGATTAGAAAATAGGCAATGGGTCAGCGATCGGGTTAAATTTAGACCCTCGGTCCAGGTACTGAAAAACTGTAGCGCACTAGAGCGGGATCAGAAACTTCATACTCTAAAATACCGGAAAAAGTAGAAAATCCCAGCTTGTCTCAGGACTTTTTGAGAAGAAGTTGCCCGTTGCTGAGTTCGAGTCCTAGAGCCTCCAGAAGCACTGAAAGGATTAACTTCCAGCTCTATCTTGATAGAAAATTGTCCGAAAAAATTTAATAAGTTGGCAGATTTTCCCACTCATTTCGTTCATGGGTCATTGAGATAGTGCTAAACTTAGATAAGTGTTCTCCCTGAGCGGTTAATTCACTGAAGATAGCAAAATTATCCAATTTTCATCTCTTCAGCAAGTAACTTAAATCACCCTAACATAAATGATTCACTTTAAACCGCTTCGGACTAAAGAGACTCACCCAGACTGCTCATGACTATGTTTAAGGAGGCCAAACTACACCCCCATTCAAAATTTCACTGATACCTTATAGATGTCTCAATGGATGTCATAATCCCCTGTTTTATGCGGGCCTTTCAGGCTATAACACCCCATAGGTACTGACCATTAAGTAAAACAACCAGGAAGAAGAATGACCGTTTTTATTGCTTTAAATGACAACAATACTCTCGTCGCTTTTAACGCGAATAATCCGGCCCAGACCTCCTCAGTGCAAGTCACGGGAATTGAGGGGACTTTAATCGGAATTGATACCCGACCGGCTAACGGGCTGATTTACGGCATCACAACCACTAACAATATTTACTCGATTAATCCCCAGAGTTTAGGGTTTACTATTGATGCCAATGGAGGATTGAATAATACAATGACGCCGCAGAGTGTAGCGGCTACATTGGTCAGTACCTTATCCCAACCCTTTGAAGGGGGAACAGTTTCAGGATTTGACTTTAATCCAGTTCCGGATCGACTCCGATTAGTGGGGGAAAACAACCAAAATTTCCGCATCAATGTGGATACGGGAGCAGTCATTGTTGATGGTACTTTAGCATTTGGAGCAGGCGACGCCAATGCGGCTGTTGATCCCACGATTAGTGCCTCGGGTTATACCAATTCCTTTGCCGGAACGACTTCAACCCAACTCTATAATATTGATACACAACTGAATACCCTATTACTGCAAAATCCCCCCAATGATGGGACTTTGGTTACCGTTGGGAATTTAGGGGTGGATTTTGGTAATTTAGCAGGGTTTGATATTGTTTCAGGAATGGCCGGGGAGAATGCGGCTTTTGCTGTGGCAAATTCGATGCTTTATTCTATCAATCTGACCAATGGGCAAGCCACTAGCCTAGGGATGATTGGGGGAAATACCGGCTTAAATGTACAAGGATTAGCAACCGTACCTACTTCTACATTTCGAGATACAATTACAGGAGAGACGGAATTTAACCCCGCTCAATATTTGGCTTCTCATCGCGATTTGATTACTGCTTTTGGTTATAACTTAACTGCGGCAACTCAACATTATCAGAACTTCGGGATGGCAGAAGATCGAGCCTTAGATACGTTTGATGAACTGCGATACCTGGCTTCTTATGGAGATTTAATTGAAGTAATTGGATTGAATCCCCAGTTAGCTACAGAACACTTTGTTGTGTTTGGGGCTTCGGAAGGGCGACTGACTAATGTATTTAATCCAGTGAGTTACCTGAATAATTACGAGGACTTGAGGTCGGCTTTTGGCAATGATGTAGTGGCCGCAACTCAGCACTATATTCAAAATGGATTTAGTGAAGGTCGCGTTTTTTAGAGTCACTTCGTGACCCCGAAACAAAATAAACCATCCAAGTCGTTGCTAGGAACATCGAAGCATTCACTGAAGTGATCCGATGGTTGTAGTAACGACTTGAGTCGTTATCCGGGTTTGTGGTAATCATTAATTACCGCCTTAAAGCATAGTTTTGTGTTGTTGAGGGGTGAGGTCAATGGTTTCCGGGCCGATCGCCAAGGTGGAAGTGTTCGGTCCAGAGGTTTCGGGGGCCTCAGCTTAAGCGGCGATCGCAGCAGTGGAGGTGATTTGCGCGGTTTGTTCTGCCGAACTTAAGAACCAGTAACCGACTCCGGCTAAAATCAAAACGGTAACAAAATCAAGAACGGGCTGATATGCAGTTTTGTGAGCTAGGGTTTTAAAATTTTAGGATAAAAGACAAGGATTGACTGATATCTTAAGATGTATGCAAAAAATCAGCTTAAGTCTATCTTTTGGTGAGTTTTGTTATTAAGTGTAAACGGTGGGGTTAACTTTTTAAAGGGTCATGAATAACAATGGATAGTAATACTTTATTTATTGTCAAGGTGATGGTTGCCTCAGCCCTGGTTTCTGCTGCTATCAAATACGGGGGGCCTCTGCTGGCGATTCCTGAGACTTCGGCGATCGCCTTGCTCCTAGTTTGTACACCAACCGCGATCATGTTCGGGGTCCTGAGTTGGCGACTGTATTTTGAGGATCCACAAAATTAAGGAGGCTGGAGACCCCTTAGCCCAGTAGAGTTCCAGGATGGGAGTGGATGGTGCGATCGCCCCTGCTCAAGGCAGTTTAGCGCTTTTAAGGCGACAAGACCCAGTTGAGGCTATATTGAGTATCAAGTACAATCCCCGGGGTCAATCTGCTGTAGATTAGAACCCCTGATTTACAATCGAAACAAAGCGGGGTCAGCGGAAATAGCTAAGATGGGAGGGAGCGATCGCAGTGAATTTAGGTCAATGGCTGGGCTTATTAGCCGTTTTTATCTCTTTCTATATTCTCTGGCAAATTCGAGAAATTTTATTGCTGCTATTTGCAGCAGTTGTTCTAGCAACAGCCTTAAATCGACTCGCTCGCCGATTGCAATGGTTTGGCATCAAACGCGGTTGGGCCGTCATGGTTTCCATTCTCCTATTACTCCTGGTTTTGGTGAGCTTTTTTTGGCTGATTGTGCCTCCATTTGCCACTCAATTACAGCAACTCACTCAGCTCCTGACTTTGGGATTTGCAGAAATTAATGACTTAATTTATCAAGTTAGAACCCAAGTCCCCCCACAATTGAAGCAATATTTACCCGATGTTGAGAGTATAGTTCAACAACTTCAACCTTTAGCTAATCAATTAGTCGGAGGCGCAGGAGCAGTCGTAGGCGGAACTTTTGGGGGATTATTAAGCTTTTTATTAGTCTTGGTTCTAGCGTTAATGATGGTAAGCAGTCCTCAAGCTTATCGAAGTGCTTTCGTGCGAATTTTTCCCTCGTTTTACCGATGGCGAGTTGATGGAATTCTCGATCGCTGTGATGTGGCATTAGGCGGGTGGTTGATTGGCATTCTGTTTAACATGATGGTGATTGGGGTATTAAGCTGGCTGGGCCTATTAATGTTGGGAGTTCCCCTAGCTTTAGCCAATGGGGTATTAGCGGGTTTGTTAACCTTTATCCCCAATATTGGACCGGCTTTAAGTGCGATTCCCCCAATGGCGATCGCCCTGTTAGATGCACCCTGGAAATCCCTAGCCGTCCTGGGATTATATATCTTCATTCAGCAGTTAGAAAGTAATGTTCTGACTCCTTATGTGATGGCCGAGCAGATTTTTTTACTGCCTGCGGTCACCTTAATCGCTCAAGTCTTTTTTGCTTCTATTTTTGGCTTTTTAGGGTTATTTTTAGCCCTGCCTTTAACCTTAGTGCTTCAGGTTTGGCTTCAAGAAACCTTGGTGAAAGATATACTAGACCGATGGCGCAAACCCTTTGCAACGAGGCGGTCAAGACGGTTGGAGCCTCCCCTATCTGATACCCCCTTAGAAAGCGAATCAGTCCCATTATTGCCATCGAGTCACGAGCTATCCATCCTAGACTATGACCCTTGGGACGATCGCCCCAAGGCAAGCAATCCCAAACTCATTCCCCCAGAGGTCAAATCGGGACATGACTTTCAAGAACAACCCCAACCAGAATAAGCGTTAAACGCCTTTAACCCCTGCGCTGTTACCCCGGATTCTTATCTGAAAATTAGTTTCTATAACCCCTCAGTCCTAACCGTAATCAGGGATAAATTTGTTAATTTTCGTCAAAAATTATCCGAATTAATCCCGATATTAGAGAAGCCAAACTATGCGAACGATTGCCGAAATTAATGACAAAATCTGCCAAAAAAAAGCGGTCGTCTGGACAGTTGAAGAACTGAAGGCACGGGTTCTGGAAAAGGGCATCCCGGCGGTAGCAAAAGAAGTGGATGTGGTGACAACGGGGACCTTTGAACCGATGGAGTCATCCGGGGCAATTCTGAACCTAGGACATACCGACCCTCCGATTAAAATTCGGCGTTGTTGGTTAGATGGGGTTCCCGCCTATTCAGGGTTTGGGGCGGTGGATTTGTATTTGGGGGCGACTGAGGTGGCGGAAGCCCAAGATGGAGAGGAAATCCGAGATCGGGGTGGGGGTCATACCATCGCCGATTTAATTGCGGGGAAACCGATTCATCTGCGGGCGATTGGGCAAGTTACCGATTGCTATCCCCGGGCTTCTTTTGAAACGACCCTGACTAAGGACACCATTAACCAGTTTTATTTATATAACCCTAGAAATTTATATCAAAATTTTATTGTAGGAGTGAATGGGGGCGATCGCCCCTTGTTTACCTACCTCGGCCCCTTACAACCCCATCTCGGGAATGCCGTCTATTCCAACCCGGGCGCTATTTCGCCCCTACTCAATGACCCAGAACTCGACCTGATTGGTCCAGGAACCCGGATTTTTTTAGGGGGTGGAATTGGCTATGTTGCCTGGGAAGGGACTCAGCACTTTCCCAAGCAAAAACGCCTACCGAATAAGACGCCCATAGGCCCTGCGGCCACCTTAGCCCTAATTGGAGATGCCAAACAAATGAATCCTAGATGGGTGCGGGGTTGCTACTTCCACAATTACGGTCCCTCCTTAATGCTGGGCGTCGGGGTCCCGTTACCCATCCTCAATGAGCAAGTGGTCCTGCACTGTGCGGTGCAAGACCAAGATATCGTTGCCCCGATTGTGGATTTCTCCATCCCCCGCCGGGTTCGTCCGACCTTCGGGCTAGTCAGCTACGCCCAGCTTAAAACGGGTCGGATTACCCTGGAAGGTAAACCCGTGCGGACGGCACCTCTAGCCAGTATCTTCTTCTCCCGTCAAGTCGCCTTGGAATTAAAGCACTGGATCGAATCCGGGGAGTTTACCCTGACCGAACCTGTTATCCCCCTGGCAATGGACCGCTCGTTTTTACCCCAAAATTTGTGGGGGTCTCAACTCAGGTTGGAATAATCCACCCGGTGGGTGATGCACAGTTAAGAATTGCGGGGAGGGAATTCAACCCCAACCCTGATCAAACGGTTTATTCCTGATTTTGGGGTTTACTACGCTTAACGGGTTTGGGCAGCGGTTCAGTCCGAGGGATTGGGGCGGTTTGCTGAACCGTCGGGTTGGGGACTGGGCGTCCAGAACTCTTGAAGGGGCGCTTGCTGCCGCCCGGTTTACCCCCTTTCCCTTTAAAGGGCTTTTTCTTTTTAGGTGCAATTGAGCCCATGTCGTTACCCTGCTCAATCAGCAGAGAATTTTCCTGACGCTTCACGTGCAAGTCCCAGAAATGACCGACGGCTTTTCCAGGTAAAGTGCCCTCAAGCTGTAACTTGAAAAACTTAGGTTTGGTGTCAGAATCTTTCGGGCTTTGCTTGATTTTAACGACGATATACTGCTCGTCCTGAGATTGAAAAATGACCTCGCCACGAATGGAAAAATAGCCATCTTGAATCTCTAACTCGCTCGGTTCCTGGGTTGCAGATGACCCTTCCGTGACTGTCGCTGCTGCTTCGGTCGTCTGAGTTGGGGATTCTGAGGGGGCGGGGGTCAGTTTTTCTGGCTCCCATACTCCCATAATTTGGACGTGCAAGGTCTTTTCTTTCTGTCTAGTGCGCGGATAAACCACCCAGAGGTGATTTTCTTCATCGCTCAGATGATTTTTGACCAAACTCATCACTTTACCCAGTAAAACGGCATCAATTGCGGTTCCTTCTGGGGTGATTAAATTCCCTCGGGTGAATTGTTCTTCCGAGGGTTGATAGCGACCGGCGACCAATCCGATCGCCCGATATTGCTTCGGTTCAGAAGGTAGCGGAATCGGATGAGGCCGCATCACTATTCCGTCCGAATCATTTGCTACGGCCTCGCGATCGGGCTGTTTATTAGATTCAGTGACCGATTTCGGTTCTGGTGATTTTGTCGGAGGGCTAGGGGAGAAGTCGGGCGGGGTGGCCTGAACGCTAGGATCGGGCTGGCCTGCTTCTGGACTATTAGCGGAGCTTGGGAGTTGATTGGGAGAGGAATTCATAAAACCTCCTGGCGGCGGAGACACATCCGGTGACAGCTAACTTGAAAAACGCTTTATGATTCTAAACCTGAATTTGACAGGTTCTATAGAATTAAGCTCGTTGCATCCTGACTTAACAGAAGGGAGGAACCCACCCACTATCGGAAGATAGGGGTTTACTTTCCATCAGGCTGCTGATTTTACCTAAAATGCAAGGATGCTAGGGCCAAATCCGCATGGTTTCTGCTTTTTACTGGCTCGCACAGCATTCATACCCGTCAAATCTAGTCGATCTGGGGTACGCGCTGTCAATGCTTGCTCGTGACGTAATGCGAGAAACTAGGGTTGTTTAATGCAGATTGGTGTTAAAACGCACTCCTGATCAAGATAGCATTGAGTCGGCTTTTCTCGCTTTGGATTGCTGGATGCAGAGGCGATCGCGACTTCATCCCGTTCGTGAATATCCCCCAGTCTCAATTTAGGGTGACGGACCCCTGAATGCGTCTTAAAATGATTGTGGGTCTAGGGGTTAGCTCTCTACTTTAGAATAAAGATTCTGGGATTAGAACCAGATTCTCGGTTCCCTGTTGTCTGCAAACTCAGCTACAATCATTACCCTGATTCCAAGGCGTTAATTCTTTTAAGAATTCCTGCGGTTACTGCCGATGTTGATTAAAATGTGGATAGAGTTAGAGGTTTTATAGTGTCACAAAAGCTGGGGCGATGGAAGTTGTACGTCTTGATACTGGGGCTAGTTGCCTTTGTGGGAATTGGTCTGGCACCAATTATTACGCCGCTTGTCAATGGTGTGATGGGAGCTGCACAAACCACTTCGTCTAACACACCAGCAACCCCAACAACAACCCCAAATTCGCAGCAAGGGGATTTGGAAGCTCAAGCTCGGGGTTATGAATTAGTGGTGCAACGGGAACCGAATAATGAGACGGCCCTGCGCGGACTGTTGGAGACTCGACTCAAGTTACAAGATATCCCTGGGGCGATCGCTGCTTTGGAAAAATTAGTGGCCCTCAATCCCGAACGCACTGATTATGCGGTTTTGTTGGCCCAAGGGAAACAACAAGTGGGCGATCGCGATGGGGCTTCTACGGTCTATCGGTCAATTTTGGAAACCCAACCGGGTAATATTAATGCCCTTCAGGGTTATGTGAATCTTTTGCTCATGGAAAACCGTCCTGAAGCGGCGATCGGTTTGCTTGAGGATACCCTGAAAACCGCTCCCCAAGCAAATCAAATTCAGCCGGGAAGCATTGATGTGGTTTCCGTTCAGGTGATTTTGGGCCAAGTCTATGCGGACCAACAGCGGTATGAAGAGGCGATCGCAGTTTACGATGAAGCCATGAAAGCTGAACCGGAGGATTTTCGTCCCATCTATGCCAAGGCGATCGTCTGGCAAAATCAAGGGAAAATGGCTGAGGCTAAACCCCTATTTGAAACAGCAGCTAAATTAGCTCCCCCCCAGTACCGGGATCAAATTCAGCAACAAGCGCAACAAGTCGCCCCAGCGGTTCCGACAACCCCACAACCGGAAGCGACACCGGAAGTTGATTCTACACCAACACCAGAAGTTGATTCTACCCCAGCACCAGAAGTTGATTCTACCCCAGCACCAGAAGCTGATTCTACCCCAGCACCGGAAGCTGAGTAGTATTTAGAGAAGGGGCAACTCATGTTGCTCCTTCCCTTTTTACCCCTTTCCCAGGGAAGCAATTCCGAGGTTAATTCAGTGGTTAAAATTCCTTTAACTCCGTTTGGAGGATTATTCATTCTAGTAGCGTTTAAACTGGGTCAGATGAACCCGACAGTGGCGATCGCTAGTAATCCCCAACCCCCATCGCCCACAGAACCGCTGGTTCATCATATTGTCTTAATTAAACTTCAGCCTGATGTTACCCCAGAAGAAATTCAACAAACCATTGAAGATAACCGCCGGTTAATCAGTGCAATTCCGGGAGTTTTAGAAGTTTCTTTAGGACCCAAAGCCCGAGATGACCGCGATGTTCATATTAAAGAGTATGACTTGGGAGTCTATGTTAAACTCGCTCAAAATGCTGACTTAGATATCTACGGTCCCCATCCCAATCATCAAGAATTTATCCGCCGAAATCGCGCCAAAATAGCCAACATTCAGGTTATTGATTTCTACGGAGAATGATTAAATTTTTATTTCTTTTATTCAAAAAACAAGGCAAGAAACCGGGTTTATTTCTCAAGTTTATAGCTTTGTTGCCAGAGATAAAGTCAAGAAACCCGGTTTCTAATCGTTGAAAAGCAAGCTAGAAGCTCCCTCTGGGTGAATCAATCCAATGTGAGGGATTAATACTTCCGTTCTTTGGGCTGAAACTGAGTAATGGTTACGGGTCGATAGCGAATATCCACACCGGCAGGAGAATAATAGGACAAGGTGTGTTTGAGGAAGTGTTCATCATCGCGATCGGGATAATCTTCGCGGAAATGAGCGCCTCGGCTTTCTTGGCGGTTGAGTGCACTGGCTAAAATCAATTGTCCGACAACCATTAAACTGCGTAACTCTAAGGCTTCAATAATTTCTGTGTTCCACAGTTTGCCTTTATCATCTAAATAAATCTGCTGATATTGCTGCTGGTACTGTTCTAACTGCTTTAACCCTTCCCGCATCAGTTCATCGGTGCGAAACACGCCGCAGTGGTCACTCATGGCATCCTGGAATCCCTGACGAACGGCACCAATGCGGAGGGTTCCCGCTTGATCAAGGAGGGATTGGAGTTCCTGTTGCGCTTGTTGGAGGTAGGGGCGATCGTCGATGTCCGGCAACTTGCGGGTTTCAACATAGCGGGCGATCGCCGCGCCGGTGATTTTCCCATAGACCACACATTCCAAGAGGGAATTACTCCCCAGGCGATTGGCACCATGTACAGAAACACAGGCACATTCCCCGGCAGCAAAGAATCCTTCTACCAACCCATCGGGACCGCTTCGCACCTGTCCCTCGGTATTAACGGGAATCCCCCCCATTGAATAATGCCCGGTAGGACGCACAGGCATGGGTTCATAGACGGCATCGACCCCTAACAAACGGTGGGCCTCTTCCCAACAGAAGGGGATCCGGCTCATAATTTTTTCCTGTCCCATGTGTCGCAGATCCAGGAAGACACAAGGACCCCCGGGACGACCATCGGGATAAACCCCTCGTCCGGCACGAATTTCCCGAGTAATTGCCCGGGAGGTAATATCACGGGGGGCTAATTCCATGCGACTGGGGGCATAAGTTGCCATAAAGCGATCGCCTTCGCTGTTGATTAAATAAGCCCCTTCCCCACGCACCGCCTCGGAAATCAACACCCCCACGGGATACAATCCCGTCGGATGGAACTGCACGAATTCCATATCTTGTAACGGCACTCCCGCCATTGCCGACATCGCCAACCCATCCCCGGTAGAGGCAAAGTCATTAGAGGTGGTATTAAACACTCGTCCATATCCCCCAGTGGCAAACATCACCACTTTCGCGCGCACCACTTCCAGGCGACCATCGAGAATATGGTACATGACCAATCCTTTGGCTTGTCCCTCTTCCAAAATCAACCGCATGACGTACCATTCTTCATAGACCTGGACCCCATAGCGGCGCAGATTATTCACCAGTTCGTGCAACATGGCATGACCTGTTTTATCAGCGGCGTAGCAGGTCCGGTTATGGGAATGGCCCCCAAAGGCCCTTTGAGCAATTCGCCCATCGGGTAAGCGGGAGAATAGGACGCCCATGTGTTCGAGGTCGATAACTACATCGGGGGCTTCTTTGGTGAGTAGTTCTACGGCATCTTGATCCGCTAAGTAGTCAGACCCTTTTACAGTATCAAAGGCGTGGGCCTCCCAACTATCCGTCGAATCGACGTTTTTGAGGGTGGCGGCGATTCCCCCTTGGGCGGCAACGGAATGGGACCGAATGGGATGGGTTTTGGCGACTACGGCGACATTGATGCTGGGATTGAGGCGCCCAATTTCTACTGCAGCGCGACACCCGGCGAGTCCGCCCCCGACGATAATGACGTCATGTTCTATCATGGTTCTCTTAGCTCTCGTTGGATTGATGGGATCTCAAAGTGTTCTGGTTTGGTTCTGGATCTATCTTCCCACTGAAAAAAAATTCCCTCCTCAACGGTAGGGAAGTTTTTAGAATCGCTTAGTCGATGGCGGATTCGTGCTTGAGGATGAACAGGGCAGCATTAAAGATTTTTCAGGTGAAGCAGTCGGTTTGGCCCTTGGTTCGGCTAACTAGCTGCTTGGGCGGGGTTCGAGTTGGGTGCAGTCCTAGCAGTTGATCCCGCCGGTTCTGCGGAGAGTTCAACCGGCTTGAGTTCGATGTGATTGAGCAAGGTGGTGACGAAGGCAAACAGGAGAAAGGGCAGGGAGAGTACGACGATTAAACCCACTGTAGCGAGGGCGAAGATTTGACGGGCACTACTCCACAAGGCGAGGGCGGAAGCTAAACTCAGGAAAATGACGATCAACCAAATGATGATTTGTCCGTAGATATCTCCAAAGGTCAGGGTGCAGACCAATTGGTATTTTTTGAGGTTATTCATTAAGGGTTTCCTCGAAAACTATAGATTTAAGAGCAGAGTAATAGGCTGTATTCTGTTTTAATAGATTTTTAAAGATTTTTGAAAGATTTGCAACATCACTTTACAATCTGGGTTTTTAGGTTAGCGGCGATCGCCTGTTCTGGTGTTGGTTCGGGTTCAGAAGGCGGCGATCGCTATACCGATTCAGCTTTAAAGGGCGATCGCCTCGGGAGCTTTCCTGGGTTTTGGCTGCTCTGACTGACTGCTTGACCTTTGGCGTTTAGGGCATGATTACCTTTATGCCTTTTCCTGATTGTAGCGGAAATCTGCGGATTGAATGTCATCAAAATTAGATACAAACTCAGCAGTGAGTCGCTAGGGCAATGGACTAGGAAGACGTCGAGTTTGTGAAGATTGGTTTATGAACTAAGGTGAACTAACGTTAAGTAATTTAACAAAAATGGGCCTAAGTATAAAAAATTTACTAAGAAATCCTGACATAAGGATAAAGTGAGTTATTTTAAGGAACAACAGGTCTAGCAAACCGACTCTATCTCAACCCTGAAATGTTGCGGTAGGTATTGAAGGGATTCTAAGTGGGTCTTTACTCATAGAAAGGACCCATTTCCAGGAATTGATCGGTGAGGAGATTCCAATGCAAGAACGACCGTTTCATCAGTTACCTGAGATCAATCCAACGAATTTGAACAGGCATCAGACCCCATTAAATCAAAAGGATAGTTTGTCAACGGAATCTGAAGAGGGTGGACAAAACTATGAATATTGGAAGCAGGAAGGCGATCGCTTGCGCATCGCAAAAGCTTATTTGGAAGCGATCGCCGCTTATGAATCTGCTTTACACGAAAAACCCACTGCCTGCTATGCTTGGCAGCAACGGGGGGAAGTCCTCAAACGCTTACACCGCTACGAAGAGGCGATCGCCTCTTATCGCAAGGCCCTAGAAGTCAGCGCCAATCCGATCGCCCGTTATCAAGCCTGGAATGGATTAGGCGCATTGTTCTTTACCCTTGAACGGTATGAGGAATCAATCTTTGCTTATAAACAAGCCCTTGCCCTTTGTCCCAACAGCTTGGGTTCTCCTCAGATTTTGGAAATGGAAGGGATTGCTTGGTCGAGATTAAATCGCTATTTAGAAGCCCGGGATTGTTATGATCGCGCTTATCATAAAGCGGTAGAAATTTCTGATCGAACAGTCAAAAAAAATCATGAATAAACTGCCCCTGGTTTTCTAGTAATTTAGGACTCAATGGCGGCATTTTTATTAGCTTGCAAATCAATCTATCCAAATTAGAATACTCCAGGCTTTCATTCCCCCTTGGGGATGCAATCTCATCTTAAATCTTGTCAATTCCTGGACTCTTAAAATTTCCTCAACTGAACCTTCCCCTTGGGACAGAATTGCATTTTCTGAAACCCCGTCTTTTTTCTCCCTTGGGAGGAACTTACAAGGCCAAAAAGCGTTATAGTTACTTGGACACTTTAACCTTAGATTTTATGATGAAACCCCTTCAAAAAACCATCGCGACTACCGTAGGCTTGAGTCTCCTGTTTTGGTCCACCCCCTCCTTAGCAGACCAAAATTTGCGCTTGACTTGGGTGCGAATGAACGAAACAAACCGGGACGGATGTGTCCGACAAGCAGTTGAAGCCATGAAATCCTCCGGTTTGGAGAATGTGGAAGTCCAGGATAATGAATTAGTTATGGGTGACACCAGCGACTTGGAAGCAAAAATTATGTGCATTGAAAGTGGACGAGAACTGATAGCTGCGATCGCTGTTGCCAGTGAGAGTTCCAGCGATGCACGGGAGATCCGGGGTGAGTTAAGAAATTACATGAGACGTTAAACCAACCGCTTTAAAAAATAGCGAAATTCACCAACCTAAGCCCGCACAAGCGGGCTAATTTTTTGTCTGAATCAAGTTATAGCAGGTTTTGATAGACTGAGTTCCGAATGATTCACCTAAAATACCCCTGAGAACGGGGACTTTAAACTGATAAGTGGACCTCAATCGCTTTAAAAATACTAGATCACTATTAACGGATTTTAAACCCATAAAAATTCTCTTGATAAATTTGGATTTAATCAAGACAATTTATTACTCATTTCACCTTAAAAAATCTTTTCTAGTAGGAAGCTTAAAATTATTTCTAACCTTGAAAATTACTAAATTTTTAGGCTTTATTCAGAGTTAAAAATTGATATCAATACAGAAAATAGACAATGATTGTCGCGAGACATTGCTAATCATGCCTTTGGGCCATAACTTACCATTTCTGGAGAATATTACCCTATTTTCACCCAGTTGGGGAAAGCAATCCCCTACAATAGAAAGGGATCGCTGCTCACATTAAAGAGATGGCCGAAAAAGTCGTGAAAACCTGGTTACAACAACTCTCCCAACGGGTTGCCGGAAATAGAACCCCCTTGGGATTGGAGGAAGGGCGAGATTCTGAAAACATAAGTCTCTTCTCTGTGCTCAAAGGCAAGGATGACCCATCCCCCAACTCCAAGGAGTCGAGTCCAACCCTCACCCCGGGCTCTAATTTACAACAGTTTCCGGACTGTTCTAGTCATGGATATCAAATCCTTCAGCGTTTGGGTCATAACTATGCTGGGGGTCGTTCCACCTATTTGGCAACCCATCTGAAAACGCAAAAACCTGTGGTGATCAAACAATTTCAGTTTGCTAAACCCGGTGCAGATTGGTCCGCCTACAAAGCCCATGAACGGGAAATTAAAGTATTGCAGGGTCTGAGTCACCCGGGAATTCCTCGCTATCTGGATTCTTTTGAAACCCCGGAGGGATTTTGTCTAGTTCATGACTATAAAAATGCCCAATCTTTAGCGGTTTTTCGGCGTCTGGACCCCGAAAGAATCAAACAGATTGCCTTGGCAGTTTTGGAAATCTTAGTCTATCTGCAAAACCGGGTTCCGGGGGTAATTCACCGCGATATTAAACCGGAAAACATTTTAATGGGCGATCGCACAGATATTATTTACTTGATTGATTTTGGATTTGCCCACATCGGTGGAGGTGAGGTCGCGCAAAGTAGTGTAGTTTCTGGAACCCCAGGGTTTATGCCACCAGAGCAATTACTCAATCTCAAACTCACGGAAGCATCTGATTTATATGGGTTAGGAGTTACCTTAATTTGTTTACTCACCCAAACTGACTCTAGTGAAATTAACCGTTTAATTGATAGTAGCTATCGCCTTAATTTTGCCGAGTTAGTCCCCCATCTCAGTGATGAGTTTATTTACTGGTTACAGAAAATGGTGGAACCCAATAGTAGCGATCGCTTTTCTCATGCGGCAGCAGCGTTAGAAGCCCTAACTCCCATTGCAGTATGCCGCCTTCTACCGGAAGCGCAATTTAGCCAAACTCGCCTAGAATTACGCGCCTTAGCCGGAGAAATTCTCAACCCATCCCTAACGGTTATAAATCCCGTGGAAGATACAGTCCTAGCCGGACGGTGGGAAATTGCTCCAGACTCTAATAATCCCCAAACAAAGCCCGATTGGATTTCCATAAAGCCCGCTAAGTTCCAAGGGAATGAAACCACGTTTGAAATTAAAATTGACACCACTAATTTAATCTTCAATCAAGATTACACTCGAAATCTTTTACTTCACACAAACACCGCGAATAAAACCCAAATTATCCCGCTTTCCTTGTCAGTTGTTCCTCGGGATGTTCCGGCAGAAGGAGTAGGTCAACAATCCAATAAAATGGCGAATTGGAAACAAAAAGTTTCCCTACCCTTTCCAGCTATTTTGTTTGGAACAACTTTGGCTATTCCGTTACTTTTTCTATCTCCTTATGTGGCGGTGGCGATCGCTGTTTCCTTGGTTATTTTATCTGGTAGAGGGTTTTCTGAAAAAATTCACGACCCAGCGATCGAGCAGGTGGCTGAATTTTCGCGAAAATGGCTGGTTGCACCCAGTTTAGTCGGACTCGGTTTGTGGTCTTTTACCCTAGTCGATATTGACTGGTTGGAGCATCCGGAACGGAAATTATTAGCTGTCATTGTCACAGCAATGGCAATGGGAGGCATTGGCATTGGGATATTAGAGCTATTTAAAGCAGGCTTTAAACGGCTGGTGGTGTTACTGCCCCTGTTAATTTTTGGCCTGTCTTTTGTGGCGATCGGAGTAGCTACAGGAATGGCCGGGAAATTGATGGAAGTTGGGGTGACGGGATTAGTTTTAAGCAGTACCGCCAAACAGGAAATTCAACACAAAAACTCTGGGATAGGTGCGATCATGCGTAATCTAGCAGTTGCCACATTAGGTATCGGTGTCGGAACCGGGTTGAGTTGGTTATTGCTGCATTACGGAATTGCTACTGGGATGGGGTGAGGGGAAGATTGGGGAGACCGCCATCAGGATGGGGGAGATAGTGTGCAAATGACTTCAGTCGTTACTACAAAATTCTTAATCTTCCCAATCCTCCCTATCTCCCCCATCCTCCCCATCTCTTCTGTTCAGAGTGAGTAAAATTGGCCCTCATGCAAGATGACCTCACCATGTTCGGGGACCCAGGCTACCCACTCGCGATCGCCGCATTTACAGAGGAGTAAGGCTTGATCTGCACTGTATTCGCTGGGTTGTTCTAATAGCTGCACCCATGTGTTTTCTTCGGGTTCCTGCCATAGGATTTCCCGTTGGGATGTGGGGATCCATTCAGGCGATCGCAAATAGAGTTTTTCTAATTCTTGTTTAACTAGGTCGAGTTTCATAATTTTTCCCTTTTTATAATCCAGGTGACTTGGGATCCAAATGCTAGATCTGGGGTGTACCTAAATGGGTTATCTCATATTTTTGTCTGTAACAATTGTTACAGATATGATTTTTAGGCGTCAAGCAAAGTTAGTAGAACTTAACAATTCTGGACCTACCCGCTGGATAGGGCAGTCAAAAATCTCCCCGATGGACTCCATCGCTAATTGGGTAAAAGCGCTAGGAAGTCAGGAAATAGGATGATTGTCCGGGGCCAAGAATCTTGGAGGGGTCCTAAATCTAGGCAAGGGTTCAACAAAAATCCCCATGAAAATTTGACGAAAAAATAAACAATTAATAATGATTTGATTTTTAATAACCAACCCTATATCCGTAAGATTGATAAGATATAGTTACAAATTTCTAACTTGCCTAAAATTGCTAAAATTTTGCAATTCTTATTTTTTCGGCTGGTTTTCCCCACAGATTCCACAAAGATTTCCACAGGTTATCGGGGGTTTTCCACAGGTTAGGGAGAGTTTTCCCCAGGCGATCGCCTTCGAGTTCTCATGTTTTGGTTGAACTGGGGATTAAGGTCAGAAAATGACTCAAGGCGATCGGTGGTAGCCATGTTGTAAAGTTATGTAACAATAAATAGCTACAACCCTGATTCTCTCGTAGCTCTAAAAGACCCGTAACCGACTTCTTAACATTTCGCAACGTTGACAACTCCACCCCTTCTGAGCGCACAATGAAACCGCCAACCTAAAACAAAAGGGTTTCTCGTCATTGCAGTTTTTAAAAATAAGCTGCCAGCATTCTTATCGAAGGGCTTTAGCTTCAAGGAGCCAGCTAAAGCAGAGTGCCGCAACCTGAATGACAATAACGCCAGCTTGAATCAAAGCCGGTAGGGGATTGGTAAAACATCAACAGCTACGCGGAACGCAAACGGAGGTTTCCAGAATGAACGCAAACGTCAGTATCCTTGCAGAAATTCCAGAAGAACTGCATCAATCCCTTAAAGGGTATTTGGACTCTCACCCCGACTGGGATCAAGACCGGGTATTTGCTGCGGCTCTGTCTCTGTTTTTGTTACAAAATGGGGATAATCGGACCCCAGAAGCCTCGAAAAACTATCACCAAGCCGCTAGAGTGTATCTGGAAACCTTGTTTCAGCATCCGGTTTAACTAGCAAAAAATTGGGAATCTGGGTGGAGGCATGGGGAGTAAAACTCTCATGAATTCGGGCAAACCCTTGAGGAGATGGGTCCTGCTCGATTCTCAAATATTTCCAAATCCCTCAATCCCATGAACCGATCAAGAGTGCAACTGCTGGCCCCTTTCATCAGCTTAAAAGGGAGATGAAATGGAGCAACCGTAGCTGCTGGGCATGGATCTCAGGTTGTAGAGGGTTTGTGCCTGAATCAGAATGAGATCCCTGTCCGATTAGAAATCGATACAATGGATTTCTGGTGCCATTTCCCCATTAGGTGGGGGTGCAGTTGTAGCTCCAGATCAAAAAGGGGTCAGCCGTAGAGATTGCTTAGGCCCTGCTATAGCAACCCAAACAGCCGATTCATAAACATTGGGACCCCTGGGAAAAAGGCGTTTGTTTTTCTTACAGACGCCATTGAGTCCCGAATGAGAATGAATAGAACATGAGGGACGATCACATCTAAATTTCGACTAAAGTTCCTCCGCTGCATCTTCGGAATCACCACTTTGAGCTTCAAACTTGTACCCCACTCCACGCACCGTATGAATCAGCTTGGGATAGATGCCATCCCCTTCAATTTTGCGGCGGATTTGGCCGATATGGACATCCACCACACGCTGATCCCCTACATAGTCATAATCCCAAACTTCTTGAAGCAGTTCGGCGCGACGCCACACTCGGCCTGGATGAGAGGCTAAAAAATAGAGGAGATCAAATTCTAGGGCCGTTAAGAGAATGGGACGAGCAGAGATAGTCACCTCGCGACGTACCGGATCAATGCTCATGGATCCGAAATCCACGGAAGGTTGTTCTGCAACCTGGACAACCCGTTGACGCTTCAATAGCGCCCCGACTCGGGCACCGAGTTCGACGAGACTAAACGGTTTGGTAATATAGTCATCTGCACCTAAATTAAATCCCCGGATTTTATCGGCTTCATCCGTGCGACTGGTCAGCATTAAAACAAAAACACCCGTGCGCTTTTGCATGGCTTGGCAAAGCTGATAGCCCGTAGTATCGGGTAAGTTAACATCCAGAATCACCAAGTCTGGATTAAATTGCTCGAACTTTTCGAGCGCTTTTTTTCCATCTTCAGCCGACTCCATTTGATAGTCTTGCTTACTTAAAAAGCGATGGATTAAATTCCGGATCGCCGGATCGTCATCAACCACAAGAATCTTGGCAGAGGCCATAGCTACAACTGTGCTGGTGTGAACAGGTCAAGAGTCATCATTTAGCCTGACATGATGAGTCAGATAGAGGGTCTAAGTTAATTGAGCCAATCAGGGTAAATTCAAGGATCCACTATAATCCCTTGATAGAGTATTACCTAAATTATGGATCGGCAACAAATGAGGCAAATTCAAAGGAAACGGGACCTCCTCCTTTACACCCTGCCTAGAGTGCTGTTGTCACTCCCTCCACCTCCACGGGTTTAGCGGATTTTGAATCGCGAAGGGTATCGCTGACTATACAACAGATCCACCCTCTGCTACTAGAGGCAGTTGCTCAGTAGCAATTAGAGCGAGGAGTTCTCAATAAAATAGATAGCGGGGGAGTTAAGAGATTAAGCACTTTATAGGTAATTCGGCAACTAGACTACTCCCCAAAGAAACATTGACCACAAAGAATCAAGATGATATTCAAACCTCACGATAGCTTAAATTTTACGATTGGGGGATTAAGGTTATAACAGAGAAGGGGGTCAGGGTGGAGCGTTTGGGGGAAGAAGTGTAACCCGTCACCCGTGATTTGGTGGCGCTATCCATCGGCTTTGGGATCTGGAGATTGATTAAACAGGAGGGGATGGAACAGGGGTTGCAACCTCCAATTTCTGGGGTCGATCGCTTGACAGGGGTTCCGAAGCTGTTTTGAGGGAAACGGGTTGAGAGATCTAATATGGGATGCTGGAAACTGAGTCCTCAAGACAGTACCTCTAGCCGATCGCAGAACAAGAGGGTTGACGAGCGATCGCCAAAGCTGTAAGGGCTTGGAGGGTATCCGTTTCGCCAATCCCTATCATTGCAGAGATAATAGAAAAGGACTTTTTCTCCTGCCGAACCCATCAGCAGCTAAGACTTCCCTAATCACTATCCCTGAACCTCAATTTGGGGTCCTCTGCCTGGGTTGGAGTCGGGAGTGGGGGGTTCTGAACACTGCTGACGGGAGTGGATTGCGATCGCGCAGGCTCACTCCATCCGTCTGATGGCAATCATTTGAATACTCAATCCAGTTGTCAAAGGTTTCCAAAAACCCGCACCCTCAAGGGTCTGGCTCCAGGAAATTAGCCAGCAGGCGCGGGCTAAATGCGGAAACAACTTTTGCTAACTGGATTTGGGCATAACAGCGCTGTCGCTGCCTCTGTAACCTCGGGGTAAACCGCAAGTAAAGCCGGAGAGACCCCATAGGAGAGCGGATGGACGGGACTCGCATCCCCCCTTATGAATTCACAACTACAAGCCCTAACTCCGAAGTTAAAGACCCTAACCGTTCGGGTCCGATAGGACGTTGAGGGGATAATCCCCCTACCTTAAACCGTTGAAACTGACCCCTGAGTGAACGAGTTATGGACAGCAGTAGTTGCCTCCTGTTTTGTCCCCTTCCTCTCAAAAAAGTCAAGTCATCCGGTGTGATTCATGACAAAATATCCTGGCACTCTTTGTCTTATCCAGCTCATCTAACGCAACTGATAGCGGGTTTGAGTGGGCTAAGGGATAGATTGTTGAAGGATTCACTGCCTCCCTTGGCACTGTCAAATTTTTGGATTTGAACCTCATCCCTCGGGAAATAGCGAAGGATAAGCTCAACTCCAAAATCTTGTTGTAGTCACAGAGGACAACCTGAGAATTCTCTCTCAATCTGACCGGGCAAGCGATTAGCGGACCCCGGAAAAAACTGCGGGTATTTAATCCGCCCAATTGATCGGTTTAATCCAGGCTCTAAAAGGTCTATCTTTTTTAGGGACAGAAACAGTTTGAGCGAGTTGAGGTACCACAGGCCAAGGGGAACCCTAGGGCTGGGGCGTGATACGGAATTAGGTTGTTAAAGGTCTATAAAAAC
>CBFGOM010000063.1:0-30389 GCA_965650385.1 uncultured Oscillatoriaceae bacterium
AAAAGGCTAAAACTCTCTTCCCATAAGGATTTCTAATTTTCGGACGAGCCTATTATAGTTATAGCCTTGATTCGATTCTTACGCTTTAGTTCAAATGTGGACAGTTGCTCGAAACTTTGCACTTAATATATACCGCAATTATGGATTTACTAATATGGCTCAAGTCCAACATCCCACGGGATTTGGCCTTAAACTACTTAAGGAGTTGTTCAAAATGAAATAGACCTGTGAATATAGAGATAGGGAAGTTTTAGCAATGACAGGGAGAACAAACACCCATCACCCGATCGCTGAAAATTGGTTCGCGTTCATTCGTACCCACTGGCAATAGACAGACTGACGCTTGTATATTCTTAATGCGGAGTTTTTGGATAAAATCAATCAAAATATCACTTTTAAACTCCCCTTAAAATGGAATAGATAAAATTCCTATAAATTTTAGGAAGCTTAAGAATTGTCAAAGCCATCAATCGCTCAAAAGATAGGCGTTTAGTAATGAGTATTTGAGAATAAAGTCCTCTACGGAGTGTCAGATGAAGAAACGATTAAAGCAGCTTCAGTTCCGGCAAAATTTCCTCTTAATTGCTACGATCGCCCTTTTTTACTGTCTTCTGGGTATTGTTGGACTCAAGTTAGCTGTCCTCCCCGGTGATGTTACAGCGGTTTGGATTCCGGCAGGAGTGGGTTTGGGGGCAGTTTTAATTTGGGGAAACCGGATTTGGCCCGGTATTGCTTTGGGTTCTTTTGGCATTTCTGTTTTCATCAATCCTACTCCGATTAGTTTGGCAATTGCGGCAGTTACTGCGGTGGGAAATACTCTAACTCCTATATGGGGGGCTGCTTTGATTCGACGTTTGACTCACACCTCCTACCCGTTTCATCGAGCAAATGAGGTGTTTATTTTTATCAGTTGTGGGGCGATCGCTGCTCAAATTATTAGCGCTACTGTGGGTATTTTAGCCCTTTGTGTTGCCCAATGGATAGATTGGTCAAATTTTGGACAGTCTTGGTTAACGTGGTGGGTATCTAATCTGGCTGGTGTACTCATTTTTACCCCAGTTTTGTTAACTTGGCATCACTTTTTAAGCCCAATTAAATACCCTCCCCATAAAACTAAAACTCTCTCTTATTGGGTAAACATTTTTCGCCAAGAATTGCGATCTTTGCGTCTGGAAAGTTGGAGTTGGTTTTTACTCTTTGATGGAGTAGTGAGTTTAGCCTTTTGGTATGGATATCCTGTGGAATATTTAATGATTCCCTTGTTGGGTTGGGCAGCATTTCGGTTTTCAGAACGCTGGACAACCTTGGCGATCGCCTTGACTGGATTAATGGCGATCGCCGGAACTATTCTCAACCGCAGTTCCTTTGTTCGCGATAATCTCAACGCCTCTCTCCTCTTCTTAGAATCCTTTATTGCTGTCATTTCAGTTACTACCCTGGTTTTAATTGCCGTCCTTGAAGAACGCCGTCACGCTTTAGACGCCTTAAAACAAGCAAAAGCTGAATTAGAATTTCGGGTCATCGAACGCACTCAGCAACTTTCGCAAGCTAACGAACAACTCACAAAACAAGAAGTTCATTTAAAAGAAAAAGCCGAATCTCTCGCCCATGCCTTGCGTCAAGTTAAGCAAACCCAAGGCCAATTAATTCATAATGAAAAAATGATTAGCTTGGGTCAATTAGTTGCAGGCATTGCCCATGAAATTAATAATCCCGTCAGCTTTATTTATAGCAATCTCTCACCCGCTACAGACTACTTTCGAGATATCCTCGATCTGTTGTCGCTTTATCAAGAAAAAACTCCAGAACCAGATTCAGAGATTGTGGCAATGGAAGCTCAAATTGATTTACCTTTTGTTAAAAAAGATTTGTTTAAACTCCTGAATTCTATGAAATCAGGGGCTGATCGCATCCAACGGATCGTTTTGAGTCTCCGCAATTTTTCCCGGTTAGATGAAGCACAGTTGAAAGCTGTTGATATTCATGAAGGATTGGAAAGTACCTTGCTGATTCTACAGCATAGAATACAGGCATCCGAGTCTCTCCCTCCTCAGATTGAAGTCATCAAAGACTACAGTCAATTACCGCTGGTTGAATGTTGGGCGGGGGAAATCAATCAAGTATTCATGAATCTTCTCACAAATGCTATTGATGCGATCGAAGCCCATACCCCCAATCATTCTGGAAAAATTCATATCCAAACCCGGGAACTAGAAGATGAGCAGATTCAGATTACGATTACGGATAATGGAGGAGGAATTGATCCAGAGGTTCAAGGGAAAATTTTTGACCCCTTTTTCACTACCAAATCTGTAGGTCAAGGGACCGGCTTAGGGCTTTATACTAGTTATGAAATGATTGTTCAAAAGCATCATGGCAACCTCAGTTGCCGTTCAGAACCAGGAGTTAGTACAACATTTGAAATTACCCTTCCCTTGCGCAATATCTCCAAAGAAAATTCCGGTTGAAGCTTTTTTATTTCCCAATTTATTCAAGCTTAAATCAAAACCGAGTTCCTAAGATTTATAAATGATAGACCCCGGGATTTGCTGCATCTTTTTTTCAAGTGTTTTATTTTTATTGAGGGCTACAATTAAGGTTTGTTCCGGTAATTCCATCTCATCATAAAGTTGATGGACTAGCTTGATATCTGCTATGTCAGGCTCATAGCCTAACGGACGGCGACGAACTACGCCTAAAATATATAAGGGCTTTTCTGGTAAAGTTTGTACCTTTTTTTGGAGAAAATAGGCAGTTTTAATCCCGCGAGACTTTGCAAGCTGTTGAACTATTTCTTCAATTTGCATAGTTTGCAACCCGTGGGCTAAAAACTGATCGCTATTTTCCACGGTAGCTCGTTCTGCCGATAATATTGATACGCCATCTCCTGGTTGTCCCAAGGATTCAGGATTAACCCATTCTATAAATTGTTGTGCTTGACGCTGACTTATGATGCCGAATTGAATGGGTTTTAAGGTTAATTCCCCCTGAGAATATAACTTGACTCGGCTTAATTTCATAATAACGTCGCTGGTTTGACAACAGGGACAACGCTGGAATTCTACTTCAAGGCTAGGACTGTATAAGGGGGAATTCGCCTTCACGAGTTCTGCTGCTTTGAAATAGTTTTCATCCTGAATTAAGGCTAAAAAGTCTTGAGACAATCGACTCTTAACATTCCCCACTCTGTTGGGTTGACTATACCAGGATTCGCAGGCTTCGCAGAAAGGTTCTTTGGCAGCAGAATAGGAGAGTGTTATAATGAGCCACTCAATAATACTTAACTCTATCAGCCAATAAAGCCAAGTCAAGGGTTCATTCAATGTAAAATCACCGTCGAGTAACTCTCGAATTACCACGGCTTCTTGAGCGCTATATTTAACATAGCCGAAGAACCCGGGTTTTCCAGTTGTTTCTTGTAAATATTCATCAAAATTTTTACCTAAATTTTTCACAGTTTCTTGTTCTGATGAAGATAAAAATTCTGGGAATATTTGCTTGGACAACCAATAATTACCCCAAAATAAAGAACCATAAATTAAGAAGCCGCTTACCCCAGCAAATAAACTGGCTACAAGTGGATTTCTAACCTTGCCTTTTTGGATACCATAAGTTAGAATTTTCCCTCCTAAACCTCCCATTGCTAAAGGAAACAGAAAAAACACATAAACGAACTGAGATAACACAAAAGTGATACTTCCAATTGTTAACCCTCCTAATAAGGAGGTCCAGATGAGCCACTGAAAACCTGAAAAAGAAACTTTATTGCTGGGTCGATATGCTTTCATAATTATTCTGGAATTTCAAGGATGAATTTTCAAAATTTAACCCCATCCCCATAAGGAGTCAAATTAGAGCAGTTTGGATGATGTTTTGGATAAGAACTGAGTGTTGCCACAGCCATATTTGAGAATCAGCCGCTCCTCAGTTTTTTTCAAGGCGGGTAATTCATCCGGCTTTAAGTGGTAATCACATTCAAATTGCAACCCGACCTTTTCCATCACGCGAATAGAGGCTGTATTAGCTTTCAATGCCCAAGCAATGATTCTCTTGACTCCCCACTCATTAAACCCCTTATGGAGGAGCGATCGCCCTCCTTCCGTGCCATATCCTTTTCCCCAACTTGACTGCCGCAATCGATATCCTAGAGTAATCTCTTCCTCTCGGACTAAATTCGCTGTGACTCCAAAGGTATTCCGGATCGCGGGATAAAAGTGAAACCAGCCGACAAACTCTCCCGTGACTTTTTCATGAGTTGCCCAGAACCCAAAATTTTCATAGGTTTTATAATAGTCTAAAATTCGCTCTAGCCAGAGTTCAATCTCTTCTACATGACTGGGAATTCCACCATTAATATAGCGCATCACCGCCGGGTCACTATCTAATTCTAAAAGGTGATAAACATCGGATTCATTAAAAAACCGTAGGATTAAACGGTCAGTTTCGAGAAAAACTTTCATTTTTTCTACCCGATTTAAACAACTTCTCCCCGTCAGCTAGAGGAAAGGCTGAAAATCCTCTAGCTTTGTCTGCTAATTTCTAAGGAACTAAATCAGGGAAATCTCGCTGAACATCTGGATGCAGAAGTTGATTATTTTTCACATTCAGACCCTTGGCTAAAGCGGTATCAAATTCTAAAGCTTGGATGCCATGATTGGCTAATTTCACCACATAAGGTAAGGTACTATTATTAAGGGCTTGAGTTGCGGTCCAAGGGACGGCACCGGGCATATTGGGGACGCCATAGTGTACAACTCCAGCTTCAATATAAGTAGGATTTGTATGAGAAGTAGGGCGCAATGTTTCTACACAACCGCCTTGATCCACTGCGACATCAATAATCACTGACCCGGGACGCATGGTTTCCACTAACTGACGTGGGACTAAAATTGGAGCACGACGCCCGGGAACGAGGACTGCACCAATGAGTAAGTCAGCATCGGGAACGGTTGCCTCGATTTGTAAGGACTCGCTATACAGCAATTCTACGCGGGACCCAAATAAGGTTTCTAAATAGGCGAGGCGATCGACGTTGATATCTAAAATTTGCACTCGGGCCCCCATGCCGATCGCCATCCTTGCCGCTTCTGTACCGACGATACCCCCGCCTAAAATCACCACATGACCGGGTTTGACACCCGGAACCCCTCCCAACAAGACGCCGCGTCCCCCTTGTTGCCGTTCCAAGTATCTTGCGCCAAACTGCACCGAGAGACGACCGGCAATAATGCTCATGGGAGTGAGGAGGGGGAGTCGTTTATCAGGGAGTTCCACGGTTTCATAGGCGATCGCACAGACCCCCGATTCCATCAAAGTCTCGGTTAATTGGCGATCGGCAGCTAAATGGAGATAGGTAAACAACAGTTGCTCTTTGTGCAAATATCCATATTCCCCCGGTAAAGGTTCTTTCACCTTCACCACCAGTTCCCGACTCCAGGCATCTTTCGCCGTGGGGACAATTTTCCCCCCGCTGTGCAGATACTCTTGATCGCTGAATCCCGAACCAACCCCGGCATGGGTTTCAATAAAGATAGAATGTCCCTGTTCCGCGAGGACTCTGACACTACTCGGGCTCAACCCCACCCGATATTCCCGATCTTTTGTTTCTTTGGGGACGCCGATTTCCATGAATCACCTCATTTTGCTTCCATTGTGATACCTTAATTTAGGAAATTTTAGAAGGATTGTTGTTGACGAATGAGTCGGTCTCCCTACAATAGAAGAGGATAAATCGTTAAGAATTGTAAATTAACCGACTCACCATGACAGAACCCCAACCTACCGGACCTACTGTTACCCCGAAGCTGGAAGACCCAAAATTTGGCTTCAATAAGTATGCTGAACGCTTGAATGGTCGGGCGGCAATGATTGGTTTTGCCCTGACCCTGCTGATTGAATACCTCACGGGACAAGGACTGCTGTCCTGGTTGGGGCTGAATTAGGTCATTTCCTATAAAGGTCGGGTGGGCCATCCCTATCCGACCCTGGGGATTGGCATCTGGGGAATTGGGTAGAGTTTAAACCCTCACGAGGGAATTGAAAGAACTCCGGAATGCGATCGCCAAGGGCAGAAACCATCTATAGGTTGACCCCATTAGACTTGGCGTTCTCCGGATTGCCTTTCGAGGCGATCGCCCTTTTGAGTTAAAACCCCCAAACGGTAGAGTACAATCAAGGCGTCGAAACGTTACAATAAATAAGAAAACGGGCATTTCCTTCGTCCTCACCCTCACCTCGGGAGTCAATTTTAAATCATAACCCTAGTGAAAAATTACCCACAAAAAAACCCCTAACTTATGATGAATCCTGGATTGATTAGATTTCTAAAGTCGGCCTACCGTCAAGAACCTATTACTAGCTTTATCGTGATAGTCGGGGCTGTCGATGCAGCCCTCGGCGGAATTGATCACAGCGTTTCTCTGTTTAGTTTTGGCCTTGTTTTGGTAACCGGGGCTTTGGCTTTACGATGGTGGCAACTTCAGCGCAATCAGCCTTTAGATTTGGAACGAGTGCCGGAACATTATCTCCCCCCGGCTTCTTCTCATCAACCCCTCCCCTTATTAATGACTTCTAAAAAGTATCCCCCGCAATAACCGTTCCGGGGTCGTAATACCCTTCCCCTCAACCGCAAAATGATGGAAACTTTCGTGGGTGAAAAATCCCTAAAAATTGGCGAAGTGTCTGCAACTTCGGGATTGCCGGTGAAGACGATTCGGTACTATGAAGAAATTGGTCTGCTAGAACCTACCGTAGAACGGGCAGAGTCGGGTTATCGAATCTTCGATTCTACGGTTTTGAATCGGCTGGCCTTTATCAAGCGATCGCAATCTTTGGGATTAAGTCTGACGGAAATCAAAGATATTTTGCAGGTTCACGATCGCGGCGAGTTACCTTGTGGAGAAGTTCGACATCATTTAGAGGCTAAAGTTGCGGCAATTGATGAACAAATTCGGTCTTTAGAAACCCTCCGTTCAGAGTTAAAAGGCATTCTCAAGGGCTGGCAAGAACAACCCCCCGAGGAACAAATTGCTCATACAATCTGCCCGAATCTTCAGCCGGATTCTCATCATCCCGATTGATTTCTAGCCCATAATTTCAATCTGATGAATAGACTAAAGTTTGAATGAATACCGTTAAAGTTCTGAATCGATAAGTGGTAAACTGAATGGAGAGATTCAGATTAAAAAACCCTGTTCTAACTGAGGGTTTAATCCCTGGGTTATTGGCCTATCTTCCCTTTCTGCTGAACACTGCGTTGTTTTCCCTGGGGGATAGCACTCTAGCGACTCCTCAACCCCGGATACCTACCCCTTCGGTGCAGTCCCAATTATCTAGGGATACAGCCTCTCATCCTCAATTCCAAGGGCAAGGCGATCGCCCCATTGTCCCGAGTTGGGACAATCCAGAATTATTTCTGGCGATCGAAGGAGAATCCGCCACCATTAACTCCCTCACCTTTAGTCCCGATGGCCGATTCATTGCCCTAGGCGGCGGCAGAAATGATCCGAGAATTGAAATCTGGGATTTACAACAAGAAAAACGAATTCGTCACTGGAATACCTATCAAAATCGTGTCCTTGCCTTAGCTTTTTCTCCCGATGGAAATACCCTGATCAGTTCTTCAGATGGTGGGGCGATCGAAGTCTGGGATGTCCAAGAAGGGAAATTATTACATCGATTTTTAGAACATAGAAGTAACGTCCTTTCCCTAGCAATTTCCCCCGATGGCCGAAATTTAGTCAGTGGTGGATTAGATGGAATTCGCCTGTGGGATTTGCGCGATTACCAACTCATCGAGGTCTTATTAAATTTACAACCCATTTATTCCGTCGCCTTTCGAGGGGATGGAAAACTGATCGCCGCAGGAACTCATCAGGGTAATATTATTTTGTGGCCGTTAATTCCCGCAGAAGGAAGCGCGATCGTTGGCAATCCCCTTACCACTTCATTTCAACACGATCGCGGAATTACCACCTTAGATTTTACCCCCGATGGCAATCGTTTAATTGCTGGTAGTTTTGATGCTACGATTAAATGTTGGGATTTAGTTAATCGAGAACTACGTTACACCCTGGTGGATCATCCCAGTTGGATTAAGTCGCTGAAAATTAACCCCAATGGTCAACTGTTTGCCAGTGCATCTCGGGATGGAATTCGCTTCTGGAATATTGATACAGGAGAGGCAGTTGGGTTTATTTCCGCCGAGTCAGACTGGGCCCAAGCGATCGCCTGGTATCCCGATGGACTAACCCTCGCAACCGGGGGATTAGATCGAATCGTCAACTTGTGGCGGGGTGGCATGGGTCCCAATGAAGGTGCGATCGCCTCCCCCAGTCCCTGACCCAATCTAGGAGACCCCAAACCCGGTTGCTGACCCAGATTCATAGCAAATTGCCCCAGATTGTGTCAAGAAACCCAGTTTCAAAGCAAGAGGGTATCTATATCCTAGACAGCAGAGAACAGATCGGGTTCAATAGAGACACCTAGAGAAAATAAACTGATACTGATCCAACCGGGGGAAAATATGTCAACTGACCACCAGAAGTATCGATTAGTAACCCGTAGTGATTTTGATGGGTTAGTCTGTGCTGTTCTGTTAAAAGAACTGAATCTGATCGATGAGATTAAATTTGTACATCCCAAAGATATGCAGGATGGCAAGATTGACATCAGCGATCGCGATATTACCACCAATTTACCCTACGTCAAAGCCGCTCATTTAGTCTTCGATCACCACGAAAGCGAAACCATCCGCAATCAAGACGCGAACGATAACTATATTATCGATCCAAAAGCGCCTTCTGCGGCCCGAGTCGTTTATAACTATTTTGGCGGATCTGAAAAATTTCCCACCCTCTCCACCGAAATGATGGAAGCGGTGGACAAGTCAGACTCGGCTCAATTTGAGCGATCGGAGATTTTAGAACCGGAAGGATGGGTGCTCTTGAGTTTTCTGATGGATGCTCGAACCGGTTTAGGACGATTTAAAGAGTTCCGAATTTCTAACTATCAATTAATGATGGAGTTAATTGATTACTGTAGAAATCATACCATTGAAGAGATTTTACAGCTTCCTGATGTCAAAGAACGATCTGACCTCTACTTTGAACACCAAGAACAATTTAATCAGCAACTTAAAGACTGTTCAACCGTTTATCAAAATTTAGTTGTTTTGGATTTGCGCAATCAGGAGACAATCTATGCAGGCAATCGTTTTACCATCTATGCACTATATCCCACCTGCAATATCTCCATCCATGTTCTCTGGGGACTGAAACAACAAAATACCGTGTTTGCCGTGGGTAAGTCGATTTTAAACCGCACCTCAAATCTTAATATTGGAGCCTTGATGCTGGAATATGGCGGTGGGGGTCATGCCAATGCAGGCACTTGTCAAGTTGAAAATGAAAAGGCGGAACAAGTGAAGCAAGCGTTAATTGAGCGCCTGACTGCACCAGTTTAAAAGCCCCAATAAAATGAGAAAGAGCGATCGCTGTTAAGGCGATCGCTCTTTCTAGGGAAAGATTCTGAATTCATGAATTTGGGTTAAGCAAGTACCATTGGAGTTGTTAGAAAGCGATCGCTCTGTTGCTTCACCTTTCCAATCTGAGTCGAGTAATTCTCTTGCGCCGGAACTAACATGAAGTCCGTGGAACGGACTACTAACTCGCCTTCATCCAAAGACTGCCGCAACTGCCGTCCCATTTTCCAGGCCCGATATTTAATAATATTCCATCGGGGGTTAGCCGGATATCCGGCAAATCCTGATCGCAATGCGGGGAGGTTATCTTTCGGCATGAGAGAACCGACTAAAACTCCCTCAGCCAAATCAACCACCATGAAGTTTCCCTTGGAATTGTGCTGTGCATTTAACATGGGATCAACCTCCTCGCCGCTAGACGAATAATGTTTATTGGGTTTGTATTTTACATATTATGAGCGTTGAGTACAATCGGTCAAAAAAAATTTAAATGATTCGGGAAATAAAATATTAGAAACGTTAAAAAAATAATTACCCAAGCTTAGAGCATTTGGATCCAGGATCAGCCGAAACAATCCGCTGATGCTTTTGACTCGTTTACTGGTGAATTTATTCTTCAATTGTTACGAGTCTAGCATGAGTCGTCGGATTATTGTATCAATGAATTCATTTTTTCTAAATTTACGGACATCCACTGCCCCACCCTCCCGGGTCAAGTCGCCACGGAATCCAGACCTAGAGGCAGTTTTGGGGGGGGAGAGAACCCAAGTTGTCAGCAAAACTCGCTCTTTTATGCCTCTGGCAAGATGCGCCGGATTGGAGCAGTTATGGTAAAATACACACATCTCTTGTCACCACGAAGCCTTTCAAGACCCGAACAGAGTAAGTTCATTCGGTGACCCCTAGGAAATCTCCAGGTCTCAGGCAGGAGGCGCGATCGCCTAAGATGCTACTGCCCTATTCCATCCCAGGGACTAAAAACCCGGGTTTTAACCCCGGATTGACAACGTGAGTAGGGCCATCCAAATAGGATACCCCTTGCCTAAATGGGGAGTCTAGGGAATCAAGCCGGTACTTGACTACCAGTTTATTAAAACCCTATGTTGATGTAGGGACAATTCATGAATTGCCCCTACTCAATAGTACCAACCTGGTTTTTAGAAAGCCCTTAACGAGATACGGCAGCAACCTCCGTGAGGGGGCGATCGCGGGTTTGATTTCGGCGATCGTTGCGCTTCTCCAAATCAGCCGATAAAGGAGAAGCCATCAATAGCATTTTATCCAAAAGCCACGGCGCAACCCGTTGGCACAAAACCGCTAAATGACTTTGCCATCCCACTAAGATCTCCGAGGAGTCTTTGTTGAGTCCTGATACGAGTGCTTTTGCCACCTGCTGCGGTGTCATCGGCACAACCCAGCGAAACAATTTTAAGTTTTTCGCCATGTCGGTATCGGTCAAAGTGGGCAGAAGTGCGACGACTTTGATATTATGTTCCGCCAGTTCTCCCCGCAAGGCTTGAGTGAAGCCTAGGATAGCAAACTTGGTTGCGGAATAGGTAGACATCGTGGGTGCAGCCACTTTCCCCATTAAGCTGGAAACATTGACGATTGTGCCTTCCTGCCTTGCTGCCATGCGTTTGGCAACCATGCGCGTGATCTCGTACATTCCCATAATGTTCAGAGAAAGTTCTTCCTGAATTTTGGGAAATTTCGACTGCAAAAATGGGGTCTGATGTGCGACGCCCGCACAATTGACCAACAGGTGAATAGGACCATGATGCTTCCAGGCTTGGGCGATCGCAATGTCTACTTCTACAGGTCGCGTGAGATCTAAAGGGAGACTCACCACCTCTACTCCGATCGCCGCAATCTCAGCTTCCACTTCGGCTAACTTGTTGCGATCGCGGGCTACAATAATGAGCCGTTTCATGCCTTGATGTGCCAACTCCAGGGCGATCGCCCGCCCAATTCCACGGGACGCGCCAGTAATGAGTGCAGTCTTGTCTTGAATGTTCATCAATGAAGCCTCCATATTTGAGGTCTTATCCCTCTCCCCATTCCATGCCAAGTCTGTTGATATTTTTTGGCACTTCACAGAGTCACCCGTTGGGGCGATCAGAAGAATAAGTTAAATGCAATCCGTAAGCATCAACGACTTTGATGAAGGAGGCTCAGAATTGATCCGTTATACAATAGCTGACTCCTTCAACAAAATGCGGGCTGAAAATACTTCAAAGCTTAATCAGGGGGATGAAGTCAATGCCTCAGCGGCCAATCCTTCTTGGGAAACCCAATCCACAAGTGTTATTGAAATTGACCGTCTGCCCTCACGCATTTTGATGTTGAATGTTACGCGGCAGCACGCTTCGGTTTCCCCCTCGGTCCTAATTCTTAGTCCCGAACTGTATCCGTTGGGTTGTTGTACATGGTGGGCTGGCCTCCTAGATACGAGTATGGACTTAAGTCGCCCTTGAGCATACTTTAACAGTTAAATCAAGCAACTGCAATATTTCTTCATAAACTTTTGGACGACTTCCGTAATAAATTTTTAAATGACTGTCCTGTAAGGGTTATAGCGTTTAGGTTCTGACCATAGGTGTGATACAAATCACCCAATTACAATATCCCCTGATAGGAATAGTGCATTAACCCGCAAGTCCTCTGTCTCTACCTCAAGCGGTAGAGTAGAAGGGGACTTATCCCAAAGAATCCCAGAAAAATTCTCGGCTTGGGTGAATCCCACGGGACGAAAACAGAACGGGAAAAGTTGCCAAACCCGGGCCTGATTTAGATCTCCCAAACAGAAATCGCCATTGATCTTTAAACTTGCTCCAGAATCTGCCACTGTAGCGCCCAAGCAGAAAATGAGCCAGATTCCTGCGATCCCCGGCCTTTACTCTCACTCTGGAGCAGCGATCCCCACAAAAAACTGTATCGGTATCTGTAGCCATAATATATCACACTTCAGCTCACTTAGCGATCGCTGTACCCCCGCTATTTTTTCCCTAGGGAAAAATATCTCTCCCTCTAGCGTAGCCAAAGCATCCCACTGTATGCTGAGTAAACTTCAATATCACCCAATTCGGAGTGATCAAAAATCATGAACGACAACAACCGGCACACTTACTGGCGGGCCAACACAGCCTTAATCCGCAACCTGCTGATCGCCTGGGGAATCGTCTCCATTGGGTGCAGCATTTTATGGGTACAACCCCTCAATTTGATTCAAATTGGAGCGTTACCCTTCGGCTTTTGGATGGCCCAACAAGGATCCATTTTTATCTTTGTGGTCCTAATTTTTATCTATGCCATTCAAATGGATAAACTCGATCGCAAATACAACGACAGTAATAACGACAGCAATCGGAGAGACTAACGGATGTCAGTAGAAGCATGGACAACAATACTAGTCATTCTCTCCTTTATTCTGTACACCTATATCGGCTGGCGATCGCGGGTGCGAGATAGTAAAGGATTCTTCGTTGCCGGACAGGGGATTCCGGCAGTCGCCAATGGGGCCGCCACCGCTGCGGACTGGATGTCTGCCGCCTCCTTTATCTCAATGGCGGGACTGATCTCCGTCCTCGGGTATGACGGATCCATTTATCTCATGGGATGGACCGGAGGCTATGTTCTCCTCGCCCTCCTCCTCGCCCCCTATTTGCGGAAATTTGGAAAATACACCGTCCCGGATTTTGTCGGCGATCGCTACTACTCCAACATCGCCCGCTTAGTTGCCGTCGTCGCCGCCATCTTCATTTCCCTCACTTATGTCGCGGGACAGATGCGCGGCGTCGGCATCGTCTTCAGCCGATTCCTGCAAGTCGATATCAATCAAGGCGTGATCATCGGCATGATTATCGTCGGCTTTTTTGCCGTCTTGGGAGGAATGAAAGGGATTACCTGGACCCAAGTTGCTCAATACACCGTATTAATTATTGCCTACTTGATCCCGGCGATCGCCCTGTCCTTTCAACTCACCGGCAACCCCTTCCCCCAACTTGCCTTTACCTTCAGCGATATCGTTCCCCAACTCAACCAAATTCAGCTAGACCTCGGATTTGCCGAATATACCAAACCCTTTACCAACAAATCCATGCTGGATGTGCTGTTCATCACCATCGCCCTGATGGTGGGAACCGCCGGATTGCCCCATGTTATCGTGAGATTTTATACCGTCACCAATATTCGTGCCGCCCGTTACTCCGCCGGTTGGGCACTCCTGTTTATCGCCATTCTCTATACCACCGCCCCCGCCTTATCTACCTTTGCCCGCTATAACTTAATTAACAACTTAAACGGGCAAACCATTGAACAGGTCCGCCAACTCGATTGGGCGACGAAATGGGAAAATACCGGACTCTTAAGCTTTGAGGATAAAAATGGCGATGGACTCTTGGAACTAACCCCGGACCCGGACACCAATGAAATTAACATTGACCGGGATATCATCGTCTTGTCTACTCCCGAAGTAGCGAATCTGGCTCCCTGGGTCGTGGGCCTTGTGGCGGCTGGGGGATTAGCAGCTGCCTTGTCTACCGCATCGGGTTTATTGTTGGTGATTTCTAGTTCCGTTGCCCATGATATTTATTACCGCCTGATCAATCCCAGGGCCTCTGAAGCCAAGCGGGTGATGGTGGGTCGGATCATGGTGGGATTTGCCATTGCCATTGCCGGATACTTTGGAATCAACCCGCCAGGATTTGTCGCCCAGGTGGTGGCGTTTGCCTTTGGGTTAGCCGCTGCCAGCTTTTTCCCCGTGATTATTTTAGGCATTTTTGATGGCCGAACCAATCGCGAAGGCGCGATCGCTGGGATGGTGGCGGGGTTGGCATTCACCGCCTACTATATTATTGCCGTCAATTTCTACGGGATGGAACCCTGGTTATTTGGCATTTCCGCCGAAGGCATCGGAACCATTGGCATGATGATTAATTTTGTCGTGACTTTAATTGTCTCGCGCCTCACGCCACCCCCGCCCCTAGAAATTCAAGTTATGTTGGAGAATCTCCGCACGCCGGGGAATGAACCCCTCGCCCTAGAGGAGATGGATGAGGAGCATTTAGATTAGGGACTCCCCCCAAATTTTTGGATGTTTGATTCATCGGACACCCCGTTTCTTGAAATCGGGTTTCTTGACACTCATCTCGGTTAAGATCCAAGATTGAAGTCAGAAACCCGATTTTTTGGTATAGATTTTATAGTTTAGATTGGATTTAAGCGAGAAAGTTATTAGATACAGATCTACTTGGGGTGATTGTGGGTTCATATTTTTAAAGCGTCGGTACAGTATGAGGTTAAAGGGACAAGAAACCGGGTTTGGGTCTCAAATTTGTGGCTTTCTGGGCAGAGATTTTGTTAAAAAACCCGGTTTCTAACCTGAACTGTACCCTCGGACTAGGGTGCTTTGTTTCTGAGGCGATCGCCAATTAAGGCAGTTGCTTAGAGTCTACTGAGACAATTTATGTAAAATCTTGGCAAGAACGATAACAGCAACCAATGGACTGGACGACCCCCCTCAAATTTCAACAGGCGGATTTTATTAAACGGCTCAATCACCCGACTGCTGCACTGCTGCATTGCCAGTCTCCGGGTTTACATGGCGAACAGGTGACGATCGCCGGTGAACGCTTCAGGGCCGTTCATGCCGCCTGTGAACAGCGACTGTCTTCGGCTCAATCCCAACCCCCCATCTCAGAACAGTTTCGCGATCGCCTGCGCCATCAACTTGGAGTCGAAGCCGTCGCCACCTATTTAGCGCACCGGGTGACTCCACTTGACCCCAATCAGTCTTCTCAATCCCCAACTCCAGGCGATTTTACCCTCAAAGCGAATCCCGCGATCGCCCTTTCCGTTCAGGTCCTTGGGGGTTCTCCTTCTCCCTTAGTCTGGGATCTCGAACTCTCCGAAATTAAGCACCAAGCGGCCATTATTTTTGTCCTGATTCCGGAACCGATTCACCCCTCCCGGTCAGACTATCACCCGATTTTAGCGGGATTTTTACCCACCCATTTAATCGCCATGAGCGAGGGTCGCGCCCGCCTCTGCCTCGATGACCTCTTTTATATGGGCGGACTGAATCTTTATCTGGAATCCCTGAGTTCTATCCCCGTTTCTACGGAATGGTTACGGATCCTCACGGGGTCCTCGAACTACGTTTATCCCGTTGCCATCAGTGCCGATGGGGGTCTCGTTGCCAGCAGCAGTTACGATGGCACCATTAAACTCTGGAAACTGCGCGATCGCGAAATTACTCAAGCCCTCTGCGGACATTCCTGGTCCTTTTATCCCATCGCTGGGGGTCAGGGAGGACAATCCCTCGCCAGTGGCAGTACGGAAAAAAAATTGAACCTTTGGCAACGGGGTCGCGGAGATTTTATTCGGACCCTGGGTGGACATACCAGCGGAGTGAGTGCCATTGCCATCAGTGAAGATAGCAAAATTTTGGTCAGTGGCGGCTACGATGGCATCATCGAGATTTGGGATCTCGTCCAAGGGCAACGCTTGCGGACCCTGAATGGTCATTCTGGAACCGTGCGCCCAATGTCCCTCAGTCCAGATGGGACGATCCTCGCTACTGGAGGCATTGATAAAAAGCTCAATCTTTGGAATCTACAAACTGGGGCATTAATTCGCTCATTTAATATTGATACCGATGTGGCGATTTCTCTAGCGATTAGTCCTAACGGTAAATTGTTAGTGAGTGGTTCTCAGGATGGGACGATTAAAATTTGGAATTTGGAGACGGGCTGTTTGATTCGGGCGATCGCCGCTCATTCTGGAATCGTGCGCGGCGTTACCCTGAGTCATGATGGCAAAACCCTTGCCAGTGGCAGTGTGGAAAAGACCATTAAGCTTTGGAGTGTGGACACCGGCGACCTCTTGCGAACCCTCACGGGTCATCCCGACCCCACCATTACTTTCGCGATCGACTCCGAGGGACCCACCTTGGATACTAGCTTATTGCGTCACTACCAGCCCGGTTGGGAAGAACCTAGGCAATGGCAGTAAATTAACCGAAAAATCAGCCGAGTTCTACTCCAGGCGGGAAATACAGGATAGGGAAGATAAACCGGGTTTCTTGAGAAACTCTGTAGCAATCCGCACTCAAAAAGCGTCAGAAACCCGGTTTCTTGTCCTAGAAATCCTGGCTTTCAGAAGTCGAGGACCCATTTAAAATCGGCGTCAAATAAGCTACTAGAGCACCCAGGAGAAACCCGAGGATATTCCGGAGTAAGGGTAAAAAATCACTGGTTCGTGAAATCACCGGGCCCAAACCAAAGGCAATAAATAAAATTCCCCACAGGGGTGAAAACATTAAGGCCCATTGCCAGGAAAACGCTTGTCGATCTTTTCTAGGATGTGCAGCAAATCCGAAGATGATACCCCCCAAGGTTGAGGTAATCAGAGTCAGAATCCATTGTTCTCTCGGCAATCCGGGAACCACCAGGCATCCCCCTTGGCGCAAACAACTTTCTACCGTATTTAACGAGTTGAGAATCGCCTGGTCCTCTCCATTCTCCCGCACGAAAAATTGATTGCCGTACCGAGTTTGTAATTCAATCCAAAAGGTTCGGGGGAGTAAGGGGTAGAGATCATCCCCGACATTGAATCCCAAGAGGTTGCCTCCCCGAGGGTCCGCAATCAGCAGGACGCTTTTATCGTTGAGGTCCCAATAATCCTTGACCGCCCGACCCGGGGTGCGATCGTATTGAGTTAGGACCCTGAGCTTCCAGCCCGTTTCGGCTTCAAAATTCTCTAACTCTTGGACTAAGTTATCTTCCTGGATACTCGTCAAAGAGTTGGCGAGGTCAATAATCGGGGTTTGGATATCCGGCAGTAACTCGGGGTTGTCATAAGCTTGAGCCGAAATCGGGGCGATCGCCCATAGGGATACAGCGAGGAAAAAGGCCGCGACGGATATTAGAAGTTTTTTGGGAAATGTTGATTGCATTGCAGTCTCTATAGGAGTTTTCAGGATTCATCCAACCAGGGTGGCATCACGGAAGGCCCCACCCCTAAGCCATTCATAATCTTAATATTTGTTTACAGTTTTTACCTTCCCTTAATATTAAGCATCTCCACCCAATGCCGTCAATCAAAATTCCGGCAGATTTAGTCCCGGTTAAATTTTAAAATCTAACAGATTGACAATTTGCAACTTATGGAGTAAAAATTGTTTGGACATGATCTCCTGATTAATAGACCTCTTGGGAAATTCTACAAAGCCGATTGACCTTGTTAAGAGGGGGAAAGGTGGGCTGTCCGGTATTTCCCAAGAGGTCTATTCAATCGGTGAACTCAGATTCCCAGCGAAAGACTTGAGGATTCCTATATCAGGCTTGAGATTCTAAATAACTTAATAACCAATTTGCCATCGTAGCGCGACGGGTTAAGCGGGGAACCAACTCACCCACCTTGTAACCGGAGAACCCCAACTTTTCCTTTAGCAGTTGCTTGTTTTCTTTAGGAATAGAACGAGTCAATTTTACCGTAGCGGGTCGGCTGGCAATAAAATCCGGTGGTTCGGGATACTCTTCCCGCCAGAAAGCATCGACCGCATCATGATTCCAAGTTTGGGGTATTTCCTGATAACGATACCCTAAATAATGCCAAACCAAGCGGTTAACCGTCAGGTCATCAATTTTGTCATTGAGGATATCCCAAATTGTCTCAGGATTGAGGGGGGGTAATTCAGACATAAGCCTTGATGAAACGTCAAAAAATGACCGGATGAGTTCAAAAGAATCATATCATAACCCTCCCCCATCCGTGAAAGTGAAAATCAGTGGAATCAAAGGTTCACCCCTCCCTGATCCTTAGCGAGACCGGGTTATCCGTTGTAAATCAGGAACGCGAGACTTAGGAAACCGTTGTTCTTTAATAGCTTCCTCGCAAAGCGCGCGATCGCCCTCACTGATATTTTTGGAATACTTGAAATAATCATGAAGCCAAGTGCAAGCGCGGCGAGTTAAATCATCTAAATCCAAATTCCACAAAATCACCGTATTATCATCGCCCGCCGAGGCAATAATTTCACCATCGGGACTAAACTCCACATCTAAAACCCCGGACGTATGACCTTGGAGGGTTTTTAATAACGTGCCATCTTTGAGACTCCAAAGTTTAACCGTGCCATCCCAACTGGCTGAAACCAACAGGCGACCATCAGGAGAAAAGCGCACACTTTCCACACTATCGCTATAGCCTTGCAAGAGAGTTTTTTCTAGGGTGCCATCGAGATGCCAAATTTTCACGGTGTTATCCCAACTGGCGGAAGCAATCCGTTGACCATCGGGAGAGAAGGTCACACTGGTGACATAAGACTGATGAGGATAGCGACCGGAGAGAGTTTGGAGGAGTTCACCTTCTTTGTTCCAAAGTTTGACCATTTTATCATCAGAACCCGAGACAATCAGACGACCATCGGGGGAAAAAGCCACACTATTGACCCGTTCAGTATGACCTTCCAAAACTTTCAATAACGTGCCATCAATTCGCCAAATTTTGACGGTTTTATCGCGAGAACCCGAGGCAATCAGTTGACCATCCGGGGAGAAACTAACAGAATAAGCCCGATCGCTGTGACTACTTTCCACCGGACAATCAGAATGTTTCGACGGGTCTCCAGTCAAATTGGGATCGACTAAAGTTTTGAGCAGCGTGCCATTAGTCGCGTTCCAAATTTTGACCGTACAATCTTGAGAGACCGAGGCGATCGCCCGACCATCATGAGAGAAACTCACCCCAAACACGCGATCGTCATGTCCATCAGAACCTTGTAACGTCGTTACTGCGTCCTTCGTGCGACCCGGGTCCAGACTCCAAATTTTCACCGTTTTATCCCAACTGGCCGAAGCTAATTGTTTTCCGGTAGGAGATAAACTGATACTCGACACTCTTCCCTTATGACCCACCTCCCCAGCTAACACCTTCAAGAACGTATCTTTCAAGGTCCAAAGGCGAATTGTCTTGTCCCAACTCGCCGAAGCCAAAGTCATACCATCGGGACTAAAATTCACACTGGTTACTCGGCCACTATGACCCTTAAGGGTTTTAATCGCCGTTCCATCTAACTGCCAAATTTTAATCGCATTATCATCCCCGGCAGATGCAAACCAGCGACCATCCGGACTAAAACTGAGGCTAAACACAATATCATCATGAGCCTTCCAAGTTTGGGTAGAACTTTCCTCCAGATTCGTCACCGAGATTGTATGGTCCACCCCAGCGGAAACCAGATGACGACCATCGGGACTAAATGCCAATGCCGTCACCCAATCCGTATGAACCCTTAAAGTCTTTTGCAGCGTACCCTCCAGACTCCAGAGTTTAACGGTTTTGTCATCAGACGCGGAGGCAAGGGTTTGACCATCGGGACTAAAGGTGACCCAATTCACCGAATCCGTATGACCTTTAAAGGTTCTAACCAATGTGCCATCAGATACCCGCCATAGCTTGAGGGTTTGATCGTGACTTGCAGTAGCGACAAATTGACTATCGGGGGAAAAGGTTGCGCTATAAATGCTATTGGTATGGCCGGTTAGGGTTTTATAGAGACTGCCATCGCGCTTCCAGAGCTTCACTGTGCTATCCCGAGAAGCGGAGGCAATGACATTACCATCAGGAGAGAAAGCTACGCTAGTGACGGCATCAGCATGACTGACTCCACTGACATTTAGACTATAATCAACTAGTTTTTTATGGAGGCTGCCGTTGCGATTCCAGAGCAAAACCTGGGTGTCATTGCTTCCTGATGCCAACAACTGACCATCAGGAGAGAAGGCGACACTCCAGACTTCTGCGCCATGTTCTTCCAGACGGTTGCGTTCTCGCACCCCATAGACGGCTTGTTGTAAGGCTGTGGCGACGCGGAGTTTAGTTTCAGAGTCGGGGTTTTTAGCGCTTGAGAGTTTGCGCCATGCTCTCAAACTTTCGACTAAGGCATCGAATTCGCGATCGGAGACATACAGGGCTTCACTGGAAGCACTAATGGCGGTAATTTGAGCATTTTCCACCCCGATGGAAGCTTGTTCTTTTTGGGCGAGGGCGAACACACTGGCAAACGCGAGTAAACCAGCTAAGAAGCCTAAAAAGCCCCGCTGACGTTTGAGCTTTTTATTGCTTTTTTCCAATTGCACTTGGGTCATTTTTTTTGCTTCTTCAGCCTTGACTAAGCGAGCCTCTGGTCCAAAATCGCTTTCATATTTTTGGCGGACAGGGTGAACGAGATAGTCATGGACGAGTTGATAGCGATCGCCGGATTCTTCCCGGTGAATAAAGACTAAACCAGCTCCTTCCAAAATTTTTAAAATTAAGTCCAGTTGTGACGGGGTGACCTCTCCGGATGCCGCTAATTCTTCTTGGGTGCGTAGGGGTCGCGTATTGTTTTGATTGGTCAAACGGTAGAGGACTTCCCAAGCCGGTTTTTCATTATCGGGTCCACAGTCGCGAATGACTTGGACGAGCGATCGCGCAATCAGAATTTCCTTGGGGCGATCGCCGAGGGTTTGGTACTGTTCTAAGGTGGTGATTTTTTCTTCATCATCTTGCAGTTGAGCGCCAACAAGTTGCAATTCAATTGGGCGCACCTGACCCGTTTCATTCGCCAAATCCCGAACTAACGCCTCAATCAGTTCCGTTTCTAAGTAAAATTGGGACCGTTCTGTTAAGCGCTGAATCACCTCTACCGCCTGGGCGGCAGAAAAATCACTCAGTTGATAGCGAATTTCTTTACTGAGAATATCGTTATTAATGGCATCGAGATAGCATAACCGTTCGCAGTCTAATAAATAATGTAAGAAATCTGTTCGGAGAGACAGAATAACTTTAACAAAGGGAATATCCAGACAGATTTGTAAAAAGCGATAGAATTCTTGCCGACTTTCCTGAGTTTTATGAACAAAGAAAAACTCTTCAAATTGGTCAAAAACAATCACCGTCAAAAGATTGCGATTGACGTTGGAGCGCAGCATGGATAACGCCGCTTCGGCTGGGGAAGGGTCAGCGGAATGCTGTTCCGGCAGGGATTCACCGGACTCTCGGTTCGCATCCAGTTCGGCCCATTCGGAACTCGGGTCTAGGGGAATTCCCAGGGTTTGGCTGATGGTTTCATTCAGGCGTTTGGAGAGAGTGGCAATCCAATCCGTATAGGACCGCAGAACCACGGGTAAAGCAATGCGATCGCCGATCGCTCGTCCCGCTAACGCCGGAACAAATCCCGCATTCACCAAAGAGGATTTCCCAACCCCAGAATCACCATACAAAATCGTGAGTTTCTTATCTGCACGAGTCATGCGTTTTAGCAAGCATTCAATATGTTGCTGACGACCCGCCGCCGCGATTTCTTGGGGAAGTCCTAAAAATTCTGAATACTTGGGGGTCAGTCCACTTAAGGCAGTTTGGTTTAAGGGTTGGGGATGCGCCTTCGTTTGAGGTTGCAGCAATCCAGCCCCAACAAACGCCCGGAACCCATAGAGGGTTTCGATAGACCGTTGTTCTTGTTTGAGGCGAAACGCTTCTACATATTCCCGATGCTCAAAATAGAGCGATCGCAACAGCTTTAAAATGGAAATATAAAGTTGAGGGTCCCGTTCCGGTTTACTAACCTGTTGGGCTAAATTGAGAATCTCGATCGCTGATTGGGATTGTTGATACCAGGAAGGCGCTGAATCTTTAAACTTGTCGGGGGCTGGAGTTGCTTCCAAAGGACTCAACTCAGGAACCGTAGCCCGGGCTAATAAGTACAAATACAATCCCTGTTCTTGACGTTCGGGGACAGGGGCCAAAGCTAAAGCAGCGATCGCCTTTTGGGCGTACTCCTTCGACTGTTCCCATTCTTCCCGCGCCAAGGCGACTTCTGCCATAAATCCATAATCCCGCGCCAATTGCACCGGCTGGTTTTCGTGGAGATCCAGGGTTTTTTCCACTTGAACTTGCAAGCGATCCCAGCGCTGTAATCGAGCTAGAACCTCTCCTAAGAGGGGACTCAGTTGCGCCACAAAATCGAGTCGCCCCCCGGACTCAAACAGAGTCAACGCGCGATCAAGATAGGATTCCGCTTCCATCAAATGTTGCTGACTTTGAGCCTGGTAGAGTTCGGCTTTGCGGCAATACAGCAATCCTAAGTGAAACCACAACAAACCCAGGCGTTCCAAGTCCGGGGAGGAAACCCCCAGGGGTGGGAGTTCGGGGGTCTGTGCTTCCGGGTCCGTGAGGGGGGAACCCGGACCAATGTGCTGCCATAATGTCAAACTTTCGTGATAATGCGCTTCCGCCAGATCGAGGCGATCGCGACAAAATTCATCCCGTCCCAAGACAAACTGGACGCTGGCAGAGAGTTCCGGATTTAAAGTTACCCCGCGATTCTGCAAGTCCTTAACCGCCGATTCCAGTTCCTTGCGCCGGTTTGACTTCAGGGGACGGGGGATGCACCATTCATATCCGCTCTTGCAGGCCCCCTGGGCTAATAGCTGCGGAATCAGGCTCCCAGCCTCTTGATGCAGTAGAGCCAGTAAGCTAGGAGTTTCCATTTCAAATTTAATAGAAGTGGCCGCCCAACTTTTAAAATCTGGTGCAAACCGAATCAAAGAAGCGAGCACTTCCTCCGTCACCCACCAAATCAGGGGAAAAGGAAAACTATTGCGAAACTCATCCCGCACCTGATTTGCCGAAACCAGCAACTGTTCCAAACCATTGGTGCAATCCAACCCAAAAATCATCACCGCCAACGGTTGTTTCTGATCGAGGGAGTCCAGCAAGGTGCTGTAAAGGGTTGTGACTGTTTTGGGGAGAACCATAGAATGAACCCAACGTCCTTCCTCAGAAATTTCTTCACAGAGAGATTCAAGACGTTCGAGCATACTCCGCTGCAATGTCACATAATTGCACCGGACTAAAATTAAGGAAAAATTTCCTTCAGACAGAGCAATCGCTCTGACCAACTTTTGTAAAGAGCGATCGTTATAGAGGGAACATTCAATAGGTGGATCGAGGTCAGTCATAACTTCTGTCGTTCTGCTCTATTCAAAAGCCAAATCAATACCATAGCGATCACCCCAAACTATCATTTGCTTATTTTTCTATGCCCTGACTCATTGGTTTGGGTTGGACTCATAATCTCTTCGTTACCTACTTTTTCCTTTGAAGGAGTAACGCTCCCTCTCCGCTCCCCTGAGTTGATCCAGGGCAACTTCGCCTCAAAGATCCGGTTCTTATTGTACAGATAAAAGACCCTATTGTTCTTAGGAATTTAAGATTGTTCCAGATCACCTCCTCACCAGGATTCCACGACAGGCGATCGGGAATGAACAAACTTAGAATTTTCTCGGGTTGGATAATAATCTCACCATTTGGGTCCGGAGGAATACCCGAGCGAGATAACTTAATCCTAATTTTGGTTTCTAATGTTCATTTCGTTCCGATTGGTCTGCTCTTTCTATGATATAGTCCCTCTAAATCATTTAGATCAAGAGGGGAGGGAGTAACCCCTTGGGGGGATAGACCCTCCAGCAATCAGCGAATCGGGAAGATTTGGTCTATTAGTTTTAGGGTGGATCAAAAATTATAACTACTTCTATCATCGCTACTACCCTTGAAGTCTATTTCCAGCCGAGGAAGGATTACTGGAGTTGGTATTTTCCGGGGAATGGTTTACCCTTTTAGCCGGACTCAGGTCTTAATCCTAACCGATTCTTGACGGCTGTCTACTTCAAAAATTTGACTGAAACTCCCCGTCTAAAAAATACACGACATATATCAGAAACTGATTCTTTCTCAGGGGGATACCCGTCCACACCCTAAAACAGAAGACTAAACAAAGGGGAATTAACTTAGTGCGGTCATCCAGCTTTTTAAATTCCATCTCCCGGCAAGAGTAGCGTGAGAAAGATTGACTTTGCTCTTGACAAATATCGGTTTATCTGTATTGAATCGGTGATAAATGACCAGTTGATAGCCTAGGGGTTGGTTGCAACGATCGCTGACTAAAAATGGGGTAAAATTTGCCCCATTTTATTACAAGCAACCGATCGCTCAACTTGGGGTGGGGTAAAACTGGGGCGATCGCCTCCATTTGCCGGAATTTTTGCCAATCGCCCGATGAGAGTTCCCCTAAGTCATCACAGTGTTCAGGTCAGGATAAAAAAGATCGGGACAAAGGGAGACGACCCAGATTTAAGCTGGATATTCTGACATCCATTCCTTAAATTTAGGGGCTTCGGCCAAAGCTGGATTAATCCAATACCACCGTCCATCGCGATCGCGATATTCAAACAGAAACATACTTCTCAACAACAATTGATAATCCTCATCCCCTTGGACGTGCTTTTGTTCCAACGCTTGAAATAACAACTCCCATTCCTCATCCGTAATCGCTGCAATCAAATCATCCCGATATTCTTTAATCACATTTTCCAGACATTGCCGGGAAAACGGAGGGTCTTGTAACTGTAGACAGCTATAAAGCAATCCCAGTAAATTACGCACATGACCCCCACTAACACTGCATAAGCGATTTAAAGTTTCTGAACTGTCAAAAACCGAGGTAATCATTTCTTCTCGTTCCGATGCGGGAATATGAGGAAATGCCCGCGCAAGAACCATCGTTCTAAGTAACTTCATGCCTTCAGCATAGACACTTCCATCGCGTTCCCGTACCGGAACCATCGGCAAAACTTTCGGTTTCACCCCAAATCGCGAACTCAAGCGGCCCAAGTCATTGGAAAAAATCAAAGATAAGGGAATGGTATAAACCACATGACAATTCAGCTTCCGCAATTGCTCTCCGCGATCGACAAATAAATATTCCGGTTGTGTACGTCCCGACGGTTTTCTAACACTATCCACCCGGTCTAAATTATCCACGATCGCCACTAATCCTTTTTTACCCCGCTGATTGAGAATCTCCGTCGCGGGCTGCAACAATTCCGTATTAATCGCCTCCAAAATATTATTGGTACGCGGTTCTAAATATTGCCGCAACTGTTGCCGTAATCGCGGGCTATGTCGAGCTTTTGCCGTAATTGAACCAATTCCCCCAGGCAAGGAAAAGCCCAGTTCTCCCTCACTGCTGGCACTAAAGGTTCCAATCCCAGGAACGGAGGCTTCCCCGCTCAATTCTATGGGAGTTTGCAACAGATCAGCCGCGCCTTTCAGTAAATCTCGAAACCCCCGTTTCGGTTCAACGCAGAGGTTAATTTTCTCCAAACTTTCTGAAACTTGTCGGGCAATACTTAATAGAATTTCCGTGATATCTACGTCAGCCATATCCAAATCATGGGAAGACTCGAAATAGACCACATGGTATCCTTCCGCTTCTAAGTCTTTTTTGAGTCTGAATAATTCAGTAGATTTTCCACAACCAATATGACCCGTAAAGAGTTGACAAGTGGGTTCGTCTCCGGAGAGTAAACTAATCGTTCTCCCCAGTTCTCGGATAATATTACCGCCGCGAACGGAGGAAAAATCAATATAGTATTCGCGATCTTCCTCGTTCGCCATATCCAAGACTTTACTGGGATTACAAGCTTTATAAAATCTCGGCAAATCTAGTTTCATGTTAATTAACTCTCCCCACCTGTTGATCCCTTCTTCAAATATTTCTGTAGTATAGGTTCTCGTTCCGTAACAATTTTCATGACTTAGGGTTACTTATGATGACTCTCCTAGAATTGCCAGCCTGATTTTTACTGACCCTCCACCGACTCAGGAGGGAAAGGATAGGGAATTCCTGATTAATAATTGAGTGATCAATTCTCCCGCCTGTAGAATTTTTGCAGAATTGTAGCCTTCTTGTGTAGACGCGACCTTAGATAACAAGGCGATCGCCCCATCGTCGATAGAAGTTAGAAGTCTATCACCTCCTAGCAAGGGTCCCAACTTGAGGAACCCGCCAGTCGCATCCTAGAAAATTGCCCCTATAACAGAGGACTTACAGAGCCAAATCGGAGGTAACCCGATCTCTGGGGCCAGTCTATGAATTGTCCCTATTCTGGAATAAAAGTGAGGGATTTGTCCCATGCGTCTTCCTCCACCAGAACAAGCGGGTGAGTCAGTTTGCGTCAAGGAATCCAAATTGAATCCCGACAGACGAGGGAAGTAGGGGATGCTACAAATGCAACCGGCCACTACTTCGATTAAAACGCGAATCCGAAGGTTAAAATAAGTGAACAAAAACAGGGTCAAGCAGCCCTCTCCATACCAAAACCTGCTAATTGTAGAGTCCTAGGGGGAATCTGAAGTCTGGATTTCATCACAAAAGTATTCTCCTGTAGGGTAAGGGGGTGGGAATTGTGAGGGGTTTTGGTGCAAAACGGTTAAGGTTATTCCTTGACAAACGGGAAAGTTTGGGTGTATTTAGTTGTGTCCCAGTTAGCTTAAACGGTTAGGATGGATACCATCGGAACGGTCTCTCAGTCCGAGTTAGTGCGGCGGCGTCGTCAACTGAGGCGATCGCGGCGTCAGAAAGTTTTCCAAGCCGGTTGGCAACTCTTAGCCGTCAGTTCCCTGGCGGGATTTTTATTATGGACAACCACCTCACCGGCTTTAGTGATTGAGACCCCAGAACAAGTCGAAATCGATGGGAATGAATTTTTGTCTGATCGGGCGATTCGTTCCTTGTTGCCGCTTTCGTATCCCAAATCGATGCTGCAAGTTCGACCACAAGAACTCGCCCGGGAGTTGGAATCCCAAGGGCCGATCGCCAAAGCTACCGTCTCCCGGCAGCTTTTTCCCCTAGGACTCAAGGTAACGGTTGACGAACGCTATCCCGTCGCGATCGCCAGTGAGGGAAATGCGATCGGCCCAGGGGTCCCCACAGAGACTCCCCCCGAACTCAGCCCCAATCCCTCTGTAGAGTCCCCAGAGACTCCCCCCGGACTCAGCCCCAATCCCCCTGTAGACTCCCCCGGAGTGTCATCCGTGGGTTTGCTCGATGAACGGGGAATGTGGATGCCCTTAGAAAGCTATACCGCCCTAGACCCCACCGCTCAACTGCCCCAACTCCGGGTAGTCGGACCCCTAGAACAGTACCGTTCCCAGTGGAAATCTGTCTATCAATCCCTGCGTCGCAGTCCCCTAAAAATTTATGAAATCAATTGGCAGGACCCAGCAAATTTAATTTTAAAAACCGAACTGGGAGTGGTTCATTGTGGCCCTTATAGCCCTCGGTTTGGGGAACAAGTGACCCGTTTGGGCCAAATGGGAGATTTACCTAACCAAATTGATTTAGCCCAAATTGCTTATATTGACCTGACCAATCCCGATCGCCCCTCCCTTCAACGTCTCGGTGTAACGGCCCCCCAAACTGCCTCGGAAACCGTCCCCACCCCTGAAATTCCTTGAAAAAACCTTAACTCCAACCCCTGACCTGCCTAGTTCAAGTTGGGGTTAACTTGGGGTCAGTATGATTACCCTTGACAGATTGGCAAAACTAATCAGTGTTAAAGTTGGTAATCTTGGGCAACATAGCCTATAGTTGACTTTGATCTGCCCTCATTTCAGAAGTTGTATCTCTACCGTTCCCAATACCAATGACACTTAATAGTAAACTAGGGGTTGGAAATGAAAGCCCTCATTCTGAAGAACCGACAGGTTTTCCCGTGGCAGTGGACAACTCCAATCCTTTTAACAACACAGGGTTAATATTGGGTCAAAATCGCGATAACCGGCTCCCCGGGGAAGAATCCAGGAGTAACGATATTGTGCCGAGTAGCATAGCCAAAATTAAAGTCATTGGCGTAGGCGGCGGTGGATGCAATGCGGTCAACCGCATGATTGCAAGTGAAGTCTCGGGGGTAGAATTTTGGGCGGTGAATACCGATGCCCAAGCTCTAGTCCAATCCACCGCAACCAAACGCCTACAAGTCGGACAAAAACTGACCCGAGGTCTCGGCGCAGGTGGCAACCCTGCCATTGGTCAAAAAGCCGCTGAGGAGTCTCGCGATGAGATTGCTCATGCCTTAGAACATTCTGACCTCGTTTTCATTACCGCAGGCATGGGGGGTGGGACCGGCACCGGAGCCGCCCCCATCGTTGCTGAAGCCGCCAAAGAAGTTGGGGCATTGACTGTGGGGGTCGTCACCCGTCCGTTTATGTTCGAGGGCCGTCGGCGCACGAACCAAGCGGAAGAAGGGATCGCCGCCCTCCAAAGTCGGGTCGATACCCTAATCGTGATCCCGAACGATAAGTTGCTCTCGGTCATTTCCGAACAAACTCCGGTTCAGGAAGCCTTTCGAGTGGCTGATGATATCCTCCGCCAAGGGGTTCAGGGGATTTCAGATATTATTACGATTCCAGGTCTGGTCAATGTGGACTTCGCCGACGTGCGAGCGGTGATGGCGGATGCCGGGTCAGCCTTAATGGGAATTGGTGTCGGTTCGGGTAAATCCCGAGCCCGAGAAGCGGCCTTGAGTGCCATTTCTTCTCCTTTACTCGAATCCTCGATTGAAGGGGCCAAGGGCGTTGTCTTGAATATTACCGGCGGCACTGACTTAACCTTGCATGAGGTGAATGCTGCGGCGGAAACGGTGTACGAAGTGGTTGATCCCAATGCCAATATTATTTTTGGTGCCGTGATTGACGAACGCCTCCAAGGGGAAATTCGGATTACCGTGATTGCAACGGGCTTTTCCTCAGAACCCCCTCAACAGGGAACTCAGGTTTCCCGGGTCACACCGCAACCGCAACGGTTCATTCCAAAACCCCCGGTAGCGTCAGCGCCACCGCCACCCCCACCGCCTTTAGACCCTTCCCGAGGTAAACCCCCGGGATTGGATATTCCCGATTTCCTGCAAAAGCGTCGCCCTCCGCGATAAAGAGTCAGGACAAATCAGTTGGGATTAATCACTGCTGACCCTGTTTCCTGGGTGAGCAGTTGATTCTTTTTGGCTAGGTTCATGGTAAGGGGTTCAAAGATTTCTGATATGCAAGCAATTTCCCAAGTGCCGGTTGTACCTGTCGCCTTGACGATCGCCGGTTCCGATAGTGGTGGAGGGGCCGGGATTCAAGCGGATTTGAAAACGTTTGCGTTTCACAGGGTGCATGGCACAAGCGCCCTCACCTGCATTACGGCTCAAAGTACGATGGGGGTGACTCGCGTGGATGGGTTGCCGGTGGAGGCGATCGCCGCTCAGATTGAGGCAGTGGTCCAGGATATGAGGGTGCAAGCGGTTAAAACCGGGATGCTGCTCAATCGGGAGATTATTGCAGCAGTGGTGGAACGGGTGAAATCCCTGGAACTCAAGAATTTAGTTGTGGATCCGGTGATGGTCTCTCGGACCGGCGCGCAACTGATTGATGATGAAGCGGTGACCTTATTGCGGGATGTCTTGGTACCTTTGGGGGCGATCGTCACCCCTAATCGCTATGAGGCTCAAATTCTGAGTGGGTTACCAATTAATACCTTAGATGATATGCGCGCTGCTGCTCAGAGAATCCATAAATGTGGAGTTTCTGGCGTCTTGGTCAAAGGAGGCGGCATGGCGGGAGAATTGCGCGGGGTAGATGTGTGGTTTGATGGGGACTGCCTAGAAATTTTGAGAACGGTAACGGTAGAAACGCGCAATACTCATGGCACTGGCTGCACCTTGTCGGCTGCGATCGCCGCCAACTTAGCATTAGGTCAAGACCCTCTGACATCGGTCAAAAATGCCAAAACCTATGTCACCGAAGCTTTACAATTTGCCTTAGAGATTGGGCAAGGTCCCGGTCCTGTAGGTCACTTTTTCCCCTTATTTAAAGTAGGGGGATTAAGTTAGGGGGAGATAAGTTAGGCGGGGATAATGATACGGGTTTTAGAATATCAGGAAAACTTGTGAAGTCCCAACGATCAAATCATTGGACCTAATTAAAATAATTGAGTGTTCTTAAGTTTTGACAGAGCTTTTAATTTTTTGAGGAATCAAAATAC
>CBFGOM010000064.1:0-30362 GCA_965650385.1 uncultured Oscillatoriaceae bacterium
GGGAACTCCCCACTAGGACTTACGCAATCTTCAACAAGAACCCCGAAGTGTAGAGGCGATTCGCGACTCGCCTCTATATTTAGGGATAGTGTAATCTCTGAAAATCATCAAACTTTCCTAAAAGATTATATCATAAAACTCTTGTAATACCCTATGAAAGTATTAACCAAATCTGCTCTTATGCGAGTAGCTGTGGTATCACTCATCCTGAGTTTTGTACTAATATTAGGCTGGACCACCATGATTAATATGCCCGGAAAAAGTTACGCGGGAGATTTACCCCCTTTAACGGAACGTGAACAAGCCTTAGAAGTGGAACTACGCCAATCCATCGAAAAGATTGCAGGAGAGGAAATTGGCGAACACAACTATTTTTTCTACAGTCAATTAGAAGCGGTTGCCAATTGGATAGAATCAGAATTGAACGCTGCGGGTTATGAAGTGAAACGACAAACTTATGAAGTGAATGGGCAGCAGTTTCATAACTTAGAAGTCGAAAAAATTGGCACTGAGAAGCCCGAGGAAATCATTGTTATTGGCGCTCATTATGATTCCGTGGTGGGGTCCCAAGGAGCCAATGATAATGGCAGTGGCACCGCAGCCGTATTAGCCATAGCCCGGGAATTTGCAGAAAAACCCACGGCGCGAACTCTGCGATTTGTAGCGTTTACCAATGAGGAACCGCCATTTTTTTGGACTGAAAATATGGGGAGTTTTGTCTATGCCAAACGCTGTCGCGATCGCCAGGAAAAAATTGTAGGAATGCTCAGTTTAGAAACAATGGGCTACTATTCTGACCAACCCGGTTCTCAACACTATCCCCTCGGATTATTAAACTTAGTTTATCCCATTACCGGAAATTTTATTACCTTTGTTAGCAATCTCCCCTCGGGAAATTTCTTGCGAGAAGTAATTGGTTCTTTCCGCAGTCATACCAAATTTCCCTCAGAAGGTGCAGCGATGCCCGGGGCAACGCCCGGGGCGGGTTGGTCCGATCATTGGTCATTTTGGCAGTTTGATTATCCCGCCCTGATGGTTACGGATACTGCCCCATTTCGCTATCCCTTCTATCACACCCTGCAAGATACACCCGATCAAGTCAATTATGACCGCCTCGCGCGAGTAGTAGCGGGTTTAGAACGGGTCATAGAAGAACTTGCCCAAGGGAGAATTGCCCCGTCGATTTAACCCTTTCTGGTTTAGGGAATTACCCCTCAAACCGTTGGTCCTTCTGTTCAAGATTTTCCCCGGTTTCATGCCCTCACTTTCCTGGGAGGAAGGCGATTATTTCTTGGCAGCAGCGGGAGATTTTTTGGGGCTATTATAGTGATAGGTTAAATCATCAACCGTCCAGACTTTATCACGTTTCACCAACTTCATTTGCACGGGAACTTCTTGACCCGTTTTAGAAATGACAGTGACATCCAGACAGTGAACATCCCCCTCAGTCGTGGGAATTGACATGGTAGTTCGCTGATACTGATTGAGTTTGTGGGTTTTGATGAATTTAGCAAACTGTTGTTTAGAGGTTTTGCTTTTAAAGCGATCGCTGGTGGACTGATAGGCCCCATTGACATCTCCTTGGGCAATTTGGGCAAAAAAGGCCCCGATCTCCTGGGGTAACCCTTTGGTTTTGGCAAAAATAATCAGGGACACGCTAATCCAAATTAAGACGATTCCCCCCAGGATGACACCGACTCCAATTCCCACATACGATAACCAAGGTTGAAAGGATTCCACAGTACACTCCTAAAATGACCAATGAAATGAGCGAAACAGGATGAGGTGAAGGGTTATACCCGGATCAGGTATGATTCCCAAAAACGGTTCCCCCAAGGGGATAAGCCTTGTCTGGTCTTACCATAAAAAAGCCCTTAGAGCAAGGGTTCCAGCTTAGGGGTCCGGCGTCGAAGGCGATCGGGGTGATGCTCTGAAATGGCAAAATCATACCCAAATTCAGGGGACTGAATCGGGAAATCTTCCGGATTTTAGCGATCGCATCAGTACAGTGACTAATAGGACAAAGGAACAGAATCATCGACAAAGGAATATAAGACGAGGCAACCCCAGCGAGACGGGGTAAAATCTCTTAACCCTTTTACCCCTTATCCCCAATTCAAATATCAGGAGTAGTTACGATGACCTATCGGATACTGAGCATCGATGGTGGCGGAATTCGTGGTGTATTAGCGGCGCGAATGTTACAACGGATTGAAGAACGACTACAGTTGCCGTTAAGAGAGTATTTTGATTTAATTGCGGGAACTTCCACGGGATCAATGGTGGGTGCTGCGATCGCGATGGGAATTCCCTGCGAGGAAATTGTCCAACTTTACCGGAAAAAGTCTAAAAAAGTCTTTCCCTACAAGAGCCGGTGGACCCTCAAACGACTGCCCTTAGTCTTAAAGTATGGCCCTTCGGCGCCGAAGTTCTCTGAAGCGGGACTGACTCGGATGCTCAAAGATTTATTGGGCGAGAAGCGATTGTCCGATATTAACGTAGCCAAGCTATTAATTACCAGCTACGATACCATCAGCCGATCGCCCATTATTTTTAAAAGCTGGAAAGAGAAATTTGCCAATGTTCCCGTCTGGGAAGCTTGCCTCTGTTCAGCTTCTGCCCCCACCTTCTTTCCCGCACACCGATTAGTCATTGATGGTGAGGTGATGTCGGCAATTGATGGCGGTTTAGCGGCGAATAATCCCACCGCTTGCGCTGTTGCTGAAGCCATCCGCTTGGGTCATCGTCTCGAAGATTTGGAAGTTATTTCCATTGGAACAGGTGCAGCAACGCGAGTCATTCCCTGGGAACAAGCGCGCTCTTGGGGAACGCTGCAATGGATTTGGGGCGGGCGTGTGGTTAAAGTGATGACTGATGCTCCTTGCGAAGTTTATCATTACATCACAGATTATGTGATTGGGGATAAATCTCGTTATGCTCGTCTCCAATTTCCCCTCGATCGCCGGTTAATTCATAAACCCTTGAGTGATGATATGGACGATGCCAGCACTCAGAATATCAACAATTTAGTGGAAGCGGCGGATGCTTACATGAACTTGGTGGAAGTTGTGGAATGTTTGGATATGTGTTTGAGGAAAGCTGAACCCCCTCAAATTCATATTCAGGAACGCTCTAAGCGCTAATTTTGTAGGGGCAGTTCAGGTACTGCCCCTATTTGGGAGACATTCCACAATTGAGAGAGATCCTGATTCTGGATGTAGGGTTTCAAATCCCCCTCCCTTGTCAGGGAAAAATAACGATAAAAAACTCCTGACCTTTTAAAAATGGGTCAAGGAGAGATGGAGCGGTACGAGTCTCCCTACTCGAACCCTTTGCAGAGGTTGAACTGAGCGATCGCCTGAGTTGGGGGAATCGTGAATCATTCAGTTCAAAACCCCCATTCAACGATTCCAAACTCTGCTTTTTGACGGAATTAACCGAAGCGCCCGCTCACATACTCCAGAGTGGCTTCTTGCCGGGGATTTTGGAAAATATTTTCCGTTTTATCATACTCAACGAGATAGCCAAAGCGCTTGCCATCTTCAGTGGATTGGGCATTAAAAAATGCCGTATAATCGCAAGAGCGCGAGGCTTGCTGCATATTGTGAGTCACAATCACAATGGTGTAGTTTTCTTTGAGCTCTTGCATTAACTCTTCAACTTTCATCGTTGAGATGGGGTCGAGGGAAGCACAAGGTTCGTCCATAAGAACGATTTCGGGGTTAATGGCGATCGCCCGGGCGATACATAACCGTTGCTGTTGACCCCCGGATAAAGATAACCCATTGGACTTTAATTTATCTTTCACTTCATCCCATAAAGCGGCGCGGCGTAATGAAGTTTCAACCAATTCATCCAAATCACCTTTATACCGATTGACTCGCGCTCCGTAGGCGATATTGTCATAAATGGATTTGGGGAAAGGATTCGGTTTCTGGAACACCATTCCAATCCGCCGACGGACTTCTACAGGGTCAATTTTTTTCTCGTAGAGATCTTGGTTGTAGTAGGAACATTTTCCGGTAATCCGGAATCCACTAATCAAATCATTCAGACGGTTGAAGCAGCGGAGTAAGGTACTTTTCCCACATCCCGAAGGTCCAATAAATCCGGTAATTTGTTTTTTCGGGATATTCAGATTCACCCCTTTGAGGGCGAGAGTTTCTCCGTAATAAACGTTGAGATTTTCCGTTTGCAGAATGGCTTCTGTTTGGGGTTCAGTTTGGTACTGATGATTGGCTGTTTGCCGATCGAAAGGCATAAAAATCCACCTTGACTTTTACTAGATATTTCAACTTGAGAGCAGTTGTGTTTCCCACTTTTATGCGATCGAGCGCCAACAGCCCAGGGCTGACAAACTACCGAACCCCAACCGCTCACATCCTCTGACCCGAGTTGCAGCCGATCGGAAGTGAATTTTTAAGAAGTCCGTGCGATCGCAACGGTCACAACTGCTTGGTTGATCGTTCTACACTGGCAAAAAATTAAACTTCAACAATCCTACTCTCAAGCAGAGCGCTGTATCTTATCATACAGTTTTCTGCGGTTTTAGATCGTTAAGAACTTAAAATTTCACCCCGGGCATTTTGAACAGAAAGCATTGTTCTTAATAAATGCTTTTGCGCGTGGCCCAGCGAGCCAAAATGCTTGTGAGTAGAACCAACAACACTAAAATCAATGAGGCAGCCCAAGCCAGTTCTTGTTGACTGGCGTAGGGAACCGAGGCAAAGTTATAAACCAACACCGCTAAAGAGGGGGCTGGTTCAAACAAGCCTTGAGGCCAAAAAAAGGTAAAGAGAGCCGTGAAAATTAAGGGAGCTGTTTCTCCAGCAGCCCGGGCGATCGCCAGGGTTAATCCTGTGATAATAGCAGGTAAGGCTGCTGGTAGCACCACCCGCAAGACGGTTTGATAGTTCGAGGCTCCCACCCCCACTGACGCCCATCGCACATCCGGGGGAACGATTTGCAGGGCTTCGTCGGTGGTTCGCACCACAATCGGTAACATCAAGACCGAGAGGGCCACCCCCCCAGCAAAAGCCGAGAACTGTTTGGTCGTTAATACAATGATACCGTAGGCAAAAATTCCAACAATAATTGAAGGAACCCCACTCAGGACATTGGTGGCAAAGCGGATCCACCGGGCAACCTGAATCGAACTAAACTCGGACAAGTAAACCGCCCCAAATACCCCAATGGGCACGCTAATGGCAGCCGCGATCCCCACCATAATCAGAGTTCCGGCGATCGCATTGGCAATCCCGCCTCCTTGCATCCCCGCAGAAGGCGGCAGTTGCGTAAACAAGTCCAAATTCAGCCGGTTAAACCCTTTAAGGGTGACATAAATCATCACCGCAAATAACGGGATCAGGGTGATCACTAAACAAGCACCGGATAACGCGGTCATCACCCAAACAAACAGCGATCGCGGCGTTTTATAGTTCCGCATGAGCTGCTCCCCATGCGGGGTGGCGTTGTACAAATCGTCGTTGGGATTTGAAAAAGGCTGTGACATATCAGACTGGGTATTGCACCCCTAAACAACAGCGAGGGTAATAGCGAATGACTAAAACTTCTTGACTTTCCGAACAATTAACTCGGCACAAATATTCACCACTAAGGTGAGCAGAAATAAAACCAAACCTGCATACATCAAAGCAGAAATTTGCAAGCCCGAGGCTTCGGCAAACTGATTAGCCAGCAGGGAGGCGATCGTATTTGCTGGAGCCAACAGAGAGAATTTTAGGTCGTTAGAATTCCCAATAATCATGGTAACGGCCATCGTTTCTCCCATCGCGCGGCCCAATCCCAACATGATCCCGCCGACAATTCCAGAAAATGCCGCTGGAATTAAAACCCGAATAATCGTTTCCCAGCGGGTTGCCCCTAAACCTAGGGACGCCTGCCGCAACTCCGGTGGCAGAGATGCCAAGGAGTCCCGAGAGATTGCCGTAATAATCGGCAAAATCATAATCGTTAAAATGATCCCGGCGGGTAACATCCCCGGTCCCACTGGACTAGTGGAAAAAATCGGCAAAAAGCCCAAGGTCTTATGCAAGAAAATCCCGATCGGTTGCAGGAAGGGAATCAAAACAAAAATTCCCCATAATCCATACACCACACTAGGAATTGCGGCTAACAATTCCACCATAAATACCAAAACGGTCTGGACTGATTTAGGGAGAAAATCTTCACTCAAAAAGATGGCAGTCCCCACTCCTAGAGGCACTGCAAACAGTAAACCTAGGGCTGACGAAACCAGGGTCCCATAAATCGTCGGCCAGACGCCATACTCATCCCGAACAGGATTCCAGGAACTAGAGGTGAAAAAATTCAAGCCGAAGGCTTGCATCGCCGGTATCGCGTCCCTCGCCATCTGGATCGCTATCCAGACCAAAATCCCGGCGATCGCAAATGCAAAAATGCGCGTGACCCAGAAAAACCCAGTATCCATCACGCGCTCTTGTTCTTGCCGAGGTTGAATTGCTCTGGCCTGACCCATATCCATACGTTCAGCTGGTTTACTCATTACTTAAAATAAATTAAGCGCTTTACTCTATCGCTTTTGATTATAGAAAAATAGCAGGCTAGAACGATAGCAAGCAGTCTAATCCGCTTGCTATCTCCTTAAAATCTAAAAACCGGACGGCTATTCGCTCACTTCAATGTCATACTCAGCACTAATCACATCTGCTTTCTCGGCCACTTTCTGCCTGACATTCACTGGAAGCGGAATGTATCCTAACTCGGGGGCCAGTTGTTGCCCTTCATTCAGTCCATACTCAATCACCGCTTCTAAAGCTTGAGCTTTTTGGGGATCGGAATACTCTTGATAGGCCAGCAGCCAAGTATAACTAACAATGGGATAAGAATCTGCTCCTTCGGGGTCGGCAATGAAGGCTCGCAGATTATCGGGGAGTTCTACCGCTGCTAGGGTTTTACTCGCCGCCTCATCGCTTGGAGAAACAAAGTTGCCGGATTTATTTTGTAAAGCGGCCATCGAGATATTGTTGTTTTTGGCGTAGCCATATTCAACATAGCCGATCGCACCTACAGTTTGTTGAATCGAAGCGGTCACGCCTTCGTTCCCTTTTCCGCCAATGCCCGTCGGCCATTCTACAGTTTTCCCTTCACCTACCTGCTCTTTCCACTTTTCACTAATCGCGGAGAGATGTTGGGTAAACACTCCGGTCGTGCCACTTCCATCGGAACGATAAACTACGGCGATCGCTTGATCCGGTAAGGTCACCCCGGGATTCGCTTCGGCGATGCGCGGGTCATTCCATTGGGTAATCTCCCCCAATAAAATATCTACATAAACCTCCCGAGGAAGCTTCAGTCCACTTTCCACTCCAGGTAAATTATAAGCCAAGACGATACCACCAGCGGTCATCGGTAGCATCAGAACCTCTTTGTTCATAGCTTTGATCTCTTCATCGGTCATTGCTACGTCACTGGCCCCAAAATCTACAGTGCCTGACGAAAACTGCTGAACGCCTGCACCGCTACCAACAGATTGATAATTGGTGCGAACCTGGGGAGTTTTTTGATTAAATTCCTGAAACCACCGTTGGTAAATCGGCGCGGGAAAAGTCGCGCCCGCACCTGTTAAGTTAACGGTTTGAGTTAAGGCGAGTTTGCCGGTCCCTTCAGAAGCTGCATTTCCCCCTTCAGAGGCTGCATTTCCCTCGGGAGTGGTGGTGTTGTCTACAGCGGGTCCCTGGCAAGCCCCGATCCCCAAGGTCAGGGCAAGAACAGACAGGGAAAACGCCATTTGGGCCGGTTTCATCGGATTGGGTAAACGCATGATGTGAATGGGTAGGATTAAGTTTCGGTGTTTGTAGGAGGATAACGATTGCAGAATACCGCTTTAGGGTAAAGATTGGGTTAATAGGCGTTAAAGTCTCTGCCTTAAAGTTTTGCCCCGGTGCCTTGCAATTCTATCTTATTCCTCTGGTCAAGGGGGTTTGGAAGGGGTAAACCGTAGCAATTTTGACAACAAATTGAGTGAATTTATGCATCAGAGGGGCCAGCGTCACTCGGATTCAGGATAACATTGCCGCTCGTCCTCTCGCGGAGTCCAGGGGAGGGCTATCCAACCATCAGAACCCTCCGCGAATCTTCGCCTTATGCCGGAACTTCGGTGGCGATCGCCTCTATTAGTTTGCTCACCCGCGCTTTAATCTCATCCCGCACTGTCCGAAAGGTTTCCAAGGATTTCCCATCGGGATCTTCCAATTCCCAATCCTCAAACACCTCTCGCAATACCCACGCTTCGGGTAAATTCACCCCACAACCACACAGGGAAATCACCGCATCATAATCCTCTGCCTGAAAATCACTTAACGGATCCGAGGTTTGATGGGTAATATCTACCCCGATTTCCTGCATCACTTCCACCGCTGTGGGATGGACTCGACTGGATTCTAAACCGGAACTGGTGACTTCAATTTTTCCCTCACCCAAGGTTTTAGCAAATCCTTCCGCCATTTGCGATCGGCAGGAATTGCGCTTACAAACAAACATAACTTTTTTCATGATGACTTTTTTCTCCTAAATTACTGTGGACAATTTGGGGCAAACTTTTCCCCACTGGGTTTACTTGAAACTGGGAAAACAACGGGGGTCGCGTAACGTCGCCTTCTCGGGTTCTCGGGGAAACCAGTTCGCCGTCTTCTTACAAATTTCCACGAGCATTAACATGACTGGCACTTCGATTAAAACCCCGACTACCGTTGCTAATGCGGCACCAGAATTTAAGCCAAAGAGCATCACCGCTGTGGCGATCGCAACTTCAAAATGATTACTCGCTCCAATTAAAGCAGCGGGAGCCGCATCTTCGTAAGAAATATTCAGTTTTAAGGCTGCCACATAACTGATTAAGAAAATAAAATTGGTCTGAATGAACAGAGGAACCGCAATCAAGAGAATATGTAGGGGATTGTTAACAATTAAATCTCCCTTGAATGAAAACAACAACACCAGCGTAATCAGCAAAGCCGTAATCGAAATCGGCGTCAAATATTTCAAAAATTCCCGCTCAAACCACTGACGACCTTTATTCTTAAAGATCCAATATCGGCTGTACATCCCTGCCGCTAAAGGCAATCCCACATAAATCAGCACCGATAACACAATAGTTTGCCAGGGAACGGTTAAATCATTCGCCGCCAGCAACCATCTCCCCAGAGGCGCATACAAAAATAGCATTGCCAGGGAGTTGATTGCCACCATAACTAGGGTATGTCCCTGATTGCTAAAAGAGAGATATCCCCACATCAACACCATTGCCGTACAGGGCGCAATTCCTAATAGGATGGTTCCGGCAATGTAAGAACTGGCAATGTCAATGGTCTCATTGTTAATAATTTCTGTACCCACAATTAAGGGACGAAATAACCAACCCAAGAAAAATTGAGCAAAAGCCACCATTGTGAAGGGTTTAATTAACCAATTCACAACTAAGGTCAACAGCACAGGTTTGGGTGCTCTAATTGCATTGGCTGCCTGGGTGAAATCGATTTTCACCATGATCGGATACATCATAAAAAACAGACAGATGGCGATCGGGATGGACACTTGATAGATGCTCATAGCATCTAAGGCAACCGCAACACCGGGAAACAGTTTTCCTAGAATAATCCCGGCAATGATGCACAGAAACACCCACAGGGTCAGGTATCGCTCAAAAACACTCAGTTTCCCACCGGCTTTTACTGGCTGCCTCAACTGCTCGTTTGCCTCATTCATGACCATTTCCCTCGTCCTTACAAGCTCTATCGCTCTAAATCATACATCAATAAAAGTTGATGAGTCAATTTATTTCAATAAAACTTGATATGAGCCAGGGGCACCTAAAACTTGGCTTGTTTGGTCAGCAATTCGCCAATGGTTAAATCAAAAGCAGCTTTGCCGTCAAAGACTGTGCCGACCTTGTGTCTATGAAAATGGATGTAGGCCAAACGGTAGCCTTCTTCGGGTAAGGGAATATAGCCAACAGTGGGGATAATTTCGGCTGCTTTCTCTAGGTAAAATTCGACAAAAGCTTGAAGTGCAGGATTCTTCTGGGCGGCGTCGGCATTGACATAAATAAAGAGGGGACGGGAAAGGGGCTGATATTGGGCGCTTTCCACGGTTTCCCGAGAGGGCATAATCGGACCTGTTCCCTGATCGAGGGCGATCGCCTTGAGTCCTTCGCGGTGGGCTTCATAGTAGGCATAGCCGAAATAACCGAGGGCATTGGGGTCCTGATGCACACCTTCCACCAACTGATCATCATCCTCACTGGCGGTATAGTCATTGCGACTCGCATCGGTTTCCCCCACGATCGCCTCAGTGAAATAGTCAAAAGTCCCGGAGTCTGGACCTGGACCGAATAAGGTCAAGGGGCGATCGGGCCAAGAGGACCTCACCTGATTCCATTTGACAATTCTCCCTTGCGCTGTGGGTTCCCAAATTTTCTTTAACTCCTCTACCGTGAGGCGATCGACCCAAGTATTCTCGGGGTGAACCACTAGGGTAATGGCATCAAAGGCGATCGGTAGTTCGATATAGGGAACCCCCGCTTCTCGACAGGCGGCCATCTCTTCTACGCTAATCGGTCGTGAAGCATTGTTAATTGTGGTTTCTCCGGCACAGAATTTGCGAAAACCACCCCCAGTCCCAGAGAATTCAACGGTCACTGCTGCTGGATTGGGGTGAATTTCTCGATAGGATTCGGCGATCGCCTGGGTAATCGGATAGACCGTAGAGGACCCATCCATGATGATGGGTTGTAAGGCTTGAGAATTGCTGTTTTGACAGGATGTCAACAGGGCCGCTACTCCTGCGATCGCCGCCCACTGTTTCACACTGCTCAAAACCCGCTGTGCTGTTGCGTTCATAACCCTTTCCCCAAAAACAATTACGGGGTATAGGGTGAATATATCAATAAAACTTGATGAGTTAGGTTAAATTTTAGTAAAGGTGAAATTCAGGAGTCTCCATTACAGGGCCTAGCCGGGAGAATCGGACTAAACCGACGGTACTCCGCCAGGTACTGTTCAAGGCAGGCAAACTGAGGGATATTGAGACTGTAGTAGATCCAGCGACCTTCTTGACGAGAACGAACTAAAGCGGCTTCCTTGAGGGTTTTGAGGTGAAACGACAGCTTAGACTGACTTACCGCCAGAATTTCGCATAGTTCACAGACACACAACTCGCGATCGCGCAGCAATTCCAAAATTGAAATCCGCAACGGGTCAGAAAAGGCATGAAAACCCGCTGCAATCTCTGTCGGTGCATTCTCAGTGGTATTAACCATCAACTTTTCCTGAAATATCTAGGCCCGATTTTAGCATGGGAGATTGGGGGGATGGGGAGGATAGGGGAGAGACGGGAGATTGGGGAGATATTCGTAACTCGTTTTTCCTCTTTTTGTTTATCGTAATGACTTCCGTCATTCCTCCCCGTCTTCCCCATCTCCCTCACGGTTGCTTTTGTTGTGCTAAAAGCACTTTAATGCGTTGCCAAACTTCTTCTAATTCTTCCACACTATATTCAGACAAAGGCCGATCGCAAGCTGCTTCTAATTTAGAAAATCTCTTGACAAATCGATGATTGGTTTCTAATAATCCCTCGGATGGGTCTAAATCATACCATCGAGCGAGGTTAATCACCACAAACAATAAATCCCCTAATTCCGCCTGTTGTCGCGCTTTATCTTCATGGGCGATCGCATAACGAAATTCCCCTAACTCTTCCTCAAATTTCTCCCAAACTCCTTCAATATTATCCCATTCAAACCCTACAGCCGCCGCTTTTTCAGAAATCTTCATTCCCGCCATCAAAGGCGGTAAAGTCCGAGCATATCGACTTAATTTATCACTCAGGGGTTTGACTTTTGTTCCCGTTTCCCCTTTCTCTTCTGCCTTGATTTGCTCCCAATTCGTCCGGACTTCCTCAACACTACTTACTTCAACATCCCCAAAAACATGAGGATGGCGGCGAATCAATTTTTCCGCAATTCCATCAGCGACTTCAGTTAGACTAAACTGATTAAATTCACTAGCAATTTGGGATTGCAAGACGACTTGTAATAATAAATCGCCTAATTCTTCAGCAATGGCTTGTTTATCTCCACTTTTAATCGCATCGACCACTTCGTATGCTTCTTCAATGATGTAGGGGATTAAACTTTCGGGAGTTTGGGCTAAATCCCAGGGACATCCCCCTTCAGGCGATCGCAACTGTGCCACCACCTGGATTAATTTTTCCAAGGCGGGTAAGGCGGCAGAATGAGAAGAGGTTGAGTTGGCAAATTCAGGATTTGACATTTAGGGTAAGAAATGGATTAGTACAAGGAAAATTACTAGACAAAAATAAACTGGAAATTTAGCAGAGTATTCTAACGAAAAAACAGGGGTAACCGATTACTTGAGGGGACTGATTTACAGCTTGAAGTTAGCAAATTATTTAGACTACCTATCCTCCAAAATCGTTGATTTTTAGGGGCTTTTAAACCGAAATGAGGCTTAAGATTTGCGCTTGGTGGATGCGGGTTGGGGGCGAGTGTTGCTGGAGGCGTGACGCTTGATGCGCTTTTTGGTGGGAGCTCGGGGTTTTTTGCCCGGATTAAAAATAGCAGACAATCCGTATTTTTTGAATCGCTTGTAAGCGGACCCAATCCAATCACTGAGGGAATGACTCATGGCCCCCAGTTCTAATCCGAGGAAGAGGGCGACTCCTTCCATTGGGTGCTGTTTGAGGGTTTGGGCGATCGCTGCTGATGCCATTGGCGGATTCCAGGTAAACAGTCCCAGGTAATCCCCTACGAGGACCACTCCAAAGGCGATCGCCCCAATCCAAATCCCCAAATAGAGGATCCGCAACGCCGTCCCCACCAATGGTCCATGAGACAAAAATGAGCGATGATGTAAACTGTGTTGATAAGGTAGCCAGATCCACCGCAGCCACCCCCAGCGCTGAAACTGCTGAGAATAGATATCCAAATCTGGGCCAAACATCAGTCCACTAAACAAAAACCCACCGGCAACAATCAGCGTCAGACTGCTGCTGCGGGTCTGTGCATAAGTCCCTCCTGCCACCAAGGGTAAGCTCCATAAAGTAATTTCGTCATGAGTTCGACCAGATGGCATGAAATTTCCAAAAACTGTGTTATGATGTGATCCGTCGGGAGAAAAGGGCGTTTAGCTCAGTGGTAGAGCGCCTGCCTTACAAGCAGGATGTCACTGGTTCGAATCCAGTATCGCCCATTGTGAAATGTTATGAAACTAAAGGCAAGCCTAGGGGCGATCGCTTGGTTCATGACTCAGGGTTATGATAAACTCGCGAAAAATGAGTTTTGGGTTGGCCCATGACCTATTGCCTCAGAATTGCAGATATCCCCACCAATGAGCGTCCCCGAGAGCGATTGATGGCCTATGGTCCGAAAAGTCTGGCAACTGCCGAACTCATTGCCATGCTTCTAGGGACGGGACAAGGACCAGGAAAATTGTCCGCTGTGGGACTCGGGCAGTACATTTTACAGAAACTTGGAGAGAATCAGCGGGACCCCCTGGAAGTGTTGCGGGAAATGTCCCCCCAGGAATTGATGGAAATTCCCGGCGTAGGACCCGCAAAAGCCACCACAATTTTAGCGGCGATCGAACTCGGCAAACGCACCTTTTATTCCAGGCCCCCAGAACGCAAAGAAATCGATAGTCCCGAGGCAGCAGCAGCGGCCCTCTCCCATGAATTGATGTGGCAACCCCAAGAACGATTTGCGCTGTTGCTGCTGGACGTGAAAAATCGCCTGATTGGCACTAAACTGCTCACCATTGGCACTGCAACAGAAACCCTTGCTCATCCCCGCGAGATTTTCCGAGAAGTCTTGCGACATGGTGCAACCCGGGCCATTATTTCCCACAATCACCCCTCGGGGAGTTTAGAACCCAGTCCGGAAGACATTCAACTCACCCGGCAGTTATTGCAAGCGGGACAACTGTTGCAAATTCCTCTCCTGGATCATCTGATTTTGGGGAATGGCGACTTCCAAAGTTTGCGCAAAATTTCCCGATTATGGGACGAATATCCCCAAGGGGATTAGGGTTCGGGACGAGTGAAAATTTTTTTAGTAAAGGGCTTGTGCATTTAGGGCGAGCCATGCTATTGTAATAAATCGTGCGGGCGATTAGCACAGTGGTAGCGCACTTCCTTCACACGGAAGGGGTCACTGGTTCGAATCCAGTATCGCCCATTTAGTTGTTAAAATCCTTTTTTCTCGGGAGTCAAGACTCACCGGGATTTTGCCCTTGAGGCGCGAACGGGTAGCAAGCCAGATGTTATGCAGGGGGAAACCGCTCTGGAACGCACCCTAAAGTTTATAACACTTGGAGCTATTTTTCAATTTAGTTAGGGTTACTCTATAACAACTCATTCACCCTAAAAATCGCTAAAAAATCTCAGAAACCATCGAGTTTGATAGAGTAATTCATTGAGGGGTAAGGCTTATAATTGCTTAGTTTTGTGAGCGATACAACATTTCTTTATTCTCTAATCCCGCAATTAATCAAATGGCAGATTAGGCTAGTTTTCTGCTGTACGGTGGGGGTTTAAGTGAGGGGTGAAACCCTCCATTAAGGGGGACAAAGGATCTAAGGGTGGAGGATTTTCATTCTTTAGATAGATATTTTCGGAACGCCGATCGCCACAGTTTAAGAAAGTGTAGACTACAATCAAACCATGACCAGCACCAAACTTTTTCCAGTATCCATTTAAACTTTACGATTTAAGGTTGCTCGCTCATGTACGCTGCTCCACAACTCAAAGACGATAGCGCGATCGCCTCCCCGCAGTTGCTTGACCCAACTTTGCTCAAAGCGGCAAGGTTGCTTTATCGAGCGTACAAAGACGTTCATCCCGATGGGATTCAGCGTCCTCTGGGGGTTGCCATCGATCGCTTTACTCATCGCGGTCAGCTCATTTTTACCCAAAAGCCTGCTTTATTGCTGACAGAATGTTTTGTGCCGTTCGATCAGCTTGAAGCGGGACTCTATTAAAGGAAATGGGCTATGATGATCACCGGACAAGATAGGGTTCGGACTTTTTATTGAGTTTTGATGATTACCTATTGTTAATCAGAAATAATTCACTAAAAAATTTGAATAAAAAAACAACTATTGCATCATTTTTTAAAAGTCTCACTGCTCAAGTTAACTGTTTAAAATCGGGTCATCATGGATGTGATTGTTGCGATCGCGGCGGTGGCAGTCGCCTTAACCTTGGGTGCTTCCATCGGCAGCTTTATCAACGTAGTAGCGTACCGGATTCCTGCGGGTTTATCCTTGCTGTGGCCCCCTTCGCGCTGTCCCCATTGCCTGCATAGACTGGGTAAAACCGAGAACGTGCCAGTCTTTGGCTGGTTACGGTTGCGGGGTCGCTGTGCTCACTGCAAAAGTCCGATTTCTGTCCGGTATCCCATCATTGAAGCGTTAACCGCCGTTATCTTCATGGTGGTGGCATTGTTCACCTGGGAAAACCCGATGCAAATGATCGGGTATTGGGTCTTTTTTAGCTGGTTATTGGCCCTCTCGATTATTGATTTAGATACCATGACCCTGCCGAACCCGCTTACTCAGTCGGGATTAGTGGTGGGATTAGGGTTTCAGATGGTGACGGGTTGGGCGATCGCCTCTAATGTCCAAGGAATTCCCCATCAATTAATGGTCGGGATAATCGGTGCAGTGATTGGGATTTGGGTGTTGGATAGCATTTCCTTTCTCGGTTCCATCGCCTTTGGGAAAACCGCAATGGGGGCCGGAGATGCTAAACTCGCGGCGATGATGGGGGCTTGGTTAGGCTGGAAATTGATGCTGTTAGGCGGTTTTATTGCTTGTGCTGCCGGTGCCTTTATCGGAGGGGGTGCAGTCGCCTTGGGGTGGCTGGAACGCAGTAAACCCATGCCGTTTGGACCCTTTCTGGCTCTCGGTGCTGCGATCGCCGCCTTGTGGGGAGAGACTATTTTATCCGCCTATCTTAACCTATTTTTTCCCCTCCAGTAAGAAGAAGATGGGAAAAGAAGGGATTTAAAAACTCTCAAATCCCCTCAAACTGAGTTTTGATTTAATCTTGCCAGAGGTGAAAATTTTGCAATCGGGACATCAGTCCGCGAAGGTTGCTATAGTCTTGCTGAATCTTGCGAACTTGAGCTTGAAACTCAGGCAATTTGCCTTGATATTCGGCGATGTCCTGTAAATTGAGCAGATGCACAATGGCGCGATCGTAAGCTTTAACGTGCTTGGTTCCAATTTCATTAAACACCTGTTCCCAAAACTCAGATTCCCGAGGCGCTAGTTCCTGAATCTTTTTAATTTTTTCCTGTTTAGCGATCTGTTTCTCTTTCTCTTTTCGGAGCGTTTTGGTTTCCGCAGCGAGAGTGAGGAGTTCAGATAAAGAGCGACCTGGAGAGTCGGATATAGTTTGAGGGGTTGGCTTTTTGGAGAGCGATCGTAAACGCTGCTTCAGTTGCAGGTCCAGATTCAATTCTCCTTGTAGCAAGCGCACTAAAAAATCGTTGCGTTCCTGTTCAGAAAGCTGAGGAATTTTTTGTTTCAATTCCTCAATTAAATTAGATTTGCCTTGAGTTTTTGAACTCAATTGAGCCGCTGCATCAATTAAATCTTGATTAAGTTCAATAAACTCCACAAATGCTTGTAATGGTTTTGAAAGCTTGTTGAGATTACTCGGAAGAGGTGGTTCTATGCAAGTGTCTGGGTCAAAGTCATAACAGAGTTGGGCAGCCTTTAACCACCCTAAGTACAAAACTCGGTAATCCCTTTGTAATAAATCATCGCGCAAGGATAACATTCTAGGGAGCCATCCTTCTCCCTCAATCCAACAACCATTCAAATCTTCATCGTTAATGTTTATATTTATCAAAACCCACTGTTCAGTTGTAGAAATCTCAATCCCATCGGGGACTTGATAGGGTTCTAACTCAGCCAGGTTAATCAAAGATTTCGGTAAGCGAAACATCAATTGGCGATCCCCCCAGTTCGCCGTATAGAGCATGACATCAAAATATTTCTCTAAAACCTGTTCGGCATTGCCCGGAAAGTCACTATAACTGTAGACAAAGATGGCTTGAGTCCGATTGAGTTTAACCCGGCTGGATAGGGTATGAATATAGTCCTGTTCTTTCTCACTCAAGGGACGGTCTAAGGCTTGGAACTCATAATATTGGTAGGTGCTCATAGTTGAAAACGGGTAGATGTTTGGTGTATAAAATCTGAAGGATAGTAGTTTAGGGGTCTAATGAACTCCGGGCATACAGAGAAGTGCTGCAATCGTTTCCAAGAAAATAGCCCGCGTGAGCAGGCTATTAGAAATTGGGGTTTTTCATAGGAAGAGGGGATGAATTTTCCTACAAAATTTTAGGCACTTTAAAAAAGTCCCCTTCTACATCAGGGGCAGCGTTCATAATGGATTGAAGGTCTGTAAAGGGTTGGAGTTCATCGGGACGCGTGACGTTACTGACATCGATCGCCCGGGTGGTGGGTTTGATATTCTCCGTATCCAGTTCGCTCAACTGCTCGAAATACTCTAAAATGCTGCCCACTTGGGTAGTGAATTGTTCCTCTTCGGCTTCGGTGAGTTCGAGACGAGCTAAATGGGCGACTTTGCGAATTTGTTCTCGGTCAATCATGGGTAAATCTGGAAGGTGAGGGTTAGGGGAAGATGGCGATCGCCCTTTGTTTGAAAGAAAAACTGCATCAAACCGGAGAGATCGCCGCACAAGGTTTAGGCTAAGAGAACCCAGAGACTAGAAAAACACATCCATCGTGGAACGTCCAGTGGTTTTGAGCCAATTTTGGGCCTCAATGTAGTTATTCGGAGCCTGACGGATGGCTTGTTTCCAGTAGTCTGCGGCGCGATCGTATAACTCCTCGGCTCCTTCCGTATCTCCCGCATCCTTAGCTTGATCCCCTTGGTAATGGAAAATTACCGCGATATTATTAAGAGCTTGGGGCATCCGAGGATTGAGTTCTAGGGCTTGATGATAGAATTCCAGGGCTTTGTCCCGATCGCCATTGCTGGTGTGAATCAAACCGATATTGTAGAGAATATAACTGCGATCGTAGGGGTCATCTTCCAGGCTGAGGGCTTCGTTATAGTTTTCTAACGCTTCAGCATATTCCCCATCGGCTTGAGCCGACATTCCGTCGCGGTAGTAGGCGAAGGCTTCCTTCGCTTGTTGATTCGTGGGTAGGATCTTTAAAATGATGTCCGCTACCACGGTAAAGGTTTTGTCGATGAAGTTATCGTTGCGTTGTGTTCTGGGCATGGGGGTTTCGGTCTAAGATTGCTAACAGAGTTTGATGATTGCCTGATTCTTCAATCCTATTGTAGGCATTGTGGTTCCATCCGCTTGCTCAGAATTGAATTTGTGGAGGCGGATTCAGTCAACCGATAGCCGGAAAGGGGATATCGTCATGCCAGTTAGACCAATTTATAGGAAAATTAAAGAGCGAAATCGCGTTAAAATTGGGGTTCTGGGGCCTGACCTCAGAAGGAAACGGGAAACAATCTTAGGTAAGATCAGTTTATTGTGACCTGGATCACAGTGAAAACCACTAGCCATCGCTGGGAAGCTGAATTCATGCAACAGGTGCTGGAGGCCCATGAGATTCCCACTCGGATTATTGATTTAGGAATTCTTTCATATTTGGGAACCGGGAGTCCAACGGCTTTGCAAGTGCGTCCAGAAGATCGGTGGACGGCGTTGTTATTACTCAGTCCTCCCGAAGAAGAGGAGCCTGGGTGCGAACTCTGAACAAAAGAGCTTGTGGAGAAACGTCAGCAGAGGAAGCGATCGCACCGAAGATCGCCAGCGATCGGATTCGGTATCGGCTTGTTTAGATCAAAAGCCGGGAAGTTGAATCGGTAACAAACAGAAGGGATTAAGCGTTTTCATGTCTCTATTTGATTGGTTTGCAAATCGCCGCAAGTCAGGCCCCATGAGCCAAGAGCGGCAAGAGCGAGAGATAGCCGATGGGCTATGGACGAAATGTCCTGAATGTGGGGTTTTGACCTACACTAAGGACCTCAGAGCGAATCAGATGGTTTGTCTCGAATGCGGACATCATCTGAGGGTGGATGGATCAGAACGGATTAACCAACTCATTGATGGCACGACTTGGATGCCCCTCGATGAGACGCTGCAAGCGGTGGATGCTCTCAAGTTCCGCGATCGCAAATCTTACAGCGATCGCCTCCGGGAATATCAAGACAAAACCGGCTGTTTAGATGCGGTGAAAACTGGACTCGGCAAGCTGGATGGTTTACCCGTGGCCCTGGGGGTGATGGAATTCAAATTTATGGGGGGTAGTATGGGGTCCGTGGTGGGGGAAAAACTCACCCGCCTGATTGAACGGGCTACCCGAGAACGGTTACCCCTGATTATTGTCTGTGCTTCTGGGGGAGCCCGGATGCAAGAAGGGATGTTGTCGTTGATGCAAATGGCGAAAATCTCTGGGGCCTTGGAACGTCATCGAGACAACAAGTTGCTCTATATTCCCATCTTGACCCATCCCACTACTGGGGGTGTGACGGCATCTTTTGCGATGTTAGGGGATATTATTATTGCCGAACCTAAAGCTACCATTGGGTTTGCCGGACGCCGGGTGATTGAGCAAACCTTGCGAGAGAAGTTGCCGGAGGATTTTCAGTCTGCGGAGGACCTGCTGCAACATGGGTTTGTGGATGCGATCGTTCCTCGGACTCAGATTAAGAAGACTTTGGCTCAGTTGATTTGTCTGCATCAACCTCAGTCTCCTTTGTCTCATCGGATTCCATTACCGGATGCGATGCATTTGAGTACCACGGCGATCGATTAGATCTCGCGTACATCATTAACCCTCCTACAAACATTGGGATGGATCCCCCCAACCCCCCTGAATAAGGGGGGCTTTTTAGGATTTTGGAAGAAATTTATATCAATCTTGTCGGGTTTTTTGAAGACTTTACCGGGGTTGTTGGGTTGAGACTCTCCTCAAACTTTGATAGTCCAGTCTGTTGTGTTACTTTGCGGGATAAGCATAAAATTTTGCAAAAGTCAAAGGTAAGAAATACCTAATTTGTAGGGGATTACTCAGAGATTGTAGGGAGACTCAGGGATAGAAGAATTGAAAAATTACCGAGAGATTCCTGGAGTAGTGGTGGGTGATCCAGAGATTCGTGCATCATCCATCCTTGAAGCGAAAATGCAATTTTTAGAAAGTGCCACTTACTGGCATGATAATGATATTGAAAATGGCTTAATGTTGACCTGTCTGCCAAAAATTATGGGTTTCGCCGAATTGTCGATTTCGGAAATTGCTCAAGACTATAATCTCCCGATTGAGGAGGTCCTGCGGTGGTGCGACGAGCTCTCGATTGCCTATAAAAGTCCTCAAACCCGTCTGGCGTTGGAGGATGCCAAAGCAATTTTGAGTAAGATTCACGACGATCCCCAGGAGAATTCTGGATCGGAATGTCCCTGAGCGAGCTTGAACCGTGCGATCGCATCTCGAACCCAGATTAGCGGCAAATGACGGGACCCCGGGCTAGTTCGGTGTTTTACCGGGCGATCGCGAACGAATATCCTTGACATCAAGCCTAAATTATGCACAAACGCGCTAATTCGTCAACTCTTGACCCGAGCGCGGATGGGGCATTTTGGAAGCGATCGATGGATACAGGAAGAGTTCCGAACCCGTGAGCAACCGAGCTAATCAAAGCCTGAGCTGTGTTTAGCGTTCAATACCATATCCGCTTTTTTTTGAGGAAAACCATGCTGAAAAGATGCATGTGGCTGGCTGTAGCCACTGTATTCTTCACCTTTCAAATATGTGTAGGGAATGCGACGGCAGTGGAACTCGATCGCGGGATCCGCACCGTACCACTAAACGAGAGTGGGCAAACCGTCGTTTTGAGCCTGCAACAAGTTGAACGAGGCAAACGGGTATTTAACGATACCTGCTCCAAATGCCATGCCGGTGGGGTGACCAAAACTGACTTCAACGTAAGTTTGAGCCAAGAAGATTTGGCCTTTGCTACTCCGCGACGAGATACGATTGAAGGGTTAATCGATTACATGAAAAATCCGACAAGCTATGACGGGGAGACGGACATTTCCGAATTACACCCCAGCATTAAGAGTGCGGATATTTTCGCCGAAATGAGAAATCTGACCGAGGACGATCTGTTCGCGATCGCCGGACACATCCTCATTCAGCCTAAAATCCAAGGCATACAATGGGGTGGCGGTAAAGCCTACCGCTAAATCTCCCCATCGGTTACAGACTGCATTCAGACTCGACCGGGCCTCACGGATATTGTAACGGCACCGACTCAAGTGCAACCGGGCGTTTTGGGGATGGGGAAGTCAGCGATCGGGATTCCCTCTCCCCTATGAGAGGCGATCGGCTCAACGGGCTTCTCCAAATCCCAAAACGCTCTAGGTTCACCCTTGAACCCAACCGTGGTCCGTGGCATCGGAGTCAGAGTGAGAGTTTCTAACCCCTCCTGTGCTTATCCCCCCTCTGGATTCCCGACTCATCACTGGTGGCAATCCAGGGCCAGAATTCGCGATTAAACTGCACCCCAAGTCAAGTGCTAATGTTGCCAAAATTTTTAATCCGCTCAGTGGTGGCGATCGTCGTTACCTGTCTGGGTTTTATGACTTTCACATTACCGGCACAAGCCGACTCGATTGACCTCTATTTACGCCGCTATTTGCAAGTCACCGAGCCAGTGCCCATCGAAATCAATCAGCAGGGAGACACCCGCTTATTTTCCCCCGAGGGCTTGCATGAAGGCAAAGAGTTATTTAAACAACATTGCCTGAACTGTCATGTAGGTGGGGCGACTTTGCCCTATCCGACTGTATCTCTGTCCCTAGAGGACCTCAGCGGTGCGACACCCCCCCGGAATAATCTCGAAGGGTTGGTTGCTTATATGCGATCGCCGATGAGTTATGACGGCAGCGAGGATATCTATTGGTGTCGAGAGGTCCCGGAAACTTGGCTACCTACGGACCAGGTGGAAAATATGGCCGCCTTTATTCTCCGCGCGGCTCAGAAAGCCCCAGGGTGGGGAACCGAAGAGTTTAAAGGTTAGAGCCATAACCGGCCATTGAGAGGGTTAGAGTCGAATTAGCAGTGAATTTCCGAATAGGGACAGAACTGTACCCGATTGCGGCCCTCTCGTTTGGCTTGATATAAGGCGCGATCGGCAACTGCCAATAACGCCTGGGGGTCTTGTCCGATTTTGATCCCTTCAGCAGTGATCCCCGACAGTGGGGCGATCGCCCCGCCAATGCTAATGGTCAAGGGAATTTCGACCCCCTCAGCGGTGATGAACGGTTCCTGGGCGATCGCCTCTCGCAACTCTTCCCCATATTCCCGGGCGGTTTCCGGTCCAATCCCCACGGTGAGACAAATAAACTCCTCTCCCCCATAGCGATAAAACCAACTATTTGCCCGGGCTTGTTTTTGCAAGCGCCCCGCAATTTCTTTAAGCACGCGATCGCCGGTAGGATGACCATAAGTATCATTCACCCGTTTAAAAAAATCCACATCAATCGCAAACAAGCAGATATAGTCGCTATAAACAGACTTCTCCTGAGCCGCAGAATGAGGCAGCATCTGAGGTAGCGCCTGTTCCATCGCCCTGCGGTTGGGTAACCCGGTCAATTCATCGGTGAGGGCCAGGGATTCCAGTAATTTATTCCGAGCGATCAGTTGCTTGAGTAGGGCTTCCCGTTCTGATTCCGATTGTTGTAATAATTCCTGCAAGACCTCAATCTCCGCATACATTTCCATCGGGTCTAAGGCTTGCAACAAACTGGTTTGGGTGATAATTCCCCCGAGTTCCCCCTCATTCCCCACCACGACTAAGCGATTAACCCGCCGCCGTTGCATCTGCTGATGGGCTTCCCACAAGGAAGCATCCGGTGCAATGGGAAATAACGGTGCACTCATCACCGTCGAGGCTTTGAGGCGCTCTAGGTCCAGTTCAAGATTGCAAAACTGTAACATATCCCGTTCGGTGATGATCCCCATTGGCCGAACGGGTTTGATTTGACAGCTATCTGCGGACCAAACCCCCCAAGTTGAATCCAGGGGCGTTAAACTCTGGTGATGAACTTGAGCAATCACGACGCAACTCACGTTATAGATTGCCATCAGTTTGGCAATATTGAGGACTGTGGTAGAGACTGGGGCATGAATCACCCGAGTGGTCATCACTTCATCAACTCGCCGCAGACGCATGAAATCAATGGGTTTGAGGACGGTACGGATCCCCTGTTGGGTGAGGATACCGAGGAGGGTTCCATTGGCATCAAATACGGGAAGATGGCGAATGCGATGTTGACGAAATAGGGTCAGGACGGTGACGATATCTTGATCGTCGGTTAAGGATTCGGTCAGGGTGAGAACTTTTTTGGTCATGACTTCGCCGATCGCCACCCCTTTAATGTTTTGAGAGGCTGCAATCAGTCTGACCACATCCCGTTCTGTAAAAATTCCGATTAACTGATCCTGTTGAGTCCCATTTCCTCGCTGAGGGTCTAGGATAAGGACACCACTGGTTCTGGCCCGACTCATCAGGGCGATCACGGCTTCTACAGTAGTATCCGCCGTGGTGGTGATGGGTTGGGGATTGATTGCCTGTCTAAGAGAAGACACAAACATGACAGCTACATCTTTTTGTTAAATCTCCCCATAACCCTGGAGTGTAAAGGACAAATGCCCAATACTGAGGGGTTGAGGTCTCCCGGTGGAGTCCCTCCAAGAGGATGTCGGAGGGGAGCTAAATTGCCGACTTTGCCTCTACTGTAAAGGTTTTTACCCGATCGCGCTCATTGGGGTTGTTCTGGAAATAGGGGCTAGGGTTAGGGGGTCTGGCGATCGCCTCGGTTAGGAAATTTACGAAAAACATCACCGAATCGTTTCGGCATATCGCGTTGGATGTTAACGAACCGGGATAAAATACTTTTTGACTGACAATTCTGAGTTAAATAGAGGAGAACTGCTTTGAAGCGACTATTATCCATCGTTTTGCTGGCGATCGCCGTCCTGACTGTTGCCTTTGTGCCTCCTGCCTTCGCTGGAGATGCCGCCAATGGTTCCAAAATCTTTAGCGCCAACTGTGCAGCTTGTCACATGGGTGGCAATAACGTGATCATGGCTAACAAAACCCTGAAAAAAGATGCCCTCGATCAATTTGGCATGAATTCTTTAGACGCGATCAAGACTCAAGTCAAGAATGGCAAGAATGCGATGCCCGCTTTTGGGGGTCGTCTGAGTGACGATCAAATCGAAGATGTCGCCACCTACGTTCTCGAACAAGCTGAAAAAGGCTGGTAGAGTGCTTAACTCATCCTTATTGGGTGAGGCGATCGCCCTGAAAGTCTGTTAAATGCGGGCTTTGGGATACAGGCCATTCCTAGCCTATTTCCACCCTTTCAGACGAACCCCTCTGGTAGCCGGAGGGGTTTTTTGCGGCGATCTCTGCCCCTAGTTATTGGGCGATCGGCCTAAGATTTGTTATCTTGGTCCCAAACCTTTTGAAAAAAGCACGATTAAATCTGTGGTTCCTTTACATGATGAAACACCGGCGGAAATCACCCCTTATGTGACTTATGGGTTAATCGCCGTTAATATTTTGGTCTTTTTCTATGAAATTTCCTTACAACAACAGGGACAGCTCGATCCCTTCTTGCAAGATTGGGCGGTTGTTCCCCAACAACTGAGTGCTAGTTTTGCGGGCGAACCGACTCCCAGCAATGTTTCTGAATTAGTAACTTTATTTAGTTCCCAGTTTCTACATGGAGGCTGGTTACACCTGGGCGGGAATATGTTATTTCTGTGGATTTTTGGAAATAACGTTGAGGACTGCTTAGGGCATATCAAATACATCATCTTTTATTTAGCCTGTGGTGCGATCGCTGTCTTAGCACAATGGTTTTTTTCAATGGATTCAACCATTCCCTCTTTAGGCGCATCGGGGGCGATCGCCGGAGTCATGGGTGCTTACATTCTGCGTTATCCCCAAGCGAAAATTCTCACCCTCGTTCCCTTGGGATTTTTTCTCACAACCTTTCGCATCCCCGCCGTCTTCTTTCTCGGGTTTTGGTTTATCCAACAAGCCTTTTACGGCATAGCGGGTCTCTCTCAACAAACCAATATCGGCATGGAAAGTGGCGGGATTGCCTATTGGGCGCACGCAGGCGGATTCATCGTCGGGGCGGTTTTAGGTCCATTACTGGGGTTATTTTCTAACCGGCAATCATCAGTGTAACTCATCCTCTCCCTATTCTTGCTGTTTATTTCACCCGTGACGGTCTTTAATTCCCCATCCCTTCACTCAATCCTTTATTCTTATAGAATAAGGGATTTTTTATCACCCTCAAGACGGCTGTTCTGGACTTAACCTCAACTTATCCCGCTTAGTTAAGATGAAATTAAATTCACCCAACCCGTTGCGGCCATTTTTCAACAAGCTGCTCAGATTTTTTTCCCATCTGTTGGAGAGACTCAAAGCCGGGGGCAATCCGTCACCACAATTACGCCGGAGTTGCCAACGTTTAGAGCAATTATTAGCCTTGGAGAATCCGAATTATTCAGATCGGGAAAAGATTTGGAAAACCTATGCCCAAGTTTTGGACCGCGCCGCAAAATGTGATAGGGTGGGCGGCTATACTAGCGGGAATGGCTCTCACCTAATTCAAGTAATTCATGAATTTGAACCCCGCCTAGGAACATTACTGCCAACGGGAACATTTTCAGCCAAGCGATCGCTGAAAATTTTGCTGACAAGAGACCCGGTAACAGTGCAGTCATTAAATGCAGCTTGGCGGCTATCGGCGCGAGTACAAGATGCGTCATTTCGTCAGGAAATTCAACAGTTTATTTGTGTGGAAATCGCCCGAATGGGTGAAGAGAATGAACTACTGAGGAAGTTAGTACAACGTCGGCAAGCAGGGCGTTTGGACTCCGGAGAGCTTGAAGCGATTCTGAGCCCCTTGTTAGTTTCTAATTCCTTTCAAGGAAATGTACCCTGGAAAGCCTTTTTCTTGCAATTAACCCCGAGGGAACTGCCTCGCCTCCATCCGGTTTATGGGTTGATTGAGCGCTGGGAAGAAGCGGCGAATTTAGCGGAAGCGGTGACAGATTATCGTTGTGCGATCGCCTACCGCATGGAGATGGGGGGGAAAGAGAATGCACTCCAGGTTTTGAGCTTATCGGAACGGATTCAATCCTCGGAGGCGATCGCCCAAGCCCATCAAAAAGTTGCCTCCTGTTTTTGGGACGAAGGAGATTATACAACCGCGTTAGAGCATTTTCAAAAAGCGGGAGACTGGGAACGGGCGAGTGATTGTCATTACCAACTCGGTAACTTACCCGAGGCAGTGCAACTCCGTCCCACCTTAAATCCGGAGTGGATCGCACAAATCCGAGACAGCATGGAAACTACCGTACGATCGCACTTGGATCAGGACGAATTTTTGCCCGCAGTGCGCCTACTCAAAGCCCTGGAAACAGCATGGCGGAAGCATTCCGCAGGCTCACGAGTCCAGTCCGAAGCCGATCGCACTCAACATTTATTGAAAGAAGTCCTCAAAACGGCTCGCGCTGGGTTTGAAATCCATTTAACCGACGCTCAAGGAGTGAGAGAGACTGAGCTCCTCAAAGGGTGGAGTAGGCTGGAAGAAGCGGCAGGAAATTATCAAGAGGCGGCAGTCAAAGCGCAGCAAGCCCAAGATTATTTTAGCGCATCTTTGCTCTTTGAAAAAGCCGGTGCCTTCGGGCAAGCGTTATCCGCCCTGGATTCGGCAGATTGTGAGACGAGTGAGCGTGTCCCCCAAAAAAAGGCACAATTGCTGGAACAGGGGGGGGATTTTTTTATGGCGGGATTGCTGTATGAAGAGTTAGGAGAAACCGATCGCGCGATCGCGATGTATGAACAGGCGAAGGAATTTGAACGGGCGGCGGAACTGCGACGGCAACAGGTGGGCGATCGCCAGGTCGTTTTTGATGAGCGCTTCATTGAATTACTCACAAAAGCAGGACGGATCGAGCAACTGGCGGAACTGTATGCCGCCCATGCTCATCAACCCGAGCGATCGCCGGAAGAAAAAGCCCTGTTATTCCGACGCATCAAGGAACTGGGCGATCGCGGCTTAGTGAGCGATCGGTTGCTCAATTTAGTGGCGAGGGAACTGCCGCAGATTGAAGCCTTGGATCGACGCAAGTTTGAACAACAAGCGCCGCGATGGGTGCAAGCTGCCACGGAAGCGGTGTTAGGGGACTACATTGATGCGATCGGGTTGGATCTTGGCACCAGTAACAGTGTGGTTTGTTTGTATAATAAACGCACAGCCGAAGTGGAAGTTGTGGAACGGCCGGGAAAACAACAAATTCCTTCCGTGTTTGCGATCGACCAGATGGGGCGAGAACTGGTGGGGGTTCCCATCCCTGAGTTACTGGGTCAATCCCCCCGCGCCATTGTCACCCAGGCGAAGCGAAAAATGGGAACAGAGACGAAATTTAAGGCGGGGGGAGTGGTGTACCGTCCCGAAGAAATTTCGGCCCGAATTATTAATTGTGCGCGGCAATTAGCCCGCGATCGCCTCCGGCAAAAGATTGTTCAACAAATGTCTCACTTAGCGTTGCAAGCAATGGGAACTATCCCACCGGAGGAATGGGTAATCGCTTATTTGGACCGTTATCCCCTCGCTATTCCTTTAAGCAATGCAGTGATTACGGTTCCCGCTTACTTTAATGATGCGCAAAAACAAGCCACTAAAACCGCAGGAATGCTGGCTGATATGAATGTGTTACGACTCATTCATGAACCCACTGCCGCTTGTTTGGCTCAGAATCATCGGGTGCCTCACAATGAAACCCTGTTAATTGCTGATTTGGGGGCGGGAACCTTTGATATTTCTATCATTGAGGTGGAGGATAAAGTTTTTGAAGTCTTAGAAATTCAAGGAGATAATTCCCTAGGGAGTGCGGATTTAGATGAGATTTTGTACCGCCATTTTGTAACTAAAATTGAACGGGAAACAGGGTATGAAATTGCCAGCGATCGCCTTGCTGCTACCCGGCTTCGTCAGGCTTGCGAAGAGTTAAAAATTGAACTTTCTACCCGCAAGGCTTGGACGATTCAGCTTCCCCAATTTATTAAAGGGACGACCCTTGATTTAGAACTAACCCGCCAGGAACTGGAACAACTGGCGGCCCCCTGGCTGAATCAGCTTCGCAAAACTTGTCAGAAAATTACTCATAAACCTCATCGGATTCTATTGATTGGCGGGGGTGCCGTTATGCCTGCGGTACGGCAGTGCATTCGGGAGGTTTTTGGACGAAAACCGAGTGCAGATTTAGATCCGTTAACTGCGGTAGCCAGAGGTGCAGTTTTACAGGCAGCGATTCTATTAGGTTCACTTCAGGAAACCGTTTTATTAGATGTCGTGCCGTTCAGTCTCGGGATTAAGTCTTCTGTCTCTCCTACGGAGTTTAAATTTGATGTTTTGATTCCTAAACATACGACGATTCCTACACACAAAACTCATAATTACACCACAATTGAAGATAATCAAACGGGGGTTAGAATTGAGGTATTTCAAGGCGAATCGCCGATTCCCGAGGAAAATTTCAAAATCGGCCAATTTATCTTAGAAGGAATTTTCCCTGCGAAAGCGGGAGTTCCCAAAATTGAGGTCAGTTTTGATATTGATACCAATTGTCTTTTGAAAGTATCAGCGTTGGATTTGGGGACGGGAAATCAATGTAGCATTACCATTGCTGATTCTCATTTATTAACTCCTGCTCAACAAACCTCCCTCCAAACTCGCTTTTATGAAGCAAAAACTTATCAGGAGCAATTGGGCCATTTACAAAAAATTGCAGCAGATTTAATGACCCAGTTCGGGACAGTAGACAAGATGGAACTGGATGATTTAGCCATCCGATTGCGGGAACGGTTGCAATTTTATGAAAATCATCGGGACCGATATCAGTTAACGGAAACGGATAATCAGATGTTGTTAGAACTGTATCGCGATCGCCCTGAATTGGAGATGAAAGAACGGTTAGCACAGGATCGCTGGGACACCTTGAAACGGAGTGGTCAAAGTTGGATTCAGGGGTATCAGTCCTTAGATTGGAAGGGGACTCAAATCAGCGATCGCGTTAAGCTGATGTTCCAAGAAGGGTCGAGTTTACTTCAGCGAACTCGGGAGGCGGTAACCGAATTAACAGAAGTGGTAGGAACCTATCTTAAATGGGTGAGTGCGATTGAAAATTTGACCGTCAATTCCGATGGCAATGCGGAAGAATTGGCGCAATATTTTCTCAGTCTGCACCGCTACTCGGAGGCGATGAAGTATTTTCAACAAATTGAGCTTCCCCTGTCTCTCAATCAGGTAGAATTGGGACTAGAAATTCATGCGCGATCGCGACAACGGCAAGATTACCAGGCTTTACTTCAAGCACAAGCGCAACCCCTAGGAATTCACAGTCCAGACTTTACTAATCTCAACCATTCTGTTCAGATTTATGCGGCTTCTGTAGCCTGGATTCAGGTGAATTCTCCGGGACATACGGGGAATGGTAGTGGGTTTTTCATCGGAGGCGATCGCATAGCAACCAACCGTCATGTAGTCTTCAATGAAGCAACGGGAGAATGTGTTTTACCGCACACTATTCAGGTAATGACTCAACAGGGAATGATTCAAGTTGCTTCCATCCAATTACCCCATTGGGGACCGGATGATGTCGCTATTTTGCACTTAAAACCCACCTCAGTTTCCCTGACCCCCTTGCGATTGGGTTTTTCTGAATTGGTGGAAGTAGGGGAACGAGTTTTAACCCTAGGATTTCCTGCTGTTTACGAGGGAAGATTTGAAGAAAATCTTTACTGTAACGTAGGATTAATCAACCGGATTCGCCCGCAGTCGATATGCAGCGATCGCGTTTTAGAAGTCAGCATTCCTCTCCAGGGTGGAATTAGTGGTTCCCCCCTGTTAAATCAATGGGGAGAAGTCATCGGGTTGCTCAGTTTTATCTTAGAACAAAAACGGCAAGGGCCAAATGGAGATATCTACAGTGAGCGATCGTTTTATGCCATTCCCGTCTCCGTCTTGCGCCGCCTTTGTCTAACCTAAATGCTCCCTAGAAATCTCTCACAAATTCCGACAAATTACGATTGATAATCAACCCAATTCCTGTTAAAAAAGTATCCGTTTTAGCAGGGATTTATGTTATTTTATTTTTAGTTTTTTCTTTAAAGCTTTTCGCCTAGCCAACTTTGCCTGAGTACCCCGTATTAAAATT
>CBFGOM010000065.1:0-30163 GCA_965650385.1 uncultured Oscillatoriaceae bacterium
GGGGGGCGGCGGTGTGTCCACCAGTTGGAGAGGCCAGGCTTTCCCCCCCTACACACGGTAACCGGGTTAGGGTAGAGGAACAGAGCCTCGCCTGCGCGGGCTAAAACAGAATTCGGGTTAAATTTCAGAGTCACTTTCACCTTCTTCCTGCTCAGATTCTCCCTCCATCTGTGCCGCATCTTCTGTCGGTTCTGACTCTTCCGGTTCTGACTCCAGGTTATCCACATCCACAGGTACCTCGGGTTCTGCTTCAGATGCCTCCGGAGTGGGCAACTCCTTAGAGTCTTCCGTTGGACTATTCTCCACTCCCTCCGGAGTCAATCCCTCTTCTTCCCCTGTTTCTGGCGTTTCTACAGGTTGGCTGGGTTCATTTTCGGGTTCAACCTGTTCCGGAATCGACTCTTGCACAGGTTCAGGTTCCACAGCTTCCACAGGGGCAGCCGGTTCCTGGCGGGTTTCACTGGGTACAGGCCCTGGGGCGGGTTTAGGTGGGGGTACCACATTGACCGGCTTGGCGGGTTCAGCTTCCGGTGATGGATCCCGCAGTTGCTGGGGTCTAGTTGCTGGGGGCTGTTCGATCCGCAAGGGGGAATTGTCTCGTGGAGACTCGCCGTCCAATACTGGCGGGACATTTTCTGGTGGGGATTCTGCATCCAATACCGGCAGGACATTTTCTGGTGGGGATTCTGTATCCAATACCGGCGGGGCATTTTCTGCCGGGGGTTGGGGATTATTCAACTCCGGTTGCCGAGTTTCTACCGGAGGCGTGGGGGTTGTCCCTGGGGACGGCGCATTGGTACAGAGTTGAGGATTGTACTGGAACTCAAAGGCATACTGGTGCACCGTAGGTTTACTCACGGGAGCAAACTTCATGTCTTGGACAAATTTTCGAGCAAAGCTATCGAGAATGTCCTGTCCACTTCCCAATAAACGCCGGGGTCCATCCATAATTTGTCCGTCAGGATTGACCAACACGCCAAACAGCGCACGTCCTTCCAACTGTTGGGAACAAGCTTCTAGGGGATATTCTGTGGATACCGCGATCGCAGTGTTGCTTCTGACTTCACCGTATTGGGATTCTAAGTTTGCCACCCACTGAACATAGGCTTCTACCCCTTCTAACATGGCATTTTGCCGATCGCTCACCAACCCCGTGGGATTCTCCGGTTTGTTTTGGGCTAAAATTCGGTCCCAAACATTTCGGGTTTTTTCCACCAAGGCATCATTCTCGGTCCCCGACTCACCGGGAACCGCAGACCCTTCTCCAGGGCGATCGCTTCCCGAGGGAGCATTAGAAGGACCCACAGCTTGAGCACCTGGCTCAATCTCCTCTTGTTGACTGTTTCTCGGTTCAGTCTGCAAATCGACGGCACGTCCAATTTGCTCGGATTGAGGGAGAGTGGGATTCGGTCCCATCCCTGGATTTACATCTCCAGGTAATGTCTGCGATGGGCTAAATCCGGGAGGTGGGGTGGGATTGCCATCTTCTGCACGCGCGATCGCCTCTGGCCCTGGGACATTTTCAGGAATAGGAAGGTCCAAAAACTCCGAGGCATCCACCGCTTCATTCATGCCACTGAAAGGCTGTTGCTGAACTCCCGAAGGTGGGAAACTTCCTTGGGGAGGGGGCAGCGGAACCTCTTGCAATTGAAATTCTTGCTGTGGCGGGATCTGGCGATTTTGTTCCGCTAACAGCCGTTGTTGCCGTTCTCGTTGCTCAATTTCTCGCTCGATTTGGGCCCGTTCTAATCGTTCTAAAGCCAGTAACTGCTCGATCGCCATACTATTAGACGAACCTGAAGACTCACCATTGGTTAACCCCTGACGAAACCCGGTGGGGGATTGATAGTCCTGCAAGGAGGGGAGGGGGGTTTTCAGGTCTCCCAAAGAGGGTGCAGGGGGCAAATCTAACGGGAGATCATATAACGGATTACCTGGCGGTAGCGTCAGGGGTTCAAGCCCCAATTTGCCGGGGGAAGGGGGCAGAGGTCCTAATTCTGGCAACGCCGGTAAGGGTTCCGAAGAGGAGTTCAGACTGCCGGACCCGGTAGCTTGTGGCGATGAAAAATCGGGGAGGCGGCTGATTTCTTCCGGAGTCAGGTTGACCAAATCTACCGTTGTCCAGGGATTGGGTTCCTTCCCGCTGCTAAAGGGCAAGCGGTCCCAGCTAACACCAACCAGTCCGTGGATGCCCACCGAGGCCAAAACTGCTACGACGGTTGGCTGAGATAAGAAGTCAATCAGGGAGTTTTTCGGCAAAGAATAAGACATGGCAGGTAAGCTTAGGTCTAGACGGGCAGACTGCGATTGTGATGCAGCAGTTTCACACCGCCTGCCGCGTTAATTCAGACATTCGATGCCCCCATCAACCCGGATATGATAGCACTAATGACTGAGATTCGTGTGCGGCAAGACAAGAGAAATTGCCAGAAGAAGTGAGCACTTGATTGATAGAGATCCTGATGACGCCTTAAAAGTTGCAGGCTGATTCTGGAGGGAAAGTCGGCGGTGCAACTTGGATAATCGCCAAGGAAAAATAAGGGAGTTTCAAATCGCGGCGATCGCGCAGTTGGCGATGAATTTTTTGCTCAGATCCCGTGACTCGTTCGACAATTTGGGTGCGATCGAGTAATCCCCGGTCCTGTAACAGGTCCCAAACGCGATCGTAAACTGAACTCACTTTCATTAACACCACCACATCCGCCCAGTTTAGCGCGTTTTCCAACTCTTCGACCCGATATAAGGCGGGCAGAACCGCTAACCGTTGAGACCCAATCGTTAAGGGAATGCCCAGTTCTGCTGCTGCCGCTAAAGGTGAACAAATCCCAGGAATCGAGTGAACCTCGACCTCGGGATGCTGCCGTTGCAGGGTCTGGGCTAAATAAGTAAAGGTACTATAAAAACTAATATCCCCTTCTGAGACAAAAGCCACATCTTGGCCCAATTTTAGATAGTCCCAAACGCGATCGCTTGCTTGTTGCCATGCCTGATTTAGCAATGCCTCATCTCGCACAAAGGCAAACTCTAACGGCAATTGCACCTGTTCCAGACCCATCCATTGGCTGATAATCCCTTCCGCCATCCCCGGTTTACCGCTGGGTCCTACAGGGAAAGCCACTATGGGTACAGCTTGCAATACCTTTAATCCCTTAATCGTCATCAGTTCCGGGTCTCCCGGTCCTACCCCAATTCCATATAACCTGCCAACGGGCGTCATTCCTTGTTTTCCTTCTGTTATGGCTTGATTCTCTTAGCAATTCAGATTTGCCGGTACAATCTAATCGTTAAATCTTGTTAAATCTCGTTCCATCCCCCCTGCATCATGCCCTTACCGACCGTCATTTTACCGGGTTTTTTCGCGGCTGCATCGGAATATCGGGAGTTTGAACGCTTACTCAACGAACAGGGATTTCCCGCCCGCTTAGTCCCCCTGCGCAAGCGCGATTGGGTCCCGACCATTGGCGGACGCTCGATCGCCCCGATTCTCCGCCAACTCCATGCCACTGTTCAGCAAGCGTTACAGGAATTTAACGCAGAGAAAGTTAACTTAGTCGCCCATTCTGCCGGGGGATGGATTGCCCGAATTTACCTGGGAGAAAAGCCTTATATCATTCATGGGGATATTGACGAATCGGCTCAATTGTGGTATGCAAATCCCTTCGTCAGTACCTTAATTACCCTGGGCAGTCCCCATATTAGCCAAGAACGGTGGACCCTCAAAAATTTAGATTTTGTCAATACTGCTTATCCCGGGGCCTTTTACCCCCATGTACGTTATGTCTGCTTGGCGGGAAAGGCCGTTTATGGTGCACGCAAGCGAGGGCAATGGTTAGCCCATAATAGCTATCGGATCACCTGTGGCATGGGGGAAACTTGGGGAGATGGGATTACCCCGATAGAAGCGGCGCATCTGGTCGGGGCAGAAAATATTATCCTAGAGGGGGTAATGCATTCCCCGCGATCGCCGTTGAACTGGTACGGGTCCCCAGAAATTTTACCCCGTTGGGTCTCTTATTTAGAATAATTTGTGGATTAGGGGACTCTATTGTACCAATGGCTCAGTCCCCAGTGAGCTCTCCCAAATCCCGGTCTAGGAACCCACTGGGGACTCAATCTAGCCCACATTCCCCAGGTTTAAGTATCGATTTTTTCTTTTTTACAACCTTTTGCCCGCAAGGGTTTCAGTAATTTTGTAGGAAATCTAAGGCTTCGATTCTCCTCACCGTAACCGGAGTTTTCCTGCTTATTGAGAATATTTTCAATAAAACCTGCATTTTTTGAGTGCTTGCTCTGCTGTCTACTGGCAGAGATATTCCGCCTAAGCAAAAATACTTATGCGTAACCTGGATCTTAGGGAGTCGTTGACAAATTAAACCCGATTATTTAAAATACGGTAAATCGGTCAAGATTTAGGGGTATATGAAAAAAATCAAAAGTGTAGTAGAGACTTTCTCGGAGAGGATCCATTTTAAGCCGGAGACCTTTCAATTATCGGTTTCAAAAATTAGAGGACTTTTTTGCTTAATTGTGGGATATTTATTGTCCCCAGTTTGCTGGTGGAATGACCTCATATTTAATTTACCCGTTGCCTATGGATTTGGATATCTCTGTAGTTTAGTTTGGCCCAGTTCTTTAGTGTCTGGAACCCTTGTCGGGTATTGGCTCTCGAATATTATTGGTATATTAATGATGCAGTTTGGCGTGCTAGATATTCTGCCCAAAGCCTCGGAAAACCGAAATTTTAAAAAAGATTTAATCACGGGGTTAATTTCTTCTACAGCGTACACTGTTTTAATTATTGCCTTACTGCAATTAAATGTTTTGGATACTCCAATTTTAGCTGCATTACAAGGGGAAGTCGTCGCCCATCCGTAATGGCAAACAGCACTCAAGGGAAGGCTATCAGGACTTAAACATTAGGACTTACACAATCTTTAACATTAGACCTCTTGCAAAAATCCGGTAAGAACACCAATCGGCTTGAGAGAATTTTCCAAAAGGTCTATTAACCTTAAATGTAGAGGCAATTCGTGAATCGCCTCTACATTTAAGGTTGACTCTTCCAAAATGTGTAAATCCTGACTGAGAGATCGCCCACGAGCATTCAGTTAGCGGATGAGGAAGCATCGGACAATTCTAGTAACATCTGCTCAAATGCGATCGCAACTCGCGTTTGAAATCGTTTACAATGCTTCAACTTTAAAAAGGGTCGCATAATCCTTAAAGCCGCGCGAGAATCGGTCTCGGTGTCAAAGACTTGCAGGGGTCGTAATAAATCCAAATCCACCTCTTTTTTAACCATCAGTTCAGAAAGTGCCGCCGCTGCTATATTATTTTCAAGCACCGCTTTGACCATTTCCCCGGTATTGAAGACCAAAACGACATTCAAGTCGGGGACCTTGATGCCCCATTGTTGTAACCATTGCTCCAAAATTTGCTGAGTACCGGAGCCCGGTTCTCGCATCACCCATTCTGTTAAGGTCAAATCCTGAATGGAAACCTGAGGACGATTAAACCAAGGGTGAGATCGACCGACGACGATTTGCAAAGAATCCCCGCCGATGATTTCTTGTTGCACAGAATCTCTCACGGAAAGATTGACTTCCCCTTCCACTAAACCGAGGTCAAAAAGTCCGGTTGCCGTTCCTAAACAAATCTCTTCTGTATTGGCTAGGGTACAGTCAATCGTGATCCCCGGATAGCGGCGTTGAAACTCCCCAATTTTTTCCGGTAACCAATAATTACCAATTGTGAGACTGGAACCGAGCTTGAGTTTACCCCGTTGTAAATTGTTTAATTCCCGTAATCCGCGTTCGGTTTGTACTACAGAGTCCAGAATTTTTTTAGCTTCTACTTGTAGTAACTGACCCGCCTCAGAAATTTCGACATGGCGACCAATGCGATGGAACAACTTGACGCCATATTCAAGTTCCAGGCTTTGAATGGCTGCGCTCACCGCAGGTTGGGTGATATACAGTTCGTCCGCTGCGCGGGTGAAATGAAGGTGTTTGGCGACAGCCAGAAAGATCCGTAACTGATCCAAGGTCATTCCAGCCATCATGCACTCCTCCTCATGCCGAGATAATTCGATAAATTTTAGTGATTGTTTTGACAAGAAACAATATTTGATTCTATCAGAAGCATCCCCTATAGTAAAACCGATGAGCTTCAGGCAACCGGCTCTGGCTGAAGTCACCTTAATGTTAGTTCGACAGCCCCAGCGCGATCGCACGTTTCATAACCCTCGTCGAACAGCAGGCGAACTTTAGTATTGAAGGCAAATTGCTATGACCCGACAAATAGAAACAAATCAACCCATTCATAACCTCAAGCCAAATTGTCTATCCTACCAGCAAGTTCTCGCACAATCTGTAGCTGTCATCTCACCAACAACCACTCCGGCAGCGAATATCGGCTTGATCTATGCCATGTCAGGCAATGGGACTTGGCTGAGTGTACTCCTGGGGATGGTTGGGTTAATCTTTGTCAGTATCAATATTAATCAATTTGCCAGTCGTTCAGCATCCCCAGGTTCTTTATACTCCTATATTGCTAAGGGTCTTGGTCCCTCTGCAGGGGTCTTGTGTGGGTGGGGTCTGGTTTTAGCCTATTTGTTTACGGGAATGGCCGTATTATCTGGCTTTGCCAATTTTGGACAGACTTTACTGGCACATCTTGGCGTTCATACTTCCGCGATTACGCTGTTAGGCATAGGTGCAGGGATCGCTTGGTATATGGCCCATCGTGATATTCAACTCTCTGCAAGTACCATGCTAGTGTTGGAGGGATCCTCCGCTATGTTGATTCTAATTCTGGGGCTGATTATCTGGACCCAACATGGTTTTGCCCTGGATTTGAACCAACTGAAACTCCAAGACACGACCCCAGGAGGTGTAGCAATGGGATTAGTGTTGGTCATCTTTGGATTTTCCGGCTTTGAAAGTGCGACCTCTCTGGGAGATGAAGCTAAAAAGCCACTTTCAACAATCCCCAAAGCCGTAATGCATAGCGCCCTGTTAACGGGTTTGTTCTTCCTAATAATGGCCTATATTGAAGTGCTGGGTTTTAACTCGACCTCTGCATCGTTGGCGGAAAGTGAAGAACCCTTGACATTTTTGGCACAGCAGGCAGGCATGGGTTTTTTCGGTGATATTATTGCCTTAACTGCTTTACTCTCATTCTTTGTCTGTGTCCTCGGTAGTATTAATCCAGCGGCTCGCGTCTTCTTTACAATGGCGCGTCATGGTGTCCTTCATTCTTCTTTAGGGGAAGCCCACCAATCGAATAAAACCCCTCATATTGCAGTCGCAATGTGTTCATTGATTACGTTTGTCATTCCGGCTTCCATGACTCTATTGGGTCTACCGCTCTTCCAGAGTATGGGCTATTTAGGAACGATGTGTACCTACGGATTTTTACTGGTCTATATTTTAATTTCGATCGCTGCTCCCTTTTATCTGTTCCGTCTCGGTAAATTGCGAGTATTTGATGTGGTCTTTTCAGTTCTAGCGGTTGCTTTTATGATGTTGCCTGTGGTCGGAATGGTGGGAATTCCCGGTAACGACCTCTTCCCGGTTCCTGAGTATCCCTATAACGTTCTTCCCTTCTTGTTCTTAATGTACTTAGTCATTGGCTGGGGTTGCTTCTTAATGCAAAGATTGCGTTCTCCGGACCTCATTGAAACAATGGAAGATGCCTTGGAAGAAATTCATGAGCGGTTTACAGATGAAAAAAATAAGCCTTTAGCCGTTGTGAGCTTGCTGGCGAAAAAGGATTAGATACATTTTAGCCCTGGTCATTCACCCCCTTATTCTCAACCATGAACGGAATAATCACAGCAATTCCTACGGGAACCGCCGCTTTCATCGCGACGAACATTGATGACATTTTGATTCTGACTTTATTTTTCGCCCAAGTTAGTCATTCTTTACGCAATCGACAGATTGTTGCAGGTCAGTATATAGGATTTAGTATTTTGATTCTCGCGAGTCTTCCGGCGTTTTTTGGCAGTTTATTAGTGCCTCATGAATGGATTCGCTTGTTAGGCTTAGTTCCTGTCATTTTAGGGCTGCGAATGTTACTTGATCGCCAACCGGAGTCAGCAGACGAACCCCTAGAACTTCAGCCCACTAATCTGACGGGATTCGCGAGTTTTATAGGCCCTCAAACCTATAACGTAGCGGCAATTACTATCGCTAATGGGAGTGATAATATTGGAATTTATGTGCCCTTATTTAGCAATAGTGCTCCTGAAGAATTACTGGTCATTTTATCCGTTTTTTTCACCCTAGTTGGAGTCTGGTGCTATGCGGCCTATAAACTTACTACTCTGCCCACTATTACTCAAGTTTTAACGGGATATGGAAATCAATTAATTCCCTGTGTTTTAATTGGGTTAGGCGTCTTCATTGTCAAAGAAAGTATCCTGTTAACCGCCTTGGCTTTTGTAACCAGTTATCTCTGGACACTCACCCTCGGACGCATGGTAGAGCGCTCTCTATAATTGACCCCCTGAATGATTCAACGGTCTCTTTCTATCTTATTCACCCCATTTAATTGAGGAAAATCCATGAAATTAATCCAAGTTCTTGTAATCGCAGCCTTGTTTTTATTTAATTTAGTCATTGCTCCTCCCGCCTTAGCCGATCGCCCCAAGTTCTTCAAGGACCCGGATTACATTGAAGTCACAAAAGAATTAGAGAGCTTATCTCAACTTCAGCAAAATCCAGTAACCGCCAATTCTATCCCCCCAGAAGAACTCCAACAAGAAATTGACCGCTTACAATTCCAAAAAAATGCCTTAGAAATGGGCAAAACTTGGGGGCAATGTCAGAATAATCTAGGCAAAACTATCGCAGTTTATGGACCTCAGCCTGACCTAGATGATGATGATTTTAAACCCACCTATGATACGGGACTATATTTTCTAGCTGCCGGTCAAACGACTAAAAATAAATGGGATTGTCAAGGAATTTATCTCCCCATTGATGTGAAGGCCACAAAAGTATCCATGAATGGCAATGCTGAAGACATAACCGGACCAGCGGTGGTGAAAATTCCGGATGGTACGCAACTAATTGTCCAAGCAAATCCAGATACTCAAGCTCTTGAAATCAACCTGCCGAATGCTCAATTCTGGAAATCTGGGGAAATTAATTGGTTCATTCCCAATATTTCTGAAACTGTGGTTGAAAACCGCATTCCTGATGCACCTCATCTCAAGTAAATAAGGTAAGGGAAATTCCAAAATAAAATCCCCAAAATGTTCGGAGTGACTTCTTCCCCGAGTCATTTTAAAGAAACACCGGAAGGGGGGATGTTGAACATTTAGATGATTTATATTTTGCCATCCCATAACCTCTTCCCATTCCCTCCCCGAAACACTGGGGAGGGAATGGGACCCCACCTGGGTTTTGTTGCTTCAAGGGGCGAAACTCTCCTATCGATATCATGTTCACTCTTTTAATTTGGAAACGATAAAGGATTCTCAAATGTTGTTGTCTTTTAAACCCATAGAAGCTGAAACTTACAAACCTGCATCTACGAAGCATCCCTCCCGCATCCAAGCTCATTTAGCAAATGAACGGACTTATTTAGCCTGGATGCGAACCGCGATCGCCTTAATGGGATTTGGAGTAGTGATTGTGCGTTTACGCATTCTGCACCCGCCGAACCTTCCCCATTTAGGAATTAGCTGGAAATTAGGGTTACTCTTTTCTCTGGTAGGTTTAGCAACGGTTTTACTGACTACACAACAGTATTTTAGTGTACGGGATCAGATTGAACAAGATACTTATGAACCGAGCGATCGCTGGATTATTTTATTTAGTATGGCGATTTTGTTTCTGGGTGCTGGGGTGATTTATTTTGTGTTTAGCACCCCCTTGATTTTCATGAATTTAGTCACGATTGACTAAGAGCATGATTAAGTTTTATGAAATGCAAACCGGGCTACAAATCGCTTTAAGCAGGGATGCTTTAATGAACACATCTGAGAAAATTTCTAACTCGGGTTAAGTTTATGAAAATTTTGTTATTGAGCGTTCATCCTCCGGAAGCAGGCGGATCGGCTTATTCCAGTCAGGAACTCGCCGTGCAAATGCGTGGGCTCGGACATGAAGTGATTCATCTTTCTCCCTATAAATCTACAGCGGAAAGACCTCAATATCCGGGTTTGATTTGGTTTAAAACCGACTTTCCCGCAGATCTGGCGATCGCCCCAGATGTACGGTCTCATATTGACTACTCTGTACAACAGACTTATCTCCATTATGGTCCGTTTGATTTGGTGATTCTGGGTCGAGAATCATTTCTGTGGCAAATCAGCGCTATTCGTCGAGTGCATCACCGGAAACCCATTGTGGCGATTTGCCGAGGTGCTTATATTAACCGTTTAGTAGATAATGAGGCAATCCCCTCCCAACTTCGAGAGGAGTTAATCCAACTTTACCGAGATTGCGATCAAATTATCTGTATCGCCCGTCATTTGGTAACTGCGTTGGAACGAGTGATCGGATCCCATCCCACGGGATTTTTACCGAATCCGATCGCCCTTCGGCGTTTCACTCCAGGGGAACACTACCACCCCACTACGAAGGACCCAATTCGCCTGCTGATGGCGGCTCAAATTAAGCCCCGTAAACGCCCTTTAGATGCGATCGAAATTGTCAAAATTTTGGTTAAAAAAAACCTGCCTGTTCATCTGACAATTTGCGGCGATGGGATTCAAATGTCCCAGATGCTGGCGGCTATTGATCGCGATCGTTTACATCCATATATTGAAGTCAAAGGTCGCGTTGATCGCCCAGAGGTCCTGGATTGTCTCCAGAAGGTAGAAACGGTGTTACTTTGTTCCGATCATGAAGGCTTACCGCGCATTTTACAAGAAGCGATCGCTGCATCTAAGGGAATTGTTGCTTACAACAATCCCGGTTCCTGTGAAGCACTGACCGCAGGGCCCAATCAATGGCCTTTGGGACGCTTAGTATCCGTGGGGGATTGTCACGGTGCCTCTGCCGCAATTATGGAACTAGCCCGCTATTTTCGCTCAACAGCCACCCCAGTTTCACTTCCCCCATTACCCAATACGCGGGCGATCGTTCATGAGTATGAAGCTCTATTTCAAGGGTTAATTTCATCCCCAATTTCTACCCATTCCTCTCTACAAGCTGTTCGCTAATTGAGAACAGGATAAACTGACCGCATTTTTTCAATATTTCCCCTACAAATGACTAAAATTGACCTAGTTTTTAGAACCGTTGGGGAACGAACTTCTGACCTAGCCTTTGATTTGGCTGTAGAACAGATTCAACCCGATGCCGTTTGGAAGATAGCTCAAGTCAAGCCTTTTAGTCGGGCGGTTCAGCAGATGTTGTCCCTCAACTATCAAGGGGATTTTGTGGTATTTGTTGATGCCGATTGTCTAATTTTAGAGGATTTGCGAAGGGCGATATCGGAGATGAGTTCTCCATATACGGATTGTTACGTTCTCGATAAATTTAGAGGCTGGATTCACTGTGGCGTGCATATTGTCAGCCGTAACTTAGTGCAGGTGATGCGATCAATTCAAGTTGACCCTAGGGACCGTAAATATGTCCTGAGACCTGAATCGCGGATTCGGGACCTGGCCTTAGAAAAGTTAGGCCAAAACAAGAGGTTTCAACCGTTTAAAATTTTTCATGATTATGGTCAATTTTATCGTGATATTTTTGTAAAATATGCTTTAAGAGAACTTAGAAGCCGTACAGATTATCATCGGATGAAACTGAATGGGTTGCAACAAGAATGGGAGAAATTTCCACAAGATTTAGATGTTCGAGTAGCGAACCGGGGGATTTCCTACGCCCGAAAATCTCTCCCTCTCCATGCCACCCCTGAAGAAACATCTGGATTTATTGAACAGTTACCTCGCTGCGCGATCGCAGAACTTCACGAGTATAACCTCGAAGAAAAATCCCCCATGACTGTTGCTGAAGTCACTGAATTATCCCAACAATTTTCCTTTAAATCTTCAGGCGATCGCCCCTCGGGTAAGATTTTTGGTATCGGATTAAGCCAAACGGGTACTCACCGTTTAGCAACCGCTTTAAATAGGTTGGGATATCAAGTCATCCATGCCCCTGATGATGAAAATACGTTAAAAGAATTGGAATCTGGACACTATCAACTCTCATTATTACAGCAATTTGATGGCATGACTGACCTCCCCAGTGCTTTGTTTTTTCAAGAGTTGGATCGCTGCTTTCCCCACAGTCGATTTATTTTAACCCTGCGCCCTCCTCAATCATGGCTACAATCCCTCAAATCTCAATGGGTCACCAGGGAGATATTCCCAGAATCCCAAGCGCCTAATGCTCAAAATATGGACCGTCGCCGGTGGTTAAAACGGCTGGCTTTTGGCAGTGATGACTTTAATCCAGAGAAATTTTATGAAGTGGGGATGGCACACCAAAATCGGGCGATCGCCTATTTTAAAAATCGTCCCGATACCTTGCTAATTTTAAACTTAGACGAAGGGGATGGCTGGGAAAAACTCTGCGCCTTTTTGAACCAACCCATCCCTAATCAGCCCTTTCCGAATTAGCTTCTAAACACAACATTCAAGGCAGGGCGATATAATAAAAAAAGACCCTCTACCATTCTCTCCCCCTCTTACTGTGAAAGCTGATCTCGTTCTCAAAGTTGCGAATAATGCACCGGGAAAAGTCCCTAATTCTGCCTCTGCCTGGAAACTTTCTCAGCGTTTTTTTTACTATATTTGGCAGCATAAACAGCCTTTTTTTCTGGGCCTAATTCCTCTGGTTTGCCTGTCGGTATTACAGGTGATGATTCCTCAGATTACTTGTTATACCATCGATGTGATTATTCCGGCGAAACAATTTGATCACCTCTCTTGGATTGTTTTATCAATTTTAGCCATTTCTGTGGCGGTTGGGGTACTCAACTCGATCCGGAGTTATATGATGTCGGTGTTTGGACAACAAACGATAGACCATCTCAGAAATGACCTTTATCAGCATATCCAAAGTCTTTCTCTGGGATTTTTCACCCGGTATCGTACGGGAGATTTGATGATTCGGGCTTCCCAAAATGTTAATACTATTGGCAACTTAGTCACGGCGGATATAGCGGATATCCTGGCTGATAGTTTTATCTTTATTGTTATTTTAAGTTATTTGCTGGCGGCGGACTGGCAACTGACGTTACTGCTATTAATTGTCTGGCCCTTGATTGTTTATTTAACTCAAGTATTCGGCCATGCGATGCGGGATGCTTATGACAAAGTTCAGATCCAATCGGCGGCGGTAAATGACCGACTTCAAGATACCTTCACCCACATTAGTGTAATTAAATCTTTTGGAAATGAACCCTACGAAATAGAACGCTTCTCTGAAGATAGCCGTCATTATATGGAAGCCAATATCCAGGCCACTCGATTATGGGGGTTCTTTTTTCCAGCGATTGATGTTCTAAACAATCTCAGTAGTGTGATTGTTTTAGCCTTTGGGTCTTGGGAGGTCATGGTCGGTCGGTTAACTTTAGGTGAATTAGCCGCATTTTTGGCCTATATTACTCAAATGAATCAACCGATTCGACGGTTTAGTAAATCCATTAATTTATTTCAACGAGTTTTGGTTGCCTTAGACCGAATTTTTGAAATTTTAGACACGGAATCGGATATCAAAAATTGTGAAAATGCGGTCGATTTAGAAATCTTAGAGGGCCGAATGGAGTTTGATTCGGTTAATTTTGGATATTATCCCAATCAGCAGATTTTACATAAATTTAGTCTAACCCTTGAACCGGGAAGGACGGTGGCATTAGTAGGATCATCGGGGGCGGGAAAAAGTACGATCGCCAAATTAGCGGCGCGGTTTTATGACCCTCAACAAGGCACTATTTATTTAGATGGATGGGATTTAAAAAAAGTTAAGCTGGAAGCATTGCGCGAACAAATTGGTATTGTTTCTCAGGAAACTTTACTGTTGTATGGGACGATCCGCGATAATATTGCTTATGGGAAGCTGGATGCGGAAGAATCGGAAATCATTGCAGCGGCTAAAGCAGCGAATGCTCATGAGTTTATCCTAAATTTTCCCGAGGGGTATGAGACGTTAGTTGGGGAACGGGGGGTGAATTTATCGGGGGGACAAAAACAACGATTAGCCATCGCCCGAGTGTTATTAAAAAATCCTCCGATTGTGCTGCTGGATGAAGCAACCTCGGCATTGGATACGGAATCGGAACATTTGATTCAAGATTCATTGAAAACTTTGTTTTTGGGACGAACCACCTTGGCGATCGCCCACCGTTTATCCACCATTCAAACCGCTGATTTAATTGTTGTTTTAGAACAGGGTAAAATTGTGGAAAGCGGGACTCATGAGGACTTAATCGCCAAAGGGGGTCGCTACGCTTATTTACATCGGCTGCAATTTTCGCAAAAATCCGCTGTCTTACCGTTTGTAGCCCTTCAAGATGCCGGTTCGGAATCTTCTATCGCCTGATGCTGATGGATTTGGAAAAATTGCGCGAGGAGGCAACTCCAGGCAATCCCGAGAATCCATCCCCCTAGAATATCACTGGGAAAATGAACGCCTAAGTATAACCGAGTCCAACCCACAATTACGACCCATAAGGAACCCAGGGCGATCGCCCAACCTTGCCATCGAGTTCCCCAAGTGAGAATAACTAATGCCGCCGCAAACGTCATGCTAGACATGGCGTGTCCACTGGGGAAGGCGTAATCTGTGACGGGGTGATAGATAGACTCCCACAACTGGGGACGCAAGCGATGCATCCACCCCTTGGCGATCGCATTCAGCAAGCCATTACTCAATTCAGCGACGATGATATAAGCCGCGAATCTCCACTGCTGTTGCCATCCGTAGACGAGGGCGATCGCCAGGGTCACCGGAAGCAAAATCCATAAGGATCCCAAATGGGTGAGTGTGGTAGCAAGGCGATCAAGTTCTGTCCCCCTGGTTTCATGAATTGCTAACAAGATTGAGGTATCCCAGTTTAACACCTGGGGATTTTGTCCAACTTGTGTAGCCAGTTGTTGAAATCCCAGCAAGGGAATCCCAATTCCCATCCACGGTAAGGGTCCAGAATTCATAATTAGACTTAACGGATTTTTGGCAACCTCAAACATATTTTTAAACTTTTTAGGGGATTGATTCGCTACCATTGAAAACTCCTGAAACTGCTAGATTTTGGATTGATGTTTCCTATTTAAATTTTAGCCAATACAACCGGACTACTGCCAGTTTGCATAGACCCAGAGAATCAAAATTTGACTCTAGGTCAAGGGCCTAGCTCAAATTAATTAGGTAACAGAAATCGACAATTAAGGGTCGGAAAAAGCCCAAATTTTGGCTTATCTTTTTGAGAGAGAAGGGACTCGATGAGAACCTTCTGGGTTTTGGATTTTAAAAGATTTGATTTTTTGAGGTTTGACGTAAACTTGCTGGTTTACCCTGATATTTAGATGAATAAATTGCTCTCGACTCAGAATAACCTCTAAAGTTTTCTGAGTTTCCAGAGTTAATTCAGCTTGAATTTCTGCCCCTAAATAAATCAACTTAGAGACTTCAGCATAATGAGCATCTTCCGTTGGTTTTGTGGTGATCATCCAGTCATGAGGGCGTACGAAAACCTCTTCATCTCCTGGAATTTCTATTGCTTCTTCTATGGCTACAGAGGTGGGGGAGAGTAATTCATTTAAACCCTGAATTGCACCAATAAAACCCATGACAAAGGGAGTCTTAGGATGATCATAAATTTCTTGGGGGGTGCCAACTTGCTCAAGTTTTCCATCGTTCATCACCACGATGCGATCACAAATTTCCATCGCCTCTTCTTGATCATGAGTCACTAATACCGTCGTTACCTTGATCTGACGATGAAAATCTCGCAACCAAATTCGCAAATCTTTCCGAACTTTAGCATCCAATGCCCCAAAGGGTTCATCGAGTAAGAGGACTTGGGGTTGGATGGCTAGCGATCGCGCTAAAGCAACCCGTTGTCGCTGACCCCCGGAGAGTTCATGGGGATAGCGATCGCCAAGTCCCTGTAATTGCACCAACTCCAACAGTTCTTTAACTTTCGCTTTCGTTTTCGCTTTGAGTGCATTACGAATCTTTAAGGCAAATCCAATGTTTTCCTCAACGGTCATGTGTTTAAACAAGGCATAGTTTTGAAAAACAAACCCAATATTACGGTCTTTGATGGGGATTCCGGTGACATCGCGTTCCGCGATCTCGATTCTGCCGCAGTCGGGTTTTTCTAAACCCGCAATCACTCGCAATAAGGTAGATTTTCCCGAACCCGAGGGACCCAACAACGCCACGAGGGAACCCGTTTCAATCTCTACATTTATCCCATCAAGGGCTTTAAACCCCTCAAATTCTTTGGCAATGTTCTCAATTGTAATGCTCACGACAATTTACCTCATTCCTATTAACTCCGGTTTGTCTACCAATTTACCGTAGTTGTGTAAATTTGACAGGTTTTTCACAAAAAAGTCAAAAAGCCCAAAATACACAATTCAGGCTTTTTGTCAATCCCTATTATTACTGGTTTGAGTTCTGAGAATTTGACCGATTGGATCAGTCGATTGCAGATTATGATCGAATCAAGGACTGTATTGATGAGTTACGATCGCCAATCTTATGACTTCTATATTAAGCGCTGTTGTTACGGGGATAACCAGCTTTACGGCTACTAATATTGATGATATGGCAATTTCTATGTTGTTATTTTCCCAAACCAATCGGGGATTCAAAACCCAAGACATTGTGATTGGAAAATACCTCGGATTGACCGTGTTAATTTTGGCCTCTCTTCCGGGGTTATTGGGTGGATTAGTATTACCCCAGTCTTGGATTGGATTATTGGGATTTCTTCCCATTGCGATCGGGTTAAAACATTTATTTCTTCCCGAGTCCGATGAACCAGAAGTCCAAGGGATAGTAACTCCCAGTGAGACCCCACCCCAGAAGCAAAGCCGGTTTCCTCGGTGGATTACCTCATTATTCAGGGGGCAAATTTACAATGTTACAGCTATCACCGTCGCTAATGGGGGGGACAATATTGGAATTTATATTCCCATATTTGCCAGCAATCGTCCCCTGAATTTATTGATAATCCTAATGATTTTTTATGTGTTAGTCGGAGTCTGGAGTGCTATTGCATACTATTTGACCCGCCACCGGGCGATCGCCCTTGTTTTAACCCGATATGGTCAAATTTTGACTCCGTTTATTTTAATTGGGTTGGGAATTTTTATTTTGATAGATAGCGAAAGTTACCGCTTATTACCAGGGGTTTAATTAAATTATTGTTCATTTAATTGGCGGATACTGATGCGTTAATATTTTCCTTAATTGACTGGGGTAAGGGCAATAAATTAACCATGCGATCGCCCAGAATTATCGGGAGCTTTCCATCCCATTTTTCTATCGCTTGCTTTTGTAAAAGTTCCGGCGTTATCGTCTCTCGTAACAACTTTTGTGCTTCAGCTTCTCCTTTGGCTAAATTAACTTTTGCCTCAGCTTCTTTGGAGGCTCTTAAAACCATAAAACCCGCTCGTTTTGCCTCTTGTTCAGCAATTTGTTTGGCTTCAACGGCATCACTAAATTTTTGAGAAAAATGAATATGGACTAAAGAAATATCATCAACCGCGAGATGATAAGCCCGTAATCGGTTCGTTAAAACCTCATCAACCTGGGCTTTTACTTCTCCGCGCTTCGTAATAATTTCTTCAGCGGTATAGTTTGCCATCACTGCTTTAAGAACCTCTTCAATCGCCGGATTAATGATTCGGTCAATCACTTCTAATTCTTTTCCAACCTGCTGATAGATTAAATTGGCTTCCTCGGGAATAATATGCCAATTTAACGAAACATCAGTAAAAATTTCTTGTAAATCCTTAGAAGAAGCCTCAGCAAAAATATCTTGTTTTTGAACTCTAACCGTCAAAGTCTTAACCGTGTTAACTCCCGGAATAATCACATGAAGTCCCTCCCCTAAAATTTGGGGTTCCACTCGTCCAAATTCTAGTAAAACCCCACGCTTACCGGCAGTAACAATAGCAAAAGGGTTAAAGAGAATCAATAAAATGGCTATCAGGAAAATGAAGTTAAGCCGTTTGTTTAAAAAATGTTTGAGATTCATAAGATAGATGGACTTTCTAAAAACTCGGAATAAGAGCTATATTATCGCCCTGTTCCCCAGTGGGATAATATAGCTCTTTCCTAATTTTAAATTGCTCCCCCCAAACCCGCTTCCTAAAATACGGGGCTTATAGAGAGTGATGCAAGAGGGTCTAATTGGGCAATGACCCATTCACTCGGCAGAAACTTTTTCCAGATTTTCTTCCAACGCCAGGGACGAAATCGGCACTTCCTCCACCGTAGGCAACTTTTCCACCGTCAGGCGAGACTGGCTCGACCCAGAAAGTCGCTTCAATAGCTTGGGTTTCGGGTCATAGAGGAGATAGATAATCAAATCTCCCGGTTGCCATGCATCGGTTGCCGAGACCACCAAAAGCTGTTTCTCTCGTTCAATTAACAAGGGAACCAACTCTCCAGAGCGAATCAAAGCTTGTAAATGAGCTTGTTGAAACGCACAGCTAGGTTCCTTGAGCACGGTTTCTCCCAGCTTTACTTGAGAATCGCTCAGATAGTCGTTCCAAGTCTTGAGTTGCAGTTCGGGGATAAAGGCGTGCTGAATTTTACTCGTTTTATTCCCCGTCTTATTCCCTTGCGGGTCCGTGGGAAATAAGGCTAAAACCCGAGGCGGGGAAAACTCCTCCGCAGTTCGTTGTGCTAAAACTCGATTCACTTCCCCATTACTGGTCATCGCGAGGAAGGTCCCCATTGAAGCCAGTCCGGCTTCTTCTAGGACTTCCGTATCCAGGGCCGAACTTAAAAACACAGGTAAATTTTCCCGTTCGGCTTCCTGACAGGCTTCCGGATTGGTATCCAGAATGACCACGGATTCCCCCCGTTCTTGGAAGAGTCGGGCAATTAAGCGGCTTAAGGGATTAGAACCAACAATCACCGCGCCTGTGGCTTTAGTGGACATCAGACCCAGGATTTTGGCGACGGAACGGGCGGTAAGACCTTGCAAAACCACGGTCAAAATAATCGTGAGGAAGACGAGGGCCTTGATGGAGTCTCCCCCGTTAATTCCGCGATCGGTGAGTAAAATTGCAAACAAAGAGGCGATCGAGGCAGAAACAATTCCTTTCGGTGCAATCCAACTCACGAACAATTTCTGACGCCAGTTAAGCCCGCTATTAATCGTACAAAGCCAGACATTAATCGGACGCACGACTAACATCAAAACCGCAACGGTAATGAGGCTCCCCCAACCCAAAGCGACGACACTAGCTAGGGATAAATCTGCGGCTAAGAGGATGAATAAAACAGACACTGCTAAAATCGTCAACTGACCTTTAAACCGGCGCAGCAGTCTTTCATCGGGCACTGCGGAAGCTCGCAAGACAATCCCAGCAACCACGGTTGCCATCAGTCCCGACTCCCCTCGGATCTCTTGAGCGAGGCCAAATAAGCCCCAGAGTCCAGCTAATACGACCAGATTTTTCAGGTCCTCGGAGAGAAACTGAGCACGTTTGAGGAAATAGCCCAGAGTCCAACCCCCCAAGGCCCCGATCGCACTGCCAATCCCCAGACGCAGGGACAATCCGGCAATCAGTCGCAGGGGGTCGGCATCGCCATTTAAAATCACATCCAGGACTAAGACAGCCAGAATTGCCCCAACGGGATCGATGAGTACCCCTTCCCCTTCGAGCAATGCGGCCACGGAACGCTCCACCTGGACCTGTTTGAGTAAGGGTCCGATGACGGTGGGTCCGGTGACGACGACTAAGGCTGCATATAAAAATGAGATGGACCAGGGAAATTCACTGAAGGCATGAGCGGCAATGCCTCCCCCAATTAGGGTAATCAGGGTGCCAATGGTGACGAGGTTTCGGAGGCTACCGGAGACTTTATCGAGTTCTTTCAGTTCGAGGTTCAAACCGCCCTCAAACAAGATTAAGGCAACGGAAAGGCTGACAATGACTTCGAGTCCATCTCCTAGGAGGCTGGGATGCAGTAAGCCAAAACCATCCGGACCTAAGAGAATGCCGAACAGCAGCAAAAAGACGATCCCTGGAATTTTCAGGTAGTCCGCCAGAACTTGAGCTCCGATCCCTGCAATGACTGTTAAGACAATCAGCAGGGTAATATCAAAAGGCATTTCCATAGGCTTGTGTGATAAGAGCGAACGAGCTTTCAGTGATTTGGCCCGATCGTCAAATGAGGATGATATGGGTTGTCCTTGAAGGGGCAAGCTCTCAACGGGGCGATCGCACCGCATAAAACAGCGATATCCAGCTATTCAAGGGACAACGTTTGGCTCAATTCTGTTTGTAGGCACCTAGGGGGCAACCTTCTATCCTCAAAGCCGGTTACAAAGGAGGGGAATTGATTTGAGTCGAGTTGAGGGCAACCTTCAAACCGGCGGATGGGATGGGCTTTTTGCTCAGGAAAAACCCTGAGGTTGGATTTTGAGTTAGATATTGTCCACCAGGATATCACATCTGTTCGGATTTCTAGCAAGGGATTAGGATCCTGGGTTAATGGAGCCTCGGTTGGGGGCGATCGCTCACCCAAGTCTGCTGGGGTGAGTTCAAACCCATAGCGATCGCCCCCTCACCAGAGACTAAGGGGGCAAGGAAAGAGGCTACGGCTGAGTTGACTGGGTAGCAGTCGCCCAACTCCACCATCATAAAGACTCGTAATTTCCGGGTCTTTATTCTTCGGTAAAGCTGCGATCGACACTCGACAGAAAAACGGGTTCCACCCGAATGCCCAAGATCGTAGCGGGTCGCACGACCATATACTCTCCTTGAGCAGTTTTGATCGGCACGTTGATAAACTCTTTTCCGTCGGAGTTGGGGACCAATACCCCTTGATACCATTTCTGGAACTCTTGGATCGTGGAAAAACGCACCTGTTCCTTGTGTCCACCCTCGATCAGGAGGGAAACGCCTATATAATCTGGGGTTCTCGGCATACGGCAAGAATTATCCTCAAAGCACCGAGATTATTATGAGCGTTCAAGGGGGCAATTTCATCGGTGTTTTCAGAAACTATCCGGATCCCTCAAATTCCTGAGAGACAATCAACCCCTGCGATCGTCTATTCTCAGCCCGAGTCAGGAACGCTAAAAGCCGAAAGATTCACGAATTGAGTTAACCCTCTTGATGTTCCCTGTCAAGAGTTGCTGTCGTTCTCCTCAGAACCAATTTAAAACCAACCCTTCAAATCGCTGTTGCTTAAAATGTTCGGGAAATATAATCCCATCTAACCCCTTACTGGGTGAGTTATTTCCCCTTGTGTACAAACCTGTTGAGGGTTCCTTGAAGCGATCGCCTGTTCCAGACAAAAAGACTTTTGGCAAAATTCTAAAAGCCCCCATCCCTGAAACCTTACTGGTAGCCAATATTAATCAAATGGGTATAAGTCCAAGCCGTTCGATCGGCCTGAGACTTTTTATTGGTTTAACTTATCCTTTTCATTAGGATTCCTTTTAAAATCAAGATTTCCTAACAAAACTTTCCCCCTGGGCACAGGTAGATTTACCCAAGCTGGTAAAGGCGCTAGAATGAACCCAAAGTTCTGACCTTCTGACCTCGGAGTTGGCTTATATGGACACAACTGCCCATTCCACTACTGAATCCCTTGACAACTTACCCCGTGAGGTGAGGGTCACTCAACTCCAGTATCTGATGCAAACCTTGGAAATCGCCGATCGCATCGCCACCAAAGGCTATCTGATCACGAGTTCCGAACTAGCAGACCTCATGGATGTCAATGCCAGCGCCGTCACCAGTCGCGGTGATAACTGGCCCTGGCGTAACTGGATCGTCTCCCGGGTGCGACGAGAAGGAAACCAAATTCTCTGGCAACTAGAACGAATCGATTTATTTAATGGATCGGGTGAGGATGAGGGAAATGGAGAATAACTCCGAATCAATGATTCAATAGGGTTTCTCAGTCATTGCTCTACTGTCCGGGGTCCTTTGTTCCGGCTTTAGAGTCAAAGGTCAAACCTCTTTTTCTTTCTTTCGTTTGATCATGCCATATCCTCAACCGAAGCAGACCCTGAAGGCCCAGCCTTCGGGGAACCTCTTCCACAACTTGAAATAAACCACCGGGACCCAGCAGGCAACGGCTGATTCAGCATTCAAATTCCTGCTATTTTGGTCTATACTGTCGTCCGCGCCACTGAGTCGGGGTGTGAATCGCGGACAGAATAATTCTCAAGACAGCCAGAGGGTCGGCGACTGGGGACAGCCAGAACAACCAAGCCGCCGTTTTTGGGGCCTGAGTTCGGTCATAAGAAGGGGCGATCGCTAAATTCAAAGCGCAGCGAATCCCCAGCAACAATAAATTTAACCCCAACAGCAACCGCGACCCTTCCCACCCCAATAACAAATATCCCAACACCACCAATAGCGGCAAACCTTGCACACACATCAAAAACCAAACATCTCCCCAAGTTTGACCCCATGACGCCGCATCCTTGAGGTCCAAACTCCGCCCCCACTCACGCCAAGTTTCTGCCGCCCCCTCATACATCCGAACTTTAATCACCTTTGCCCCATCCATAAACCCAACCTTAAATCCAGCCTGGGCAATATTCCGAGCCAAAGTCACGTCATCACAAAACGACTGACGCGCACTCTGATACCCCTCCACTGCACCCAACACCGATCGCCGACAGAGGAAACATTGACCATTTGCCATCACCCGTTCCGCCGAACTCGCCTCGGTATTCGTCGGACCAAAGCGATACACCAGAGTCATTAATAGCGCCGGTTGTAGCACCATTTCCCCCGCCTCCTTGAGAATAAACTGCGGGGAGAAAGACACCAAATCATACCCTTTTGCCTCTGCCGCCTGCACCACTGCCGCTACCAACCCCGGGTGAGGTTGAGTATCCGCATCAATGCCTAAGAACCAGCGACTCCCAGAGGAACTCGACAAAAATCCATAATTCAAAGCCCAAGGACGGCCCACCCAATCCCCCGGCAAAGGGTCATCAGTCACCAACCGAATCCGGGGGTCCGTTTCTGCCGCCGCCTTGACTAACTCTTGAGTACCATCGGTGGAGTTGCTATCCACAATGATGATTTCCCGGACTTCATAACTTTGCCGAGTCAATCCAGCGAGACAGGGCCCGAGGCGATCGCGTTCATTTAACGTCGGCACCACTACACTGACAGCACCATACATCTCCTGAGTCGGTGTAGTCGGTTCAATCGGAGGCTGCCGAAACGCCCCTTTAATCAGCCGAGAAAGCAGAATCGCCGTCGCAGGCAACTGCAACAGTAACAGAATGGTCGATAAAATAGAGAGTGACAAATCAGACAAAATATGATAAAGAAGCAATTCAGATAAAGGGGAGGAATCGAGAGTTACCAGCGATGGGGATATCTCGAACAATCTTTACAGGGTATCACTTTATCAGAATTTGCCAATTATTGCTGAGAGGTTGATTTCTCATCGTTCTCTAACCCATTTGAGTAATATCTGGTCAAGATAGCTATCTTCTCTTACATTTTTTGCAAAAAACTTTCTTTCTTCTGGCGGAAGAGTTTTTGCTGAAAATAGAAATGCCTGCTTGCACCATATATTCATTGATAGAAATGACTCTTTCAATTCTCTAAGCCAATCTGCACCATTACCGGTTCCAGCACTTAAAATAATTTCTCTGCGAACATTCTCTGAACTGGATCCATAAAGTTCAATAAGTTGATTGAAATGATTGAATTTTGGATTTCTAGAAAACAAAGATAAAACACAAATTTGGAAATATTCAGTCGATTGAATAATTTCTTTTGACAGACATTTTAGCAATTCATCACCTAAGCTTGCACAATCTCCTTCATACTTAAGTGATGCTGATACTAAATAATGGCAAACATCAGAAAGAGCCGGAATCAAAGAATCTAAATGTTTTACACAAAAATCTATAGCCCCGGGATGCCCAACTTGAGTTAATCTTCGCAAAAACCAACGTAATCTTACAAAATCTATTGATTCTTGTGCTAAATATTCATTAAGGATGACCTCTAAAACTTCTTGGTTAAAAATTTTTAAGTCTTCATCACTTATTTGGCTTATTAAAACTGGGAAGTACCGTTTTCCCCCTGAATATTGATTGACCATCTTTAACAATTGAGCCTCAAAATCGTTGATGGGTCTATCTTCTATCATTTTTTTGCAATATAGCTTAAATTCCTCCCTAGATAATATTTTAGTTTTGTGCTTGTTCAAAACTAAGCGTTGTTGGCAGTCCAATATTTCAGCTAATTTATAAAGAGTGCTTCTAGCTTCATTCTCTGATTTTGCAAAAATCACAAAGTCATCAACATATCGGATATATTCAATTTTCTTTAACGTTAAACTATTATCTACAGGAATTAAACTAGCTTCAGCAAGTAAATGTGCTGCGTGTGGCCCAACAGGAATGCCCCGAGATACCTTAGCAGTTAAGGACCCAAGAACATCTAATATCCATTTAGTAACTTGATTAGGTAAACCTGCTGCAATTAACTGATTTTCGACAGTATGATGATAAATTTGATTATAAAAATCAGATATGTCAGCAATTAAAACATGGGAGTAGGAGTCAGCTTTTATAAAACAATTTTCCCAGAAGGGAGTCCAATCAAAATTTTTATCATAAAGCCAACCCTCAGTTTCAGGTTTAAATCGGTAACTAAATACTCTATTTTCACTAATAGGCTGTCGTCGTTGCTCAATTTGAGTTCCATACTGATGAATAATTGCAGTGAAAACGATACTATCTATCAAATTAAACTGGGTTGCATTCCGAATTGATAAGTTATCTTTGGGAACAAAAAACTTCCTTGCAGGACTGGGTACTATTTGGGATAAATCAGCTTTAGTTAATAGGTTTTTTGTATAGTCTTTTAGCCCTAAAACAGCATTAAATTCTAAAGGACGGGGGAACAAATCGGAGTCTCCAACTTTTTCAAGATGTGATATTGCCCATTCTATAGAATCAGCCCCAAGGTTCATTGAAATTATCCCTAAAAACTATAGATTTGATTTGTTAATTAAGTGATTGATGCTTATTTGTAAATTATAGTCAGTAGTTTAATTCAAGGATTAACCGCTTACAGCACTCTGACTCGAACTATAGAAAGAAAGACGTTCAATAAATTTCCATTTGTATCTGGTACTACCAATTGATCTTCTACCTAAATCCTACCCAATCTCCCGAGCAAAAAAGGCGCGCTATGGTCGGACCATAACACACCTTTAATTTTATAAGCAATGGACGGTTATTTGGCGGCGACTTCTACGGGGGGTAGGGAGACTTGAGAGAGGGTGTTTGTTGGAAGGGGTTCGATCGCCTCCTCGGTTTCTGCTGCTTCTAAAGGAGAGGCAATCCACCATAACACCACTGCCGGAACCACTCCCAGAACCATGCTGAGTAAGGTGGGAATGACGAAGCGGGAATCTAATGCCACTAAGGTGATCACTGCACCAAAGGCAAAGTTAACAATGTAGGTGATTAATGGTAATCCTAATTGTGAACGGGATAATCTAATCGGTGCTTTCCCCCAAAATAAGGCGGCAACACTCATGAAGATTGCGCCGGTTCCCATCCATCCGCTGAGGTTGCGGTAAGGCATTCCGAAAAAGGCTCCTTCTTCTTGGAATTGCCAGAAGGGGAATTGGGTTTGACTCATGGCGGGGTCGAGTACGAAGTCCCAGGCGGTGAGGAGGAGTGCTCCGAGGGCGATCGCCCCAATCTGTCTTACCCAGGTGGGCAGTTGAATCGATTCTAATCCCGCCCGCGCTAAAACATAGCAGACGAGTCCCATATAAAACCAGGACAGGGGAATCGTAAAGGGCACTAATCCGGCAATTTTATAGCCTAAGCCACTCAAATATTGATAGTGTCCGAAGGGGAACCCGGTACTGGTCCCGAGTAGTTCACTCCCGAGGGATAGAACGACGGCAGGAACCATGAAGGTTAACCACAATCGCGTTCCTAGTTCTCTATAAGCATAAAGGGCGACTGCGGCAGCCCCTAAGATGATATAGGAGACTCCCCCTCCAGCCATGCTCCATTGAAATACTTTCTGGCCGAATTCGGACAGGTTCATGATGAATTCGGGATTGGGTAATACCAGCAGCAGTCCGGCAAGTCCAAAGGCCATTGATACGGTATGGCTAATCAGGCACAGACGTTCAGCAGTTACAAGTTGCTTCATGGGAATCTAAAATATTCTGATATTCAGAAAACGCTTCATATTAGTTTACAAATGTTTAGGAAAAATAGGGTTATGACATTTCCAGGGGATGAGGTCCGGTAGGGGGCAGATTTCTAGCAAACGGGTTGCTTCATCCTAAATATAGGACAAGTCCAGAGAAAAAACGCTAAATGTAGAGAAATTGAGTAAAATTGATCCCTTATCTGGAAATCATTATGGTTTTTGCCGGGAAGGGTGGGGCGTCGGTGGCGGATCCGGAATTAAGCCGATCGCCAGGGAAATATCCGTGGTAAACATTTTTTAGCTTACTTCAGCATAGGATTGCCTGGAATGGACTGGCTGCCTGGTTGAGGTGGAGTCAGCTACCTGCGCGATTTTTGTACATTTTGAGAACAGGGGGAAACTTGTGGCGATCGCAACCACCATCGGAATCACACTCGGCGCGGCAGCATTGGTCCTGGGAACCGCTGCGGCTGCCATCGAATACCAATACCGCAGAAGACCCGGAAATCAACTGGATTTGACCCCGGGAGAATGGCGCGAGGAAGTGTTATCTCCTGAACGGCATCAACTCATTGGGGAAATGGAACTGATTAACCGCACCTCCACCCTAGAAATTATGGTGCCGGAAGTCCATACGGAGGTTAAACTTCTCTCAGGCAGTAGCTTAGAAGGAATCACGACCCGCACTGAAGTGATTCCCATGCACCCGGATGAAAAATCCCGGGATGATAACTATTGGTTTGGCTATATTGTCAAAATTGGCAAAAAAACTCGCATGAAAGTGGCGGTTGATATTCAGGGACCGAATCTCGATCGCCTAAAAGCCGCCTGGATTGCTGTCACTTATGTTACTTATGGACCCGAGGGCCGGATTCCCAAAACCCGCCATGTGGTGGTGCCTTTCAAATATCCTGACCCGTCGGAGTCTACCAACTGGCGCAAGATTCCCGAAGCCGATTCGGAAATTTTACCGATCAAAACTCATTTATTGACCAACTTGGATGATCCGGTTGATATCGTCAAGCGGTATGTGATGCCTCATGCTCAACCGGGGGATATCGTAACCATTGGGGAAACCCCTGTGGCGATTATGCAGGACCGTTGGCATCATCCCAGTACGGTTAAGCCCGGATTTGTGGCAAAACGCCTCTGTTATTTCTTCCTGCCCACCTCTAGTTTAGCCACCGCCTGCGGATTGCAAACCTTGGTAGATATTGAGGGACCTGTGCGGGTGACTTTGGCCTTTTTCATTGGGGCGATCGCCAAAGTCTTTGGGAAACCTGGGGTCTTTTACCAATTAGCCGGAGAACAAGCACGGCTAATTGATGACGTCACCGGGACCTTGCCTCCCTACGATCAATTTATTGTCCTCGGTCCCGATAATCCCCAGCAAGTCGTCGATACCATCAAACAACAGACGGGATTATCTGCGGCGATCGTAGACGTGAACGATTTAAAAGCGGTTAAGATATTAGCAGCCTCCTCCGAGCTTTCTACTGATATCCTAGAGCAATCCTTACGGAGCAATCCTGCGGGGAATGCCGACGAACAAACCCCTGTGGTGTTGATTCGTCCAGGCCGGAAATCTCAATCCTAAAACAGCGATAGATGATTACGGAGGAAGGAACAGCGCCGATCTTCTGCCTTCCTCCGTCAGGGGGGCGATCGGGCAGGGTGAACGATAGCCACCTGTGCTGTTCCACGAGGGTTGCAAAGCCTAAAAAGCTGTTTGCACGGTGCTGTCAAGCTATGTTGAATAAACAGTCCCTCCAAAATGACCTCACACCTGCCCCAAAATCAAACTCTGACGATCCGCCCCCTGCAATACCGCGACCTGGAAACGGTAGCGGAACTTGCCAATGCAACTGAAATTGAGGCGGGCAGTCCCAGCAGTTCTATTGACAATGGGTCCCTGGATATTGGGACTCAAATTGATACGGTTCGCCGCTGGTATTGGCCCCTGAAGTTGCTGAGTGTGTTTCCTAATCCACTCCAAAATCGGTTGTGCGTTCGGGTCGCCCAAGACGATCGCAAAATTCGTGGTGCGATTCAGATTTCACCGTTTAACCATACCCGCAGCACTTGGCGCGTAGATCGGGTAGTCGTTCCCCCCAGTTCGGAAAAATTGGGGATTGGGTCCCAACTGATCCGCCATTGTTTAGAGTCCATCTGGGAAGCGCGGATGTGGCTGCTAGAAGTGGATGTCAATGAAAAAGATGAACTAGCGCTGTATCGGCATAATGGCTTTCAGCCGTTGGCGCAGATGACCTATTGGGCGATCGCCCCGGAATTGTTGGAACAGTTGGCCCAACGAGAACCGGATTTACCGAATTTGATGCCGGTGAGTAATGCCGATGCTCAACTGCTGTATCAATTAGATACTGCTGCCATGCCGCCTTTAGTGCGTCAAGTGTTCGATCGCCATATCCAAGATTTTCATACCAGTTTGGTGGGTGCGATCGTCCAAGGCATCCGCCAATGGCTGCATAAAACTGAAACCGTCAGTGGGTATGTGTTTGAGACCCAACGCAAAGCGGCGATCGGCTATTTTCAAGTCCGCCTCAGTCGCAATGGGTCTCAACCCCATGTAGCGGAATTAACCGTGCATCCGGCTTACACCTGGTTATATCCCGAACTGCTGGCGCAAATGGCCCGGATTGTGCAAGAATTACCGGCCCAATCCCTGCTGTTAGCCTCCGCCGACTATCAACCAGAACGGGAAGAATATTTGCAACAAGTGGGTGCACAGCGGATTTCCCACAGCTTGCTCATGTCGCGATCGGTGTGGCACAAGCTGCGCGAATCTAAGCCGGTGTCTCTGGAATTGCAATTATCCGAGGTCCTACAAGGGTTACAAGGCACTCGCAAACCCATTCCTAGCCGGATGTCTTGGCTATCCAAGCCCCCCTCTCCCTCCACCAGTTCCGGGAAACAAGAACCCTCCCAATCCTCCATTGAAGATCTTGGGTCCTTGCTCCCCAGTGAGCAATTGGATATGACCTTGGATGATGATACCCTGAGTTAGAGTCTGGGTCATTAGTCAGAATCTGGCTAATGACTCGACGGCTAACCCTTGAGCATTCATGAGTATAAATGAACGCTTAAGTCTGTCAGGTTTGATGAGGGAATGACACAGAAAATTTCAGCACTTGGATTAGATATTGGTCGCAAACGGATTGGCGTCGCCGGTTGCGATGGCACAGGTTTAATTGCCACAGGAATTACGACCATTGAAGGGAAATCCTTTGCCGATACTCTCAGCCAACTTCAGGCGATTATTGAAGCACGGGGGGTAGAGGTGTTAGTCATAGGGTTGCCTTATTCAATGGATGGTTCCATTGGGTTTCAAGCGCGCCAAGTCCAGAAATTCAGCAAACGTCTCTCGGCAGCCCTCAATTTACCCATCGAGTTTGTAGATGAGCGCCTCACTTCCTATTATGCCGAGCAAATGATGATTGAACAAAATGTTTCTCCCTCTCGTAACAAAGGGTTAATTGACCGGAAAGCAGCGGCTTTGATTTTGCAACAATGGTTAGAGAACCGACGCAAAACCTTCAAGGTGGAAACTGTAGAACAACCCGAAAACAGTTAATCTCTCGTGACTCGGCAGAGCCAAGTCATGCTTATGGGAGGCTCTGCCTCCTGTATCTACAACTCAATTAGGAGGCAGAGCCGCAAAATGCCCGTGTCACGGCGGAGCCATGACACGAGAAACAATCTTCATGACATCGATAAATTGGGCTTTAAAGGTCGCCGCGATAGCTTGAAGCCCAACCAAAGCGTTTTCTTAAGCGTTGAGAGGGGTTGAATTTAAAAACGCTCGTTTCTCCT
>CBFGOM010000066.1:0-29986 GCA_965650385.1 uncultured Oscillatoriaceae bacterium
CCGACAAGAACGATTTTTCGTCATTCACCAGTCAAAGCGAAAACAGACTTTTACCAACCGGATTTGGAACAAAGACTCCTCTTTAACTAGGGTAACCGTTCATCGGAACGCCTTAAGGGGGATTTGGGCTGAAATCTCTTTCCTCCCTATGATGGATGATCACACCGTAGTTGATCGCAAGGCAAAATATTATCTCTTATGCAAATATCTACTGCTGCAACATCCCTAGCAACGGCCCTCCATCAGCGCCGCAGCAAGCTGGCAAACGAGGTTGATTTTCCCGTGATTTTGTGGTCAGGAAGTCCCTGTTCCCGCAATTTTCCGGCGAATGTCTACCCGTTTCGCGCCAGCAGTCATTTCTTATATTTTGCTGGACTTTCCCTAGAAAATGCAGCAATTCGTCTCGAAGGGGGCAGATTGGAATTGTTTATGGATGATCCCCACCCCGGGAGTACCCTCTGGCATGGAGAAACGCCAAAGCGATCGCAGGTTGCAGAGGCGATCGCGGCAGATGAAGCCTTTCCCCTTTCGGAGTTAAAATCTCGTAGCCATAATGCCGCAACGGTTGCATCAACGGATTTGAAGACGCGGATGGAACAGGTAGATATCCTCGATCGCCCCGTGGGATTGTTTCCTGATCACGGGAACCCCACCGTTGCGCGCGATCGGGAATTAGCCCTGGCGATCGCTCAATTACGGCTGATCCACGATGAATCCGCGATTCGTGAACTGTTACAAGCGGCTGCCTGTACCGTCCAAGCGCATCTCGTAGGAATGATGTCCACTCGACGCGCTCAAACCGAAGCAATGGTCCGGGGTGCAATGGAAGGGGCAATCATGGCCCAGAATTTTACCTGTGCTTATAACAGTATTGTCACCGTTGAAGGGCAAGTCTTGCATAATCAGCATTACCATAACCCCTTGCAACCGGGAGATTTGCTCTTAGTGGATGTGGGTGCAGAAACTGCCACAGGTTGGGCCGCCGATGTCACCCGCACCTGGCCGATTTCAGGGCAGTTTTCCCCCACCCAACGGGATATCTACGATGTAGTTTTGGCGGCCCATGACGCCTGCATTGATCAGGTAGGTCCTGGGGTGGAATATGCGGATATTCATCGAGTCGCAGGGGTGGCGATCGCCCAAGGATTGGTAGATTTAGGAATTCTGCGCGGCAATCCCGAGGATTTGGTGGAAATGGACGCCCATGCCTTATTTTTTCCGCATGGGATTGGTCATCTCCTGGGATTGGATGTTCATGATATGGAAGATTTGGGAGATATTGCGGGATATCAGGAGGGTCGCGATCGCAGCGATCGGTTTGGATTATGTTACCTGCGTCTGAACCGGACTCTACAACCGGGAATGTTAGTCACCATTGAGCCAGGATTTTATCAAGTCCCCGCGATTTTAAACGACCCTCAACGACGTTCTCAATATGATGGGGTCGTCAACTGGGATAAATTAGCCCAGTTTCACGATGTCCGAGGCATCCGCATCGAAGATGATGTCATGGTTACCCAAGAGGGTCGGGAAGTCTTTACTGCTGCCTTGCCGGTGCAAGCGCAAAAAATTGAGCAGATTGTTCGGGGTTGAATTTCAATCCTTTGAGTGGGACTCGCGGGCCACAAGTTGTGACCCGCAAGCTCATGAAGCGATCGCTTTCAGTTCCACAGAACAGGGTCAGCCGTATAACTTAAAAAACTAGCGTTCAGAACGCTCCTCGCGACTACCCCGATGATGATCGCATTCTTTCTGATCGTTCTCCTTACAATCGGAATTCGCCTCTGTGGTTGGACGCTCCTGATAGGGTCTCGTCACAGGGACTGACATGGCGTGAATATCCGGCGCAGGTAGTCCAGGGCCAAAAGATAGCTGGATGGGCAACAGAAACGGTGCCAGATTCAATCGGAAATGTGCAGATTTGAGTGTTAGCATTAGCTGATACGAAAGTCTTCTGATTTCAATAGTCTATAAAACAGTGGCAATTTTTGCACTTAAAAAATTGCATCATATTCGGGCTGTAAATTCACAGAAATCCGGAATAAACCTTGTTTTAATAAGAATTGGCTAACTTTCGTAACTATAGGTCAAGTTGGTCATTTTTAGATATGGGGTTTAACCCTTCATGGGCAAGAGCAATGAGGGATAGTAACCTGCAATTTTTGCATTAGGATTACTTTTGCTTGAACCCGGAGGTTTAATACCCGCACAAGTCCCTAAAGGAACTCATTAGCCCCTCTGGCTCCTAAATCAGAAGATTTTTCTTTCCTTACCATAAAATACGAGAAAGCGCCTCTTTCCTAAGAATTATTATCAATTTCACTTAGATACTGTGGCATCGATACCAGCCACCCTCTAGTGTCAAAATTTTTCGCATTTTAGTTTGCCCTCGATTGCGCAGACAGATGGGGTGAACCTCCTTTCCCGCAATCACCTCATCCGTTTGCCCCCGCCTCAACGGAACCCAGCGATACTCTGTATTAGCAGCTTTTTCGTTTGTAATATCCATCCAGGGATAGATGTTTTTATGTGATGATTCACTGGCTTTTAAGTAAATCCTTGGGTAGATGCTTCCCATATTGACCCTCCTTTTCTCTAGCTTTTTCACCAACCCTCTAATAATTCAATAAACAGCTCATCTTGTGAACTGTTTTAACCTCACTCTGGAATAAGTGAAATCACTTAAATATGCATTGTCTACCCCATCCTTTTATTTTCACATCAGCCAAATGTCTTAACACAAATCAGCTATTTGGCTGATGCTGAGTATATAGACTTAAACAAATTTCCAGGTTATATCAAATCTGGGTATCAAAAGTCGTTTTTCGCTCTGACGCCGCGTAGGCGGGCTTTGTCCGCAAACGCCCCAGTCTTTCCTTCCGGAACGCTCATAGAACAGCCTGCGAGTTTTATAGACTGTTACGAGCCCTTAACCTAACAGCCGGTGTCTGATGCACTTAAATTTTGCTTCCTCAGATCACCCAAATTTAAAAGCAAATTAATGATGAAAAATTGACAGATTGTTGCTAACCCTTTAATAAAGGGTTAACGTTTTCGGTCGAATTGTAGAAAAGTTTAGTAAGACCCAATCCCGTCAGCAAAATAGTTTGTCTCTCCAGACTCGCACTGGGGGGCTTTGTCTGTAAATGTCCTACCTTTTCCTAACGGACCGATACACTAACAGGGTGCAGGTTTTTATCAACTTATCCGTACCCAATTCCGTATAAACTGTTCAACCCTTAAATTAAATTGTGTCCAGGAAAGCTCAATGCTTATACTCCAAAGGTTTCCTAACTTTCGAGTCTCCACTTTAGAGACACAAGAGCCTATTCTTAATGACGGATTCCTGATTACCAAGAGAATTCTGTTACATGAAGGGGTGAGAATTTCTCTAAGGTTTTCTGTACTGTGTTTGTTCCGGTCGTTTTCTTACTGAAGGGATCTACTCTGCTACAAGGGTTGACGGGTGAATTCCGCAAAACGCTTCTCTATGAATTGTTTTCGGTTTGTTGGTACAAGATTCAGTAAAATAACGAACGTCGATGGTTTTTATTCTGTGAGGTAGGGTGTGCAATATGCACAGAGGTAAAAAACGGATTGCGATCGCACTGACAAGTTCTCTGAGTCTACTGGCGGCTGGGATGTGGTGGATGCCCCAACCCCAAGCCCAAGCCCCACCGCTTAGTTGTTCTCCCACTGCAATGGAGACGGATTCTGGGACTGATACCGTTGGCGATCGCCCCACTCCCGAGGACAATTCCTCCCCTGCCAATCCCAACTGTGCTGACTCAATATCTGACTCTACCGATCAATGGACCTACCCCTCTGAGTTTGCGCCGTTGTTGCAACGCTACGATACCCTATTGGCGCGGATGGAAACGGTAGAACGAAATCTGGCTAAACAACTCAATGGCAAACCCTACTGGGAAGAAGCACTCAAGTATGGTGTGCAAGCAACCGAGTTGGGTAAAGCTGGCAACTCCTCCGTTGAGACGTTACAAACCCTCAAATCCCTGTGGGAACAAGCCCTGGATAACCTGCACCAAGTTCCTCCTGATTCCGACTATGGCGATCGCGCTGCGGCAAAAATTGCCGAATATCAAGCCAATTTAGAGGATGTTTCCTACCGTCTGGAAGTAGCCCAATCGGAATTTTTAATTCCCATTGCTCAACGCAGTGGGCTTTCTTCCCAAGTCAAAATCACCATCTGTCACCTGACTACCAACACTTGTCGTCGGTTACGCGGAAATGAACCGGCGCGAGATGCGGCTAGTTTGATGAAAGTCCCGATCGCCTTGGCTTTAATGAACAAAGTCACCTCAGAAAAACTGCGATTCGATACCCCAATTTATGTCGATCCGGCTAACTTTACTGAGGATGCCTCAGACCTTCGCGTAGGAGAAAAATATCCTATCCAGAAGATTTTAGATGCCACCATCGGGCACAGTAGCAATATCGGCCCCAATCAAATTATTGATTATTTGGGGTGGGATTACATTAATCAAGTGTTAGAAGAACGGGGTTTCAAACAGACGCGGGTTTATTCTAAATTTGTGGGCGATCGCATTTATCCTCAGAATGTGGCGATCGGCAGAAACACCACCACCAGCGATGATCTGACTCAGATGATGATTCAAATCTATAACCGAGAACATCTTGGCGATGAAATTCTGATTCGTTCCCTAGAACGGCAATATGACCATGAACTCGGATTCGCAGGGTTAGAAGGTGGGTTCGGTCACTGGTTAGGTGAAAAAACCGGGCAAACCTCTCGCGTCCTCGGCACCACCCTAGCCATGAACCTCTTCGGCGAGACTTATATTATTACCGTGATTGACGATGGTGCCTACAGTGAACCCACCATTCGTCAGTTTATTTCTGAAATCTCAGAATATCTCTTCCGCAGTGGTCAACTCTAACAGCAAGGGTTTCTATCGATCAATACCACAGGGGGGATCATCAAACTGCGGGTTTTAATAGACCCACGATACTAAATCAGGTTGGTAAAAGTCTCTTTTCGCTTTGACTTGCGAATGACGAAAAATCGTTATTTCTTGTTGGAGTAAATGCTTGCGTCCACCCCATCCAGGGCCTGCGCATTGTGCCCCTACCAATAGACAAATTCAGGGCTAGTTTTTATAGACTTGTTACAACCGAATTCCGTATGAGTACCAGAGGGGGGATCAGTAGTCGCTAAGGAGTTGCTCCCGATACTATGAAAAAGAAAACCTCTGACCTTAACGATTCGACATGGTGTCTACTCCAACCCTCACTTATTCCCCCCATCACTTAAGTGCGATTATCCGGGGATCAGGCTTTCCGATTCTCTGTTTGCATGGACATCCGGGACATGGGGATTCTATGTCTGTGTTTACGGACCATTTGAGCCAAAGATTCCAAACCATTGCCCCGGATTTGCGCGGCTACGGGAAGAGTCGCACCCGAGGACGTTTCCAAATGACAGACCATCTTAGGGATATAGAAGCATTGCTCGATCGCCTGAAGGTGGATCGGTTTTTACTCTTAGGGTGGTCCCTGGGTGGAATTTTGGCAATGGAATTGGCCTTGCGCCACCGCGATCGCGTCACGGGTTTAATGTTAGTCGCTTCTGCCGCCCGTCCCCGGAGTTCCCATCCTCCGATTAGCTGGCAAGATTTAGCATTTACTGGGGTTTCCGGGATTATTAATCGAGTCGTCCCCAGTTGGCAATGGAATATCGAAACCTTGGGTAGGCGATCGCTCTTTCGGTACCTCATTCAGCAACATACTCCGCTCGCTTACCAATACCTAGCCGATCGCGGAATATCTGCCTATCTTCAAACCAGTCGTCCAGCCCGGAATGCACTCAATGCCGCCCTCCGAGGGGGCTACAATCGACTCTCAGACCTGGAACAAATCACTTGTCCCTCCTTAGTCATGGCGGGGGAAGCAGACCGCCACATTACCGCAGATTCAAGCCGGGAAACCGCTGAACACCTCAAACATTCTGAGTTCATCTGCTACTCCAACACAGCTCACCTGTTCCCCTGGGAAATTCCAGCGCAAGTCCTCGGGGATATTGATCACTGGATTGATCTCCATCCCCAAGTTGTTGCACCATCGGAGCGTTCTTCCCAATAATGAGGCAGCCTCCCCGTTCCAACTAACCGCTATAGGCCGGGGATTTTCCCCGACTACCCATCTCCCCCGGCTCCTCATAAACCGTGAGATCGCTGGGTTTGCAGCGTTTGACCGCAAAGGAGATCCCCTGTGCGCTTTCTTGTTCGAGGTCTTCTATGTATCCGTTTTTAGCGGTTTCGGCTTCCGTTTTACTCAGGAATGGTCCAAAGTAGTAAGTACACCGAGGATTGTCTGTGGCAATCTCGATCCACCAGGCCCAGCCTAAAAGGTTTAGCAAGCTAATCAAGATTTCTTTCAATTCCTTCATATCATTCCCCTATTTACAGTTGTATGACGACGAGGTGCTATTAAGAGTGGGTTGAGTCTGACTGGTTAATTTACATTTCTTTATACTCCCTTGGATTTATTTTTTCAACAGTATTTTTCTTCAGATTTTCCATATTGGGACGCTGGGTCCATCGCTGACGAAAAATCTCGTAAAGCGCCATCCCGGTTGCCACTGAGACATTCAGGCTGGGGATCTTTCCTTGGAGGGGGATAGAAATTAATTCATCGCAGTGACGTTGTGTCAACAAATTCAAACCTTCCCCTTCCGATCCCACCACCAAAACTGTGGGTCGGGTAAATTCGATGCTGCTCACAGCCGAAGGCGCATTGGCAGCAGTGCCATAAATCCAAAACCCCGCGTCCTTCAACTCTTCCAGTGCTCGACTGAGATTGATCACCCGGGCAACGGGAAAAAATTCTAAAGCTCCTGCGGCGACTTTCATCACCGTGGATGTGATCCCCACTGCTCGTCTTTGGGGGATCACCATCCCCTGCGCCCCGATCGCCTCAGCAGTGCGAATCATTGCCCCCAAATTGTGAGGGTCGTTAATCCCATCGCCGACGAGGAGAACCGGGCGATCGGACACTTTTAACGCATTGGCGATTAAATCCGGGAGTTCCCAATAGGTATAGGGAGAAACCTGTGCCGCAACCCCTTGGTGATTTTCTCCATGAGTCAGCAAATCTAGGCGTCGGTAATCGACTTCATCAATAACAGTTCCAGTAGCTTTAGCCGTGGCGATCGCCGTATGAAAGCGGGGATCATACCGCAATTGAGCCGTAATCCAGACCCGATGCAATTGGCGTTCTCCCTCCAACGCACTCAATACCGTATGGCGGCCATAGATTAAATCTTTGAGGTCTGTATCCGTATCTAGGGCCGGTTGACCCGCCCCCGAGGGAAAAGATTTCCGACTTTTCCCATCTTTTTTAGGATAGGACGAGCCCTGTCCACCCTCTTTTTTGGGGTAGAACGATCCCTGTCCACCCTCTTTTTTTGGGTAGGATGATCCCTGTGTCCCGTCTTTTTTAGGGTAGGACGAACCCTGTCCACCCTCTTTTTTCGGATAGGATGATCCCTGCCCACTGTCTTTTTTGGGATAAGATTCTCCCTTGGATCGGATGGATGGCTTCAATTTTTCGGGTTTACCAGGCATGACAATTATGATTGGGGGGGTAGAAAGCTTCATCCCGATGTAGTGTTGAGTCTCTTTCCCCGTGGGGGAAGCTCAAAGCTGGGAATCAGCGTGATAGTAATGGGTGGAACTGGCTTTATAGTTCAGTAGAGCCACCACTTTCAGCGGGTTCGAGATTTAATTGGGTAAATAGGAAAATCAAACGGTTGGGATCAGTGAGGTATAAATATCCCATCAGACTTTCCAAGCTCGTTGCCTGTTGATAGATGGCGGCATCGACTCGTTTCGGCCCTCCGGTGGCAGCATTGCGCCCGCGTTTGAGAATCTCAAATTCGCTAGGGGTTAGGAACGGTTCGAGCGATCGCAGCATTCGCGCTTGGGTCTCGGCTCGCACTTGCGACACCACAGAATTATGATAAAGCTTCTGGCGTTTGGGTGGTCGTAAATACCACGTGCGGATAAACAGTTCATACACCGCATCTCCCAGATAGGCTAGGGCGATGGGTGATAGCTGTTGAATTTCCGGGGTGGACAATTTTTTGACCGGCAGTATTAGGGATAAACACTCCTGCCAATCAAAAGCCAGAGTACAGGGGGAGACATCAGTGACGACAGGAAGTTCGGGGCTTGTTGTTTCTGGGGATGCTGTCATACTGCCCGCACCAAACCGTTTGAGTTAATGATTCCCGATCCCACGTCCAAACTCCCCTAACTGGATTAACTGGGTTACCATTGTATGTTCTAAATTCTTGAGTGGGAAAATTTTACCAGGGTTACTCCCTCGCCTCACATTCTAGTACCCAAAGTAGGGGGAGTGGGTCAGCCGATCGCCTGAAGTTTCCCTCTGCCCTGGGGCATAATTACCCAATGGGAGGGCATTTAACTTTGTGCCGAGGACTAGGGGGATTATAGCATTCTGCGATCGGGTTCTCATCGGTTGGGGAGATGGGGAGGATTAAGAATTTTGTAGTAATAACTTGCTGTCGTTTCCACCTCATCTCCCCTATCCTCCCCATCTCCCCCAATAAACTAGCTATCCAGCATCAAAATTGACCTGGATAGCCATTTAGAGCATTAAACACTCAAGTAGGTTTGATGTTTTCTAGGGCAGCGTCTAACGATGACTGCAAAGAGAGAAACTTCTCTAATCGAACCAGTTTGACCGTTTGGGTCACCCGGGGATTGCTGACAATTTGTAAGGTACCTTCAGCATTTTCAGCTTTTTTTACCAGTTGCACCAGCGCACCTAAACCAGAACTGTCAACAAAATCTATTTTGGATAAATCCAAAATAATGTTGGTGGGACCCTCGTCAATACACTGACTGATCGCCTTCCGAAAGGTCGCTTCCGAAAAGGCATCGAGTAGGCCAGTGAGACGGAAGAGTTGGTAATTGTTCCCGACTTCGCGCGTGCCTCTTAGGCTAACGGTCAGGGTTAGTGGCTCAGGAATAACGCCCTCCTAGCTGCATACTCCTCAAATCGACGCTCTATTTTAAAGGCTTTCTCGCCGGTTGTAAATGAGCAGCGCCTTACGATTTTTAGATTGTAATCGCTCCGATTGCCGATTGACAAGGAATTTTGCCAATTAACCCGTTTTAAATTCTGTCCCCTGCTAACTAGCGGTTTTGGAGCCAGTGCGAGCTTCGCGCATGGACTCAACAAACTGTTTGAAGATATAGTCCGCATCATGGGGACCAGGACTCGCTTCGGGGTGGTACTGGACGGAAAATACTGGCAGAGACTTATGACGCAATCCCGCAATGGTGCGATCGTTCAGGTTCAAATGGGTAATTTCAAGCTCGCTGTTGAGGGAATCGTCACTCAAGGCAAAGCTGTGATTTTGGCTGGTAATTTCCACTTGACCCGTTAACCCTGCCGGTTGATTTAATCCGCGATGCCCAAATTTCAGCTTAAAGGTATCCGAACCGAGGGAGAGTCCCAAAATCTGGTGTCCTAAACAAATCCCAAACATGGGTTTTTCAGAACTGAGCAGTTGTTTGGTCGTTTCGACTCCTTGGGTTACCGCAGCGGGGTCTCCGGGTCCATTGGAGAGAAAAATCCCATCGGGATTGTGCTTGAGAATCTCCTCGGCAGAAGTGGTGGCAGGAACGACTATCACGCGACATCCGTAACTAGCGAGACGCCGTAGAATATTGCGCTTAATTCCAAAATCTAGGGCAACGACGGTGAATGTTTCTCCGTTCATACCTTGAGCTTGGGGGCTGAATTCCCAATGGGGGTCGGTGGTTTCAGTCCACTCGTAAACCGTTGAGGTGGAGACTTCAGGAACGAGGTTTAAGCCCTTCATGGAGGGGGCTGCTTGCACTTGGGCGAGTAATTCGGCGGGGTCAAGGATTTCGGTAGAAATTCCACCATTCATGGCGCCAACGATGCGAATTTTACGGGTGAGTGCACGGGTATCGATGCCGTAAATGCCGGGAATATTGTGTTGGGTCAGGTAGTCGGGGAGGGACTGGGTTGAGCGCCAGTTGCTGGGGCGCTTGCAGATATTCCGAGCGATCGCCCCTCGGACTTGGGGACGTTGGGATTCTTCGTCGTCGGGATTCACCCCGGTATTGCCTAATTCGGGATAGGTGAACGTCACGATCTGGCCGCAGTAGCTGGGATCTGTCAATACCTCTTGATACCCTGTCATGCCGGTATTGAAGACCACTTCACCAATGGTCGTGCCAGTGGCTCCAAAGGACCAACCGCGATAGGACGTTCCATCTGCCAGTACGAGCAAGGCAGGGCGATCGGCAGAAAGAGACATAGAAACCTCACTAGCTTCAGGGGTCATGTTTCGGCAGTCAAGGGTAAGGGGTCCATTAGTCTATGAGGGACCCAGCCGTTTGACTTCCGCAACATCCCATTATTCCATGAGTTGCTTTTTTAGCGCGTATCCCTTCGCCGTAATGTAAAGAAGCGATCGCAACTCCCTCGCTTTACCCCTATCTCCCCCCTTTTCTCACCTAAGTTTGATTCTCCGATGAATTTTCTTCTCGGGTTCCGGGTGTGGAAATGTCTGGTGGCAATGCTTTTGCTTTCCTAAATCAACCGGGCATAATAGACATAACCCATATTGACTCATCTACACGGGAAGTTGCACATTGCCCCATTCGGTGCGGATGGGATGCCCTGGATTTAGCTGTTGCCCCCTTTCCATTGCCGCTCTAACTGCCAAGAGGAAAAAGTTTCATGAAAAAAATTCTCTCTACCCTGTTTGCTGTGACCAGTCTAGGATTAATAGGGCCTAGTGCCCTCGCTCAAGAATATCCCGGTTGTTTCGCGATTGATTCCAGTGGCAACCTCATTGATTTAGGCAACCTCTGTCCCAATGGAACAACAGATGTCTCAGCAGGGGCAATGTCCGGCGTCTTTCAAATCCCGATTAAACGTCGTCAGGGTGGCATTCCGGTAGTCGATGTGATCTTCAATGGCACAGAGAAATTTGAGATGCTTTTTGATACGGGGGCGAGTGCTACCTTAATCACCCCCTCGATGGCAAGCAGTTTAAATGTAGTTCCCTTTGATAAAGCTCGAATTTCTACCGCCAGTGCCTCGGATGTGGAAATGGATGTGGGCCGAGTTTCTAAAATCCAAGTAGGGGATGCGACCCTGGAAGAACTCATCGTCACGATCGCCCCACCCGGTGTTGAGGGGGGTCTCCAAGGCATGGGTCTTTTAGGGCAGAACTTTTTTGGCAGTTACGATATTACGATCAAGGAAAATATCATTGAATTACGAACTCGCGCCGGTGGGAGTGAAAATTGAGGCGTGACTGAAACTTGACCCCAAACCCAAGGAGAAGAAACCGGGTTTCTGGCGTTAATTTAATGCCAATTGTCCCACTTTTTTTGAAGAAACCTGGTTTCTCAACTCTTCAAGGGGACCAGAAACCGGGTTTCTCCCCCAGATTTAGGGTTAATTCCAACAAGTTTTCTGAACAAACCCAGTTTCTAACTCGCTGCTGTCTTCCTACTGCTTCAGAAATGCTACTAATTGCTCTAATTTTGTCCAAGCGGCACCAGAGGCAAGAATTTCTTTAGCTAAGGCGATTCCTTGGATATGGTCCCCACTGGAGATAATGCCGCTGACTTGTAATGCTAATGCGGCATTTAAGGTGACTACATCCTGTTGTGCCTGAGTCCCTCTACCTTGGAGGACTGACTGCAAAATCTGAGCATTTTCTGCAACATCGCCGCCCCGTAATGCCCCTGTAGCTGCGGGTTGCAGTCCGACTTCTGCCGCGCTTACTGTACTGAGTTGGACCTCTCCATTGGCAAGGATGGCTAGATCGTTGGCTTCTGCTAATCCCGCTTCATCGAGTTTTTCTCGTCCATGCACCACGATCGCTAATTCGGTCCCCAATTGTCTTAAGGCATGGGCGATCGGCACCACTAAATGGGGGTCACAGACGCCAATCACCTGTCCAGTGGGTCGCACAGGATTAACCAGAGGTCCCAATAAATTAAACACGGTGCGGATTTTTAAGGTACGGCGCAGGGGGGCCACGGCTTTGAGGGCAGGATGCCAACCCGGTGCAAACAGAAAGGTGATGCCTACTTCATCTAAAGCCGCGATCGCCTGACTACCCGGTGCATTCAAATTCACGCCCAAGGCTTCCAAAACATCGGCAGAACCAACCTTACTCGATGCCGACCGATTCCCATGTTTAGCAACTTTCACCCCGGCTGCGGCGGCGACAAAGGCAACACAGGTGGAAATATTAAAGGTCGAAGCCCCATCGCCTCCGGTGCCACAGGTATCGATCGCCTGTTTGCGCGTTTCACCATTTGCCCCGGTTTCCATATAAGCCGACTGGGATTGCAATACTTTTGCCATCCCTGCCAGTTCCTCTGCGGAGACACTTTTACTTTGTAGGGCCGCTAAAATGGCCCCAGATAACACCGGAGGAATTTCTTCCTGAAGCCATCCATACATGAGTTGACTGGCTTGATCCATCGTCAGGGATTGGCGATCGAGCAATTGTTGCAATAAGTCGGACCAGTTGGTATCTAAGGAGGTTTTGACGGGGGTTTGTGCGGTTGCGGTAGGAGAATCAGTCATAGTTAAATTTGGAGTGCAGGGCAAGCAGTTGGGGGTGCTGCTGATTGAAACGAATCGATTTTACCGCGTGAAGCTGGCTCTGAGGAGAGTTTTAAATTGGGTTTTCAGAAGTGCGTCGGGGTTGGAGCTTGAGAGGTGGCTATCTTAGGATTGTCTGATGCTTAAGATTGACTGCTCCATTGGGAAATAATTAGGTCAGCCCTTTATTGATTCAATGCTAATCAAATTGACGAAAGTTTTAAAAAAGAAATCAAAGTAATATTTGCTGTTAAAAATACAAAAATAGTTGTTTATGAACTTGATTAAACTAAATAGGTTTGCAGTTGAGAAGTGAATAAAATTAAATTAATAAAAACTATGGAAAACATCAGCAAACGTCAAAACCTGATTGAAGTGAGTTTAGAAGATTTGCTATCAGCCGTAGAATCATCAGGGTTTGGGGACGAGAGTTTCCTTTAGGAACGGTAGAGTTTCCAGGTTAAGGCTTAGAATGAGGGATGTTCAGTACCTGGGGTGACTTGATGGATCGGCGTGACTGGCTGAATATTGCTGAATATGTCTCTCTGGCGGGTGTAGTCGTGGGGTCACTGGTGGCGGCTATTTCTGGGCAGATAATTTACGCGGCAGCGCCGGTGACGGTTTCTTTGGGGTTGAATTTGGTGAATCGGCGACGACAGATTGTGCCGTCTCGGGTGGGGATGTCAGAAGTGAAAATTCCCCCAGAATCGATGAAGGCGACGATCGCTCAGGAGATGGAACCCGTAGTGGGGGCAGTGCGACAACTGCGATCGCGCTCAACGGAGTTAGAGCAATCTCTCGGGGTGCTGAAAACTCAGGTACAGCGCCTCCGGAGTGAGTTTCAAGAGCGCCCGGAATTGGAACAGGTGGAAAGTTTGGCGGAAGTAATTACGGCGCTACAACAGTGTTTAGAGGGACTGCCTCCGGGGAAACCGGGACAAACACCAATCGCAGAACTGGAGAGGGAAATTGTCCAGGCGATCGCTCGAATCCCTTCTATAGTGGAAGTAGAGGTGCAACACCAGTTGCAGAAACTCGGCGAACTTCCACCGAAGCGCAACTCTTAATCAGAACGTTAATCCCGTAAAGAATCCATCGATTGATCATGACTGTAACCATTGCCGCTCCTCCCACTACAAGAGCGATCGAAGTATTTTCTGGTATTCAAGGCGAAGGATTGAATGTGGGGACTCGTCAAATTTTCATTCGCTTTGCCGGATGCGATTTGCGCTGTAACTATTGCGATAGCGCTCATACTTGGACGGCATCCGATACCTGCCGGATTGAAAAAACTCCCGGCGATCGCGATTTTGAAATTCATCCGAACCCCGTCTCCCTGCCGCTGTTTTTGGACTGGATCGATCGCCAAAATCAACCGGGTTTACATGACAGTATTAGTTTAACTGGCGGTGAACCTTTACTGCATACGCCCTTTTTAGCCGAATTTTTGCCGCAACTCAAACAACGAACCGGGTTACCTCTGTATTTGGAAACCGGGGGTCATCGTCCCCAACAATTGCAGAGGATTTTGCCTCATTTGGATCTAGTAGGAATGGATATTAAATTGCCGAGTGTCAGTGGCGAAACTCATTGGCAGGCGCATCAAGAATTTTTGAGTCTCTGTTGTGCCGCCGGAGTGGAGGTGTTTGTCAAAATTATTATTTCAGATGACACCCTAGAGGCGGAGTTGGAACAGGCGGCGCAATTAGTGGCGGGGATTGACCCCCAAGTGACGGTGTTTTTGCAACCTGTGACGCCCCTGAGTACCGGAGAAACGGCAAACTTTGGCGATCGCCCCACCTCTGCCATAAAATCACCAGCACCCACAAAGGTGCTGGCGTGGCAAGGGATGATGAAACGGTGGCTCCAACCTGTGCGAGTGGTCCCACAAACCCATAAAATGTTGGGTCAGTTGTAGTCGGATACAGAGGGGGTTAGTACACGCTTTCGGTATTCGTAGTGGTTTCGCGTGCCGCTTTAACCTTAGCTTTGGCTTTGGCAGCACTGCGTTTGAGCGCTTGCAACCGGGCTTCATATTTGCTGCGCTGGCGTTTTTTCGGGGTAAGTTCAACCAGGGTTTTTAGGGCGCTACCGAGACTTTTGTAAGCATTGGGGAGAGAATAGCCAAAGCGAGTGGCAAGGGCGATCGCTTTTTCATCCGCTTCAATAGCTTCTTTTAAAGTACGCTCTCCATTGTTTTTCTGATAAAGTCGGTATCCCGCCACCCCGCACAGAGACAGTGCCAACAACAGCAGCAATCCATCCTGTACCCACAACTCGCCCACTGCACCACCTAACCCGATCGCCAGCGCCGCCATTTCCCATCCCTCTTTAGAAATGGTGTCGTTTTGGATGCGTGCTACTTCATGCCAAAACAGCAAGTTGCGCTGATCCAGGGCGAGTTGTTCCCATTTCACTAGGTCAATTTGGACTTCTACCTGATCGCTTCCGATTTCTTCCGTGCGAACCAAGGGTGGATTCACTTCAATCGCTTTTTCCACCATGACCCAGCTTTGCAATTCCGGCGGCAGTAAGCCTTTGAGCCGTCGGAGTTCTATCATGTCAGCTTTTGTCGTAGTATATGAGGTCATTGCTCAAGCCGCTGAAAATTTGACACAAAAAACAGTTTATCTACTTGGATTGTAGCGATTTTTAGGTCATAAGCACCACTCCACTCCCCCGGGATTCGGTTTCCTGGGGGATCCGTACCCCTCAACCGGGTCTGCTGATCACCTATATTTCTTTTTCAATCCTTGGGGGGTTGACAAATTTTAGAGTTTTTAGTAAAATAGCGAAATTTATAAAATGAGAGTTTTATTGGTTTAATTTGCAAGACTTAATCCCTAGCAATCGTAGTAAAAAGAGATTGTTAAATATACAGGGTAAAGCTTTTCTTGGGGAAACGGATAAAGTCTAAGTTATGCAAATTGAATGTAAAACATCAAGTAAGGGCATCTCATCTAAAATCCCTCACCCCAGTTAATCGGCTATTTTATGAAATTTTTGCCCGATCGCGTCCGTAGAGTTTATGCCACATTGATAAGTCTGGTTCTGCTCAATCCAGTTTTAATCAGTTGTACGGAAATAGAGATAGAATCCAGTACCCCTGAGTCAAAAATTTCTGCAACAGCAACGCCCATAGGAAAAGCGCGATCGCGTAATGGGGAAGGAACTTCCCTCGCTAGTAATTCGCGGAATATTATCCGGCAAACGGGTCAACCTGATGAACCCGAACATACCGGAAAGCTTTTAATATTTCATACCCCGGTAGAAGACGAAACCTATCAAGAAGTCCACGACATTATCGAAGAAAGTCAAATTTTTGAAGAGATTGCTCAAACCATTAATGAATTAATAATATTGCCCAATGATATTCCCGTTTATTTCATGGAATGTGGGGAAGAAAATGCTTATTATGACCCCAACACCATTGAAATTACGATGTGTTATGAATTAATTGAAGGGTATAAAGAAATTTTCACCGCCGAGGTGGAAACCGATGAAGAATATATTAATGAAGTCATTAATGCTGGACTCTTTACCTTTTTTCATGAACTCGGACACGCCTTAGTAGACCAATTAGAATTACCCATTACAGGCCGAGAAGAAGATGTCGTCGATGAATTTGCCGCTATCATTTTATTACAAGCCGGAGAAGAAGGGGAAAATGCAGTTCTCTCAGGGGTCTGGCAATTTGCAGTCGATGCCGAAGAAGAAGCAGAACTAGAAGACTTGACCTATTGGGGAGAACATTCTCTGAATATTCAACGGTATTATAATATGGCCTGTTTAGTTTATGGCAGTAATCCAGAGAAATATCAATTCTTAGTAGAAGATGAAGATTTACCAGCAGAACGAGCAGAGGGATGTGAGTACGAGTATGCTCAAAAGTCTCAAAGTTGGGACGTCTTACTCTCCCCTTATTATAAAGAGTAAATAACACCGCGTAAATTGATGCTCGCTAGTTTGTAGTAACCTAGTAACGCCTGAAGTTAATGAGGTTGACAGAGGGAAGATTCTAGGGTGTAGGTGACATAATCCTGTAACCGATCGCAAGCTAGGGTTAAAAGTTTATCTAACTTTGAGCGATCGCCCTCACCGTCTAAACTCTCTCGGGAAATATCGGCAATGGTCCATAGTTTCACCGTTTGGTCCCAACTGGCAGAGGCTAAAATCTGATTATCGGGACTAAAACTTCCCCCAGCAATCCGGTTTTGATGTCCTTCTAGGGTCGTTAAAAGACGACCGTTACGACTCCAAATTTTAACGGTGCGATCGTCACTGGCAGAGGCTAAAATCTTGCCATCAGATGAAAAACTCACCCATAAAACTTTATCTCGATGTCCCTCTAGGGTGTTTAATAGTTCTCCAGTCCGACTCCAAATTTTCACCGTATTATCATCGCTGGCTGTAGCGATCGCCGCTTCATCGGGAGAAAAACTAACACTATTTACTTCATCCAAATGTCCCTCTAAGGTAGCAGCTACTGTAAAGGTATCACTATTCCATAATTTCACCGTTTTGTCTGCACTGGTGGAGGCAATTAATTTTCCGTTCGGACTGAATTTTACTTCAAACACTCGTCCTTGATGGCCGGTTAAAGTTGCCAGAAGACTACCGTTTTGATTCCAAACTTTAACAGTCCCATCCCAACTGCCAGAAACTAGGCGATCGCCTTCGGGAGAAAAATTCACACTATGCACTAGATCCGAATGTCCCCGCAGAGTCTGCAAAACCTTCCCCTGCCGGTCCCAAAGTTTGACGGTTTTATCCCGACTGGCCGAAGCGATCGCCTCTCCATCGGGAGAAAATGCCACCCCCTGGACCCAATCCTCATGTCCTCGCAGAGTTTTGATCAAAGTCCCGTCTTGTTGCCACAGTTGCACCGTGTTATCCCGACTCGCCGAGGCCAAAAGTTTGCCATCGGGGGAAAAACTCACCATATTTACCAAATCTCGATGTCCCTGAAACACCTCAATTAATCGAATTTCAGGATTCCATAACATGGTTGTATTATCCCCACTCGCCGAGGCCAAGGTTTTGCCATCGGGGGACCAGGCAATGTCCCAGATGGCAGCACTATGGGCCGTTAAAGTCTTCAGCAGGGTCCTATCATAGACACTCCAGAGTTTAACGCTGTGGTCCTCACTGGCGGTCCCCAGTAGATGACCATCCGGGGACCAAATTACCCGAGTCACCACATTATCATGCGCTTTGAAGGAGGTGATTAATTGTCCCTCCAGAGTCCAAAGTTTGACCCGGCCATCCCCACTCGCCGTCGCCAAAGTTTGACCATCGGGAGCAAAATTTACCGTAGAAACACCGCTTTGATGTCCGGTCAATGTTGTTAATAATTCCGCTTGTCCTTGGGAATTAATTTTCCAAAGTTTTACTTGATTGTCATAACTGGCCGTCGCCAAAATTTCCCCATCGGGAGAAAAACTAATATCGGAGATTTCTTGGGTATGGGCCGTGAGAGTTTGCAGGAGGGTAGGTGGGGTTTGGGAGTTCGGTTCAATGCGCCAAATTTTAGCGGTTTTATCCTTACTTCCCGTGACCAGTAAGTTACCTTGAGGACTGAAAGTCACTGCAAAAACACTCCCTTGATGTCCTCTGAGGGTATGACGAAGAGTGCCATCCATTCCCCACAATTTGATACTGTGATTAGCATTCGCCGTGGCAAGGGTTTGTCCGTCCGGGGAAAAACCCAGTCCATAAACGCGATCGCCATGTTCTAAGGTATGCAGTAATTCCCCTTGCGCTGTCCACAAAATTACTGTACCATCAGCGCTGGCGGTGGCAAGGGTTTCTCCGTTGGGAGACCAAGCAACATCCCACACCCATCCGTGATGCCGATTTAAACTGTTCCTTTCTTGAAGATTGGCTAAAATAGTTTCTAAATTAAGGACTGCCGGGGCCATTAATTCCGAAGTTGCCCAATTGGATTGTAGTTTTTGACCCGCCCGAATTGCATTGACTAACGCTTCGAGTTTTTCATTGGAAGAGTTCCGAATTTTAGAGGCAGAAGTAAGGGCTTTAATTTCAGCGATTTCAGCTTGCCGTTTTTGCGAATTTGCCCACGCAATAATGGTGAGGGAAAGGAGGGAAACCGCACAGAGTCCCACTAATCCGAAAGTAATAACCCGTTGGGCTTTTTTGTAGGCGGTATCTAAGATTTGTTTGGCTTTTCGTTCTGCTTCTAAGGTGATTTCGGTTTCTAGTTTCGCTAATTCCAGGGATTTTTTCTCGCTGTTTTGACTAGCGGATAAAAACTGGTAATCGCGATCGCTTAAACTTTTATCAGCAGCCCAGTTTAGGGCATCCTGTAGCGCCTGTCCCCGCAGCAACCGGGAAGAATCTTCCCCGCCACTCTCCCACCAAGCGGCGATCGCCTCGGAATAGGGACGCAAAGTTGCCAACTGGTTTTCAATCCAGTCGGCATTAAAAATCTGTTGATAAATTCGGTTAAATACAGTTAAATTGCCCTGGTGTTTAACAACTAACCCCGAGAGACGTAGTTGGGTTTGTTCGGGACTATTATCCGCCGGGTAACCTTCTGGGTGCGCTGTTAAAATTTTTTGATATAATCCCAATCGTCGGGGGGTGCGTTTTTCATCACTCAGGAGGCGATCGCGAATTGTTTTTAAATGGTCCGGTTCATCCTGAGATTCCCAATTATCTAACAGGTGCATTTTAACCAATGCCCCTACATCCGGTTGAGAATTATGAGCTTTATCGACCAATAATTTACATAATTTTTGGGTTAAAAAGGGTTGTCCCCCTGTCCAATCTAAGATTTCTGATAAAACCGTTTCAGGATAAGTAAACTGCTGGGATAATCCCGGAATTAATGCCGGTTTTGCTTCGGCTAAAGTAAACCCATGTAAGGCGATCGCTTGTCCGATATTAAACGGGGTTCGTTGTTTGTCAGCGATTAAATCCGACGGGGTGGCAACTCCTAACAAACAAAAAGTCAGCCGGTTGTAAGGGGGATGATGGGCCCGTTGATTGTAACAAGCACGAATAAAGGCAAAAAAATCATCCGTGGGAAAATTTAAACTGAGGATACTGTCAATTTCATCAATAAAAATAACAATCGTCCCCGGAATTTGCATCAAAACCACAGTTTCGATAAATTCCCGAAATCGCCCCAAAGGGGATAACCAATCGCGATCGCGCCACCAAGACCCCAGATTCACCTCAAGCTGCAAATCCAAAGTCAGACTGCGAAGCATATTCGCATACCACTGATTAGAAGTACCCTGCTGGATATTGTCCATCGAAATATCAATCACACTACAGGCAACCCCCGCTTGTTTTAGCTGCCGCATCACCTGGACTCTCAAACTGGATTTTCCCGTTTGTCGAGAATTCAATACATAGCAAAACTGTCCTGATTTTAATCCTTCATATAGCTCAAAATCTGCCTTTCTTTTTACATAAGTCGGGGCATTTTCAGGTAAGGTTCCGGAAAAAATATAGGAGTCTGTCATACTTGATTTACTAGATTAGATTGGGATTGAATGGGGAAGACCCTCCCTAGCCCACCCTTGATAAGGGGGAATTTAGAATCAGGATTAAAATGATTTTCCTTACTATTTCCCTAACCCTCCCCTTAGCAAGGGGAGGGTTAGGGTGGGGTTCCCTCCGATTGCCAAGGGAGGAATTAAAACACAATTGTATGAATCAGATAGTTTTACCCTTAAATCAGGCAATCAATTTATTACTAATTAACCGCCAAACGCACCGAAAAATATTGTTGATATAACTGAAATCTCGGGGTAACATTATTATCCTGTAACTGAACTAATCCCATACTATATAATTTAAAAGCGCGTTCCGAAGGAATTTTAACGGGCTTATTTGCCATCACTACATCGCGAAAAGCGGCAGCTAATTCGGGATGATGTTGGAGATTCCATAAATGTTGGCGGAGATGGTCACTAAATGGCCCTGCTTCTGTTGATGCAATCTGAGAAAATTGCTCTAACGTCATAGGTTGACGGCATAAAAAATCCAGGGATTTTCGGATTAAATAGGGATGGCCCCCGATCGCACTCATCAACTGGCGAACTTCTCCCTGAGTATCCCAGTTTAAGCCATACCGTTGAGCTAAATCTTGTACCTGTAAAGCTGTAAATTCCGGTAAGGGAAAGACAGCGCCCACGTTAGCAAGGGGAGAATGATTGATATCTAGGGCGCTATAAACTTCCGTAGAATGGACCACAATTAATCGCAGTTGTTTCCAGATATCTCCCCGGCGATCGCTGCGTCTGGCGATATCATACCAGGCGCGTAATAATCGACAAAAATCGTTAGCAATTTCTGGATGTTCAAACACAACGTCAACTTTGTCTAAAGCTAAGACTAACGGAGTGGGTAATTGAGATAAAATATATTCCTCAAAATAAACCGTACAATTATTATTGCACCCAAAAATATCATCCCAATAATTTGATAATTGATTGGGTAATCCCGATAATTGCCCTACACTGGCGCAAAACCACTGCAAGAAGGTCCGGAGGTCTGCAAATACGGTACTATCAGCCAAGTCAAAACTTAAGGTGACGGTGTGATAATTGGCAGTTCGGGCCACTTCTAAGATGCGATCAAGGAGAGAGGTTTTGCCCATTTGTTGGGGCGCTTTAATCCGAATTAATGCCCCCGGCTGGGCGATCGCCACTTGACATCGAGCTTCTATCGGTGGACGGTGAACATAAAACCGTGAATCTAGGGGAACCGAACCTTCTGAACAGTCTAGTATAGGTCCCTTGACCGCTTCTGAGGTTACTGAATCCTCGGGTTGCAGTAAAGATCCTACTTCCATCGGGGAAGGCTTTAACATTTCTTTCCAATGTCGTTCTAACGCAGTTTTAAAATTTTTCTTACTGACTTTCTCCCCTAATGACTCCGATAAGCGTTGCCAGAAATCTTTACCGACCATTCGGTGTAAATAATTAGCGGCATATTCCGTATTTTCCGCAATTTCTTCGTAAGTTTTATCTTGCCATGCACCCCGAAAAATCATCATTTCAATGTCGCTGATATGCTTTCCCGTTCTGGCAAAAATTACTTGATCGGCTATTTTGAATGCTTCTTCAAAATTGATAGGAGTTTCCTGCATAAAGCTTAAAGTTTTGATAAAGAGAAAGGGACTCTCCGGGGTAATAACTATTAATTTGTATTATATCAGGTTGATGCGGTAGCCTAGGGCGCACAGTGGGTCAGGGTCGGGACACAAACACCCTGAATGTTTCAGAATTTCAGGAAAGACGGTAAAAGGTAACGAATGAGTAATTATCAATCATCAATTATCAATTATTAATGCTAGAATCTCCCGGAGGAGTTGGAAAAAATTTTTTTCTGTCCGGATTTGCTAGGTCAGGAAAAGTAATAAAAAGTCATCAGCGATCGCCGTCCCAGGAGCCTCATGTCAAAGTTTCATGACTTTTGGCATTTCCGAGGTCATAAAAGGTATCGGCGATCGTGGATACTATCATATACAGTACACCTGGGAGGGTGCTGATGTATTACGCTTACCTCACTGTCCCAAATCACGAGTTTGAAGAACTGTTTCCCCAGGGAGTGCCTACCTTTGGGTTCACTCCGGATGATTTCATAGAAATTTATGATGGATGCACCGGCGAGTTGATGGATATTGAACCGGCTTTTCGCGTGAATCGCGCCGGGTTGACCTGGGACCAAGAACTCGCTCTGTTCCAAGAATACACTGCAATCATGAATGATCCTCTATTTGTCCAGGGAATGTTTAGGTTGTTGGACAGTGGTTGGTTTACTATTTCCGAGTCCCAAGTTCAGTCGGTCGTATGGCGCGATCGCGAAGAAATTTTTTGCTTTCAATATCATAAAAACCAAACAATGGATGCCAATCCCTTATTGACTTAGCGTTATGCTCATTCAATGCCCTATCCATTGTTCCCCTATCTCTCCAGACCAGCGGGTGAGATGAGGAATTTTTTCTTAGGTAAAATGTACCCAAGGAAGGGGATTGGCTTAGGGCCGTGGGTTCTGGTGGAACTCCCGAACCGTTTAAACGCTTGCTAATCCGAATCATAGAGACCCTCTTGTTTCTCGTTGCTTTTGATTTATGCATATTCACAATAACAGGAATGAAACCGGGTAACAGACTGGGTTTTGGGCCAGTTTATGAACTGTCTGAGGCAGATATTCCCCGACTCTACTCCATTGGTTTTAATGAAGTAGTAGACCTATTACTGATTCAAATTTTTTACATTTTAAGGTCAATGAGGGCCAATAATTCCTCATTGAACCGCTTAGATTTTATATACACTTAATGAGGCCAGCCCTCCCCCATCTCCAGGCGATCGCCGGATTAAATCTCTTCGGTATAATTGATATCAACACTCGACTCCCCTTTTAAATTCCATCCAAGGAAAAAATCTCAATGCTACAATTTGAGTCTCAACCCCTGGCCGATTTAGCCCAAAGTCTGCGGACCGTTCGCCAAGCTAAAACCTTTAATAATCCCGAACGATTTATTGAAGGGTGGTACTGGGCAATCCGGTCGAAAGACCTAAAAATCGGTCATATCAAACCGATCACGCTACAAGGTCGGAACCTGGCGATTTATCGAGGAACCGATGGAAAAGTTGTCGCCTTAGATGCTTACTGTCCCCACATGGGTGCTCACCTAGCCGAAGGCAAAGTTGAGGGCAATGGATTGCGCTGTTTTTTCCACAATTGGAAATATGATAATCGGGGTCTGTGTGTCGAAAGTCCCGGCCTAGATAGAACCATTCCCGCCAAAGTTCGGTCTTGGCCCACCGCTGAAACCTATGGTCTAGTCTGGGTTTGGACCGGCGAGACTCCCCGCCATCCCGTGCCTTATGTTCCCGAATTAGCAGGTAAAGACTGTGATGCGGGATTTGGATTAGGGTTTCGTAAAAACTGTCATCCGAATGTAGTGATGATTAATGCGATCGATGCTCATCATTTTAATACGGTTCATAACCTACCCGTTGAAGTCAAATTTGAGAAAGAAAGCCTCAACGACAATGCCATTATTTTTCGCAATATTACCCGTGGGGGAGACCAATCTTGGTTTATTAAACTGATTCGCCCCCTGTATCAAAATGAAATTACTTACAAAATGTGTTATTGGTATGGTAGCACGGGCACGGTGACCGTGGGGCCAGATTTTTTGCACTTTCACATTATGTTTAGTATCCGCCTCAAAGCCGATGGAAAAGCCGAAGGTCAAACGATCGCTATCACTGAAAAACGCCCGGGTTTGTGGGGATGGCTATTTAATCGGATTGTTCTGTGGATTACCTTGCGAGTGGGGAATTACTTTGCGAAAGGGGATACCACCTTGTTTGAAAGCATTAAATTTGATTTAAAAACCCCAACCCTAGCCGATCAATCGATTATCGAATTTATCGAACAAGTAGAAACACAAAAACCGCTCAAATGGGAAACCTGGGAGACAGTTGAGCATCTGGCATAATCGCGACGACTCCGAGAAAAACCTGGGCTAGAGTACGCCATAATGGAATGGTTGCCACGGAGTCACCGATGAGTCAATCTTTATTTACTACGGCGCGGTTTGACTTACCTCATGTTACAGAAGGCGATAAATTGCATCGCCTTCTTTCTGCTGCTTTAAAAAGTAGAATTGGTAATGAATTGCCAATCTCGGAGGCAGTCACTCCAGTTTATTGGAATTCCTCTTATTTTGGCCTAGATCAGGTGAAAATTTTTCAGGATGCCACTCGGGAAGAACAGCAGCAAATTTTGCATCAATGCAGCAATGCACTTTTGCAAGAAGCCTACTTTGTAGAAAAAGCGGGTGTGGGATATATGGCGAAAATGGTCATGCTGGCGGAAACCACAGAAGAACGGATGTTGTATGGCTTATTTGCAGCGGATGAAGCCACCCATTTAGCCCAAATTCGGCCATTTTTAGGCGATCGCGACCCCGTGGCAACAAGCGATCAGTTTTTAAAATTACTGGCTGAAATTGTGGAAATGGAGGATAAAAGCGTCTTAATTTTTGTGATTCAGGTGGTGTTAGAAGGATGGGGACTCAGCCATTATCGCCACCTCGCTAACGATTGTTGCGATCGCGAATTAACCCAAATGTTTCGCGGATTTCTCGATGCTGAGGCGCGCCATCATAGTACCGGCGTCACCTTGTGCGATCGCCACCCCATCACCCCGCAATCCCAGAGTGCGATCGTGGAAATCCTCACCTCATTTTTGCAGATGGTCCAAGTCGGACCCCAACGAGTCGTTCAGGCGATCGCGCAAGTCAAAGGGGATTTATCCCGTCCCCAAAAAATCAAAATCTTCCAAGAATTAGACACCGAAACCCACAGCGGCACTCGTCTCCAACTCCTGCGATCGCTCCTGCGTTCTGACCCCACTCATTCTATTATCAATGACTTAGAAGAACGGGGGTCATTTAAACCTTTTTCGCCACAACAATGCGTTTTTCTGTAAAAAATTATTCTCAATGTTATTAGTCCCAACTTCAGTCGTTCTCCTTCATTCCTTCATTGAACCATATTATGAACAACATTTTCAACGAACCTAAACTAAACACCCTCCTAGAACAGGAAAAAATCTACCGAAAACTCCAACTTAACTACCACCGTAATAAACAACAGGACCAAACCGCATCCATTGACCAAGCTGCCAACGCTTTCTCATATTCCAATTGCCAAAACGAATATTGGAACCCCGAAGAATTTTCTCTCCTCTATGGAACCTCACTTTGGGACCAATCTACCCCCAGTCAACGCCTAATACTCAATCACCTCTACTGGGTCGCTTACTACTCTCAAATCATCTCAGCAGAAATTGCTACCATCCTGTTTAATCAAACCAGTGCCGCTGGACTTTATGCGCAGGAAGACTTTCGCTTAGTCTGCGATATGCTTGACCTCGAATCAGCACAAGAAAGGGCGCATATTAACGCTTTTAAGACCATTTCAGAACAAGTAGAAGCGGCATTATTTGGCAAACGGATCTTCACCTATCCCATGCGTGGACCTTACACCGAAACAATGGTTCATGCCAATACCAACGCGCTGAAAACCTGGTGGAAACAACTACAACTTCGCTGTTTTGGAATGCTTTCTTCCGGGAATACATTTTTAGCCTGCCAGTATTTTACAGTGCGGGGATTGCGAACCTTAAACGGAAAATTGGTCCAACATAAATTAAGCCAATATTATCAAAATCATCCGGACAAAGAGAATGCTCCCATTCCCGCTAAAATCTCTTATTATCATTTTTTAGATGAGAGCTTTCATTTTAATAGTTCAACCCTGTTATCTCATGAAGTAGTAACTTGTTTGAAAAAGCCCACCCCATTCGAGACATTTGTCGCCAACTTGGGTTTGCGAGGATGCCAAAAAGATCATGCTCATTTTTCTGTAGCAATCAATGGGATATTTTGGTATGATCCGGCCCTTTATTCTGCCATTTATGAACTGTTGCGATCGCCTGTCTTTTCCATGAGCGATTCTGATGCCAAGCAGATGATGCAAGATTGCTTTACCCAAGAAACAGCCGGACTCCATCGTAGCTATAAAACCCATCAAGAGGCGAGAGCATCCTATCAAGTTTATCTCGAAAAAGTAGACTATGCCTGGAAAAGTAACCGGGAAATGTCCATTATGGCAGCGACTTCGATTCCTCGCTATCTAGCCACTCAGAAAAAAGCTCTCTCTGAGGGTTTTGCGGCCCCCACTCCCCACCTTCCGCGTCCTTTAATGCCTGTTGCTTTGCGTTAAAGTTAACATTGATTCCTTTTATTTCAATTAAAATTGCATGAATTCTAGGCAGAATAAAAACACACAACCTCGAACCGAAATGCAAATCTTTAACAACTGGGATGTGGTTGCCAAAGGATGGTATATTGCTTGTCCCAGTGAAGAAATAGCCCGAGGTAAACTGAAATCTTTGGAAGTCTGTGGACAACAAATTGTTTTGTTTCGGGGAGAAGATGGCAAAGTTCAGGCTTTAGATGCCTATTGTCCTCATCTTGGGACAGACTTAGGAATTGGGCGAGTGGAGGGGAATTTAATCCGCTGTTTTTTCCATAATTGGGCGTTTGATGGAGAGGGAACCTGTCAGGATATTCCCTGTCAATCCAGCATTCCTGAAAAAGCCCGCTTACAATCTTATGCCACCGATGAAAAATATGGAATGATTTGGGTTTATCCCGATGCAACAGCCCCGGAAGGGGTAGCAGAATTCGATGAACTTAAGGGGAAAACGGTGATTGCCGTTCGCGATCGCCCCTTTGAACGGACCTGCCATCATCACATTTGCATGATGAATGGGATTGATGCTCAACATCTGCAAACCGTGCATAAAGTTAATATTAATATGAACTTAACCTTAGAGAAAAATAAATCCGGTAGTCTGATGGATTTTACCCTGAGTGGGGAATTTCCCAATACAACCCCACGAGAACGATTAGCTCGTAAATTTTTAGGAGAAAACTATGCTTATAGCATGAGATATCAGAATGCTTGTTTGGGTCTATTAACCACGATGAAAAATGTGAAACTGATTCCGCCCTTACACATGATTTATGCTTATCTTCCCCTAGAACCAGGCAAAATCAAGGTGCAAAATATTTATGTAGCCGCCCGTCGTCCGGGAATTATGGGGTGGGTTGTTACTTATTTTTTATTATTTTTTACCAAAATGCTTTATTTATTTTTGAAGGGAGAAGATGGAAAAATTTATGATAATATCCGCTACAATCCGAATGCTTTGCTGAGTATTGATCGTCCGTTGGTAGAGTATATGAAATATGTGGAGGGATTAACTCCTTCGGTTTGGTCAAAAATTAAAGTTGAGAGAGAATAAGGCATTGGATATTAAAGGGATGTTAAGCGTGTTATTAGATTTAAACACAGCTTTCAATTAAGTAGTTTTCATTGGTGCTAAACAATAAAAAATTAATAAAATTAGGGGTTTTTTATGAAGCGGTGTTGGGTTAGATTTCCAGGGACAAATTATTCAGCGATCGCTTTACCTCAGCATGACAATTTGGCTAATTATTTAACTGTGCAGAATTCAACAGTTTTGTTTGGGTGTCGGACGGGAATTTGTGGAACTTGTTTGTGTGTGATTGAGGGAGATGTTCCGCCGCCTAATTTGGACGAACGGGAGGTTTTAGAAATTTTAGCACCCGGAAATCCTCAAGCACGGTTAGCTTGTCAGATAGATGTGACGAATGATATTGCGATCGCTCCTTTTAAGGACTAACTAAAATGGGATTTGAAGATTTTTGGTATGTGGTGGCACTCAGTGAGCAACTCCCACTCAAAACAGTGCTTTCGCGAACGATTTTGGGGGAATGGTTGGCGATTTTTCGCGATGAGCAAGGGAAGGTAGTCGCATTACGCGATCGCTGTATGCACCGGAATAGTCGTCTTTCTCGCGGCAAAGTCTGCGACGGGACTTTGCATTGTCCCTATCATGGATGGGTTTATGATAAATCGGGTCAAGTGGTAGCAGTTCCGGCGGAAGGAGAACAGTTTAAAATTCTTGCTTCCCGCCGAACTCATTCTTATCCAACCCAAGAAAAAGATGGCTATATTTATGTCCGATTAACAGAGAATCCCAGTCTAAATCTTGACCCTTTTCCCATGCCTTACTATGGCAAACCCGGATGGGAAACTGTGCGGGTAATTAACCGATTTCGCAACAATGTCACCAACTGTGCAGAAAATTTTATTGATATTCCTCATACTGCCTCAGTGCATCCGGGGGTATTTCGTAAACCGCAGCAAAAACAGTTAGAAATGACTGTAGAACGACAGGATGGATCGGTGTTTATTACTTATCGCAATGAGACCAATAACTTGGGATGGTATTCCCGATTTTTAAATCCTCAAGGTGGAGAAATTTACCATACCGACCGTTTTTCTATGCCCAATGTAACCTGTGTAGAATATAAGTTTGGAGAAAAGCGTAGGTTTTTTATTACCAGTCAATCGATTCCAGAAGCAGAAGATTCCACCTTAGTTTATACCGATGTGACCTTTAATTATGGGATTTGGAATAAAATTGCTCGTCCTTTTGTGCGGTGGACTGCCCAATATATTATTAAGCAAGATGTAGAAATTTTAGGAATTCAGCAAGAGGTGATTGAGAAATATGGGACTCAATTTGCCAATACTCCAGCCGATACTATTCATGTATTTGTTGAATCCATTCGCAAGGCCATTTCAGCCGGGGAAGACCCGCGATTACTTCCTCCAAAATCAGTAAAAGTTAACTTTTGGGTTTAGCAGTTATCCAGAGAAACAGGATATTTATGGCTATTTTCATTGCATTTGTGGTCTTATTAATTTTAACATTTTCTCAAACAAAACACCAAGTTCATTTTAAAACTAAATCTTGGCAAGATTGGCTTTTAGATGGAATTGGATTATGTTTTCAAGGCATTTTAATTCCGCTATTGCAACTTGTCTTGATTTATCAAGTCTATCAACATTTTCTCCCTAACAGTTGTGGAATTTTGACCTTACCTCCTCTCCTTGCCTTTTGCCTAAGTTTTATCGGAATCGATTACTTGTATTATTGGAATCATCGCTTGCTGCATAGTCCCTGGTTTTGGCGGTTGCATTTGGTTCATCATACGATGACTGAACGGCAAGTTCTTGGAACTTCTCGTAATACTATATGGACCAGTTTTTTAATTGTTTATCTGTGGATTCATGCTCTATTTATCTATTTACTTCAAGATCCAACTGCTTATATTCTTGGGGTCAGTTTGACCTCCATATTAGATTTATGGCGGCATAGCGAAATCGAACCCTTACCCGGAACTATATTGCATCGATCGCTTTCCCCTTGGTTAATTTTACCCAGGGATCATGCATGGCATCATGCGCGGGAGTTTGTGGGGGTAAATTATGGGGCAAATTTAAAACTATGGGACCGATTACATGGCACAAGTTATGATAGTAATACGCCCCCGAATGCTTTGGGAATTTCTACAAATTTAACCTTGGTCCAAAAGTTAATTTGGCCGTTTTAACCTAGGGTTGTAGCCCCGTTTATTGAATAACATTAACTTTAATGACCTTACTCAGTCTGATTCTTTCCTTCTTTCCGGCGATCGTCATCGGAATGATCGCAGCATCCTTTTTGTGGATTTGTCTCTCACCCGGCATTTTAGGGGTTTTAGCCTTACTTTTTTCTTTGTATGGATTTCCCCTTATAGTTTATCGAATTCATAATTATTTCTATCCATTAAAAGAAGGAATTTCTTACCTAAAAGGACCAGACTATTCTCCTTGGT
>CBFGOM010000067.1:0-29952 GCA_965650385.1 uncultured Oscillatoriaceae bacterium
GGAGATGGGGAGTTAGGGGAGATTGGGGGATGGGGAGGATTGGGGCGATTGGGGAGATGGGGAGTTAGGGGAGATTTTGTCAAGAAATCCGGTGATTTGGTTTTTACTCTAGGGAGATTCTAAGCATTCGCGGAGGCGATCGCTGAGATATTGCACCTGGGGCTTTCTGAGCATGGTTAGGTGGTTTCCAGGAATTGGTATTAGTTTGATGGGTTCCTCGGTGAGTTGGCCCCAGCCTAAGTGGGGATCCTGACCCGGGGCGATCGCCTGATCGCTGGATCTCATCACGGTGATGCGATCGGGATAAATGGAGGGTTTATAGTGCAGAACTGCTTGACTATTCGCTTGGAAGATGGGAATGAGGGGTCCCAGGGCGACTTCCCGTAAGAGGCGGCGATCGGATGTGGAATGCAAAGATTGCGCCAGGGTCGTTTGCGCAAGATAACGGTGTAAAAATTTGAACACGGGATGTACTCGTTGAGGGAGGCGATCGCCCCTGGGGTCAAGTTCCTTTTGCTCTCCCTGTTTCTGTTGTGTCATCAAATAAACATAATCCCGCAAAAACGGCCAAATTGAACGGGCAGCAGTGGTGAACAAAAATTTACCCCCCTGCCACAGAGAGGGTCGATGGGTAGAAACTGGGGCAAGGGTATCCAACACCGCTAGTAACCCAATGGCATGACCCGCTTTTTGTAATTGTTGGGCCATTTCAAACGCCACTAACCCGCCAAATGACCACCCCCCGATGAAATAAGGACCTTCCGCTTGTATAATTTGCATGGCTTTAATATAATAAGCGGCCATGTCTTCAATCCGAGTTAACGGGGGAGAGTTACCGTCAATTCCTTGGGGTTGCAATGCATAAAAGGGGTGATTTTTTCCCAGATGTGAGGCTAATTCATAATAAGGAAAGACTACGCCTAAAATAGGATGAATACAGAAAAAGGGGGGATTGGTTCCTTGAGTTTGGATGGGAACTAGGGGAGAACAAGGCAGGGTATTCAGTTCAGAAAAGAGACAATCGGCTAATCCTTGTAAAGTAGGGTTGAGGAATAGGGCAGAAACGGGTAATTGTTGCTGAAATTGCTGGTTGATTTGCGTCAAAAGTCGGACGGCGAGGAGGGAATTCCCTCCTAAGTCAAAAAAGTTATCATTCATACCGACGCGATCGCACTTGAGCAACGTTTCCCAAATTTTGGCTAAGGCCGCTTCACTCGGATTGCCCGGGGGGATAAATGTCCCAGGGGTGAGGGTTTTGGGGGTGGGTAATTGGGTACAGTCGAGTTTACCGCGATCGGTCAGGGGCAGAGAATCTAGCACAATCAACTCCTGGGGAATCATGTATCCAGGTAAGGTTTTGCTCAGAACATTTTGCAGTTCACTCCGGTCAAGCGGTTGATTCTCGTTTGGTACAAGATAAGCAACCAGTTGATTTGGGTCTGTGGCAATGACTCGGGCTTGTTTTAGGTTAAAATATTGAGTAATTATTGTTTCAATTTCTCTTAATTCTACCCGATAGCCGCGAATTTTTACTTGATGGTCTAAACGGCCTAGAAATTCTAAGTTGCCATCGGTTCGATAGCGAGCGAGGTCACCAGTTTTGTAGAGTCGGACTGTTTTTTCTGGGATAAAAGTATGAGTTATAAACCGTTCTGAGTTTAATTGCTGCCGGTTGAGATACCCCCGGGCAATTCCCTCCCCGCCAATATAAAGTTCTCCGGAAATTCCAATGGGAACCGGCTGCAAATTGGCATCCAAGAGATAAATTTGTATATTAGGAATAGGGCGACCAATAGGCAGGTTTTGAGTGATCTCCGTAATTTCAGCAACCGTTGCCCAAACAGTAGATTCAGTTGGACCATAGGCATTGAAAAAGTGGCAAGCATTCACCCAGGGTTGAGCTAATGCTGGGGAACAGGATTCTCCGGCAGAAATTAGGGTATCGAGGGCGGGTAATTCCCCGGAAGGTAAGGTTGATAAGACGGAAGGAGTTAGGCAGGCATGAGTAATTTTAACCTTTCTTAAAAAGGTCATTAACGCTATTCCGCCATAGCGGGATTCCGGGTCTGCTAAATAGAGGGTAGCGCCGGTACTCAATGCCATAACGATTTCAAAAATTGATGCATCAAAATTGAAGGATGCAAATTGCAAAATGCGGCTTTGTTGATTGAATTTAAAGACTTGTTTTTGGGCTAGAATTAAGTTATATAGTCCTCGGTGTTCGATTAAGACGCCTTTGGGTTTTCCGGTGGAACCGGAGGTATAAATCACATAAGCCAGATGATTGAGGGTGATACAGAAAGTGAGGTTTTTAGAGTTTTGTTGACTGATCGCCTCTTGATGTTGTGCTAAATCCAAGATGGAAAGTTGGGGGGGTGTGGGAGAGGGGACAAAAGGCGATCGGGTTACTAAGAGAGAGACTTCGGCATCGGATAGGATAAACAGGAGTCGTTCTGAGGGATAGGTGGGGTCACAATAGAGATAGACGCCGCCTGCTTTGAGAATGCCTAAGATCCAGGCGATCGCCTCACTGGAGGGTGGTAAACACAAACCGACGAATTCCTCGGGTTTAACCCCCCATTGTTGTAAATACCGGGCGATTTGATTGGAGTGGTGGTGCAAGTCTTGATAGGTGAGAGAGGTTTCACCAGAGACGAGGGCAATTTGATGGGGCGATCGCCTCACAATTTCCTCAAATAAGTGCAGAAACGAGGGATGCTGGAGTTGGGGTTGTGGAAGGGAAGGATAGGTAGGCGAATTAAATTCAAACAGCAGGCAGTCCCGTTCAACGGGTGTTAAAATTGGCAAGTCTGAAATCTGCTGATTTGGGTTGGTGACAATCGCCGATAACAGGGTTTGAAGATGTCCCATCCATCGGATGATTGTGCTAGAGTCAAATAAATCCGTACTATAAATTACTTGCCCTTTAATTTGGTTAGCTTCTTCCCAGAAATTCACCTCTAAATCTAGTTTGGCCCTAGGAATATCCCAGTCTAATAGACTTAAAGTAAGTCCAGGCAATTCCAGGGCATTGGTTGGGGTATTTTGTAAACTAAAGCTGACTTGAAACAAGGGATTTTGACTCAAATCTCGCTGAGGATGCAGTTCCTCCACCAGCTTTTCAAAGGGTAAATCCTGGTGGGTGTAGGCGGCAAATGCTACGGATTTGACTTGAGTTAATAATGCCAGAAAAGTAGGATTTGTGGATAACTTAGTTCGGAGGACTAAACTATTGACAAAAAAGCCGATTAACCCTTCAAGTTCCTGATGATTGCGGTTGGCAATGGGAGAACCAATTGCCATATCAGTTTGTCCAGTATAGCGATAAAGCAAGGTTTTAAATGCTGCCAGTAGGGTGATAAATAGGGTGGTTTCTGTTTGCTGACTCAACTGTTTTAGTGCAGCAGTTAAGGTGTGAGATAGGGTAAATTGGTGCTTGCCACCGCGATAACTAGGGATGGGGGGTCGAGGGCGATCGCTGGGGAGATTTAGGGGAGAAAGATGATGTAATTGCTGTTTCCAGTAGCTTAATTGGGTTTCCAAAAACTCTCCCTGCAACCCTTGCTGCTGCCATTCGGCAAAGTCAGCATATTGCAGCGGCAAATCCGGCAGGGGGGAGGGTTGCTGATTGGCAAAGGCAGTATATAATCTCCCTAACTCCCTCAGTAAGATGCCAATGGACCACCCATCGGCAACAATATGATGAAAATTCAACAACAGAATGGAGTCGGTTTCACTGCGTTGTAATAGGGAAATTCTCAGTAAAGGGCCGGTAGTTAAATTAAACGGTTCTTCTGCTGCTAAAGTCGCTAACCGTTGCCCTTCTTGGTCCTGTTTTAAGGGGGGTAAATGCTGTAAGGCGATCGCTTTCACCGCAAGAGTCAACTCCGGCACAATCACTTGCACAACTTGTCCCTCTAAAACTGCAAAAGTCGTGCGTAAGGTTTCATGACGGCAAACAATTTCATTAAAACTTTGTTCTAAAGCAGAGAAATTGAGGGGTCCCGTCAGTTGAAGGGCGATGGAAATATTATAAAACGGATTATTTGGGGCTAATTGGTTGAGAAACCATAACCGTTGTTGGGCAAAAGAGGCGGGAAAGACAAACACCTCGGTTTCTTGAGTCATTTTATTTTAATTTTTTTGTCAAAGAAATGGATATCATTATGATTTATTTTGGGGGTTTAACGAGGATAACTTCATTCGCCGCTTTTCCCGAGAGACGGGAACTAATGCGGGTACATGATGGGTGGGATTTTGTTGTTGTAACTCCTGAATAACTGGGGCTAATTGGGCAATTGTGGGCGCTTCAAATACAGTGCGTAAAGGCAACTCAAACCCCAATTTATCACGAACACGAGAGGCAAGTTGCGTTGCTAATAATGAATGCCCCCCTAATTCAAAAAAGTTATCGTAAATTCCCACTCGTTTGATGCTTAATAGTTCCGCCCAAATTTGAACGAGATGTTCTTCGATGACGGTACGCGGTGGGGTATAATTTGTGGTAATTTCTGGGGAGATTCCGGTGGCAGGGGGTAAGGCGTGGCGATCTATTTTGCCATTCGCAGTTAGGGGAAGTGACTCTAGGATTACAAAAGCCGATGGTATCATATAGTCTGGCAATTTATCATGGAGATAGTCCCGCAATTTGGGGACCAATTGACGTGCTGTTTTTCCTTGTAAAGGATTGTTAGCATAGGCAGAGTCACAAACAAGTTCGTCACTCGCTTCTAGGATAAAATCTGTAATATTTTCTCGGACAAAGACCACATCATACCGCCCTTCACTACTTGAATCAGACCAACGAATATGAACACGATAAGGCAGTTCTAATCCATACCATTCTTCTGGGTTAATGCCTGCCTGGTGCAGGTGTTTAACGGCTTTTTTCAATTGTCCGGCTGTTTTAAACGGACTGGAATTAAACAGCCCTTCTCTTGCTTTAACAGCAGCCATGACTCGGCTATTAGGGACCCGCAACAGTCCGCAGATATCGGGGTTAGTTGCAATTAAATACTGTCGCAGTTTGTTTACCGTCCAATCTTCGCTATTTTCTTCCTGATTTAGCCAGTTAATCGGATAATCTTTCTTACATTTAGACTGAATATCAGGCCCAGTAATATGAAGAATAACATTATAGCGAAACTGAGTTAATTCATTTTGAAAGTGTCCCCGCATGAGTTGAATTTCTACTGTTTCAATCTGAGGTATGCGGGATTTTAAGGCCATAAAAAAGGCGGGACTTAAAGCTAATTCTACCTCTTGAAAGAGTTGCATTTCTACCCGTTGCTGTAGCTGTTGACGGGTCACGCAAGGTTGGGCGCGCGTCAGTTCTACATCGGTATAAAAAGCTTTAAGCAGGGGTAAACTTCGTAGGTCACCCAGGAAGATCCGTCCCCCAGGTTGGGTGGTGGTAATGGCCCCGGAAATGACCTTAGTTAGGTAGTCTAAACTGGGTAAATATTGAACGATTGAGTTGAGAATGACGGTATCAAAACTCTGGGGGGGGATGCTATCAAAATCCCTGGCTATTTTTTCGAGTAAAGTCACGTTATTTAAGTCATATTGGCCCAAATGTTTGCGAATAAAGTGGAGAGAGTAGGGCGAAAAGTCAGTTCCCCAATAGTCGGTACAGTGAGGAGCAATTCTGAAGAGTAGTAGGCCCGTTCCACAACCAATTTCTAGGACTCTATTTGGGTTTAAGGCTAAAATTTGTGCTGCTTGATGGTCTACCCATTCTCGCATTTCTGCTGCGGGGATAGGTTCGTTGGTATAGCTGCTATTCCACCCGACAATATTAAAATCTGGTTCCATCCCCACCGCAGGCATTTGATAGGTTTGATTGTAGAGTGTTTGCCATTGCTGGACTTGTTCTTCCTCAAAAGCAATGGGATTCATTTCGGCCAGTTCTAATTCTTGTAAATTGAGGGCCAGATAAGCAGTTAACTGGGTTTCCCCTCGGTCATTTTCTGATGCCGTAATGAGGGTCTGTTTCACGGCGGAATGTTGAGCTAAAATCACCTCTATTTCGCCCAATTCAATGCGAAATCCGCGAATCTTTACTTGTTGGTCCAGACGACCTAAAAATTCCAGACTCCCATCGGATTGATAGCGGACTAAATCGCCCGTTTTATATAAGAAATGGCCCGGTTCAGGGTGGAAGGGGTTTGGGATAAATACTTCGTCCATGAGTTCGGGATGATGGCGATATCCTCTTGCCAATCCGTCACCGCTAATATACAATTCCCCGGGAATACCGATCGCAACGGGGTGGAAGTGCTTGTCTAGCACATAGAGTTGAGTATTGGCGATCGCCTTGCCAATTCCCGGCGCAAACTGCCTGCCATTCCCCACGGGAACCCTGCCGGAGGTGGTGACAACGGTATTCTCTGTGGGTCCGTAATTATTGACCACCTGAAAGGGATGGGAAGGTGAGGGATATTGATGCAATATTTCTCCCCCGGTGAGTAACAGGCGTAATTGGGTGTGTTCCGGCCAAATTAATTGTAACACTTTTTCCGCTAAGGGGGTGGGTAAAAAGCTAATGGTGATCGCATTTTCTACCAACCAATCCCGCAACTTTTCAGGCGATCGCCGGGTGTCGTTATCGATGATATAAATACAAGCGCCTGCGGTTAAATAGGGCCAAATTTCCCACCCACAGGCATCAAAGGCAACTCCGGCAACTTGGGTACTGCGATCGCTGGCGGATACGGCAAATGCTTGTTGATGCCAATAGGTTAAATTTAACAGACTTTTTTGCTCAATTTCGACTCCTTTTGGTTCTCCCGTGGAACCGGAGGTATAAATCACATAAGCAAGGGAATTTGGCGTCACCGGACTGCTGAGATTTTCATCTCGTTGTCGTTCAATTAGTGCTTTGTCTCTGTCTACACAAACAATATGGCAAATGACTCTATTAAATTGGGATAAACTGGACTGCTGGGTGAGTAAAACTGGAACCTTTGCCTCCGTTAACATCCGATTTAATCGACTACTGGGAACTGACGGATCTAGGGGTAAATAAGCACCCCCTGCTTTGAGAATTCCCAGCATTGTCACTGCCATTTCTAAGGTGCGATCGAGGCATAATGCCACCACCACTTCCACCCCAACTCCTAGTTTTTGCAAATAATGAGCCAATTGGTTACTGCGGCGATTTAACTCCCCATAACTTAGAGTTTTGTTGCCATACAGTAAAGCAACTTTCTCGGGATTTTTGGCTGCCTGAATTTCGACTAACTCATGAATCGCTAACCCTTGGGGATACTCCACTTGAGTTTGATTCCACTGCACTAATAATTGATGACGTTCCGCTTCGCTTAAAATCGGTAAATCTGCAATGCGTTGGTCCGGGTTTCCCACTATTGCTTCGAGTAAAATTTGAAAATGGGCGACTAACCGGACAATGGTCGTTTCGTCAAATAAATCGGTGCTATAAATCAAAAATCCGCTAATCCCTCCCCGACTATCGACCCACATCGGATTTGTAGCGGATTGTTCCCATAAATGTAATTCTAAATCAAACCGGGCAGTTCCTGCTTCTAAGGGTTGGGGACTTAAGGTTAATCCCGGTAATTCTAACGCTTGCATTGGGGCATTTTGTAGGGCAAAGGCCACCTGAAACAGGGGATTATGCTTTAAGGAGCGTTCTGGATGTAACTCTTCTACTAACTTCTCAAAGGGGACATCTTGATGCGCATAAGCTCCTAATGTTACCTGTTTAACCCGGGCCAATACTTCTCGAAAGGTTGGGTTTTTGGATAAGTCGGTTCGCAGGACTAAACTATTGACAAAAAAGCCAATCAAGGGTTCTATTTCACTGCGATTGCGATTTGCAATGGGGGAACCTACGGCAATATCTTCTTGTTGCGTGTAGCGATACAACAAGGTTTGAAAGGCCGCCAGTAAGGTCATAAATAATGTCACTCCTTCCCCTTGGCTCAAGGCATTTAATTCTTGACTGACTGCCTGGGAAAGCTGTAATTGATAACGGTTTCCGCGATAACTGGGGACCGCTAGACGAGGGCGATCACAAGGTAAATTTAGCATAGAAATTCCCTCCAGTTGTTCTCGCCAATAGGCTAATTGCTGCTCTAACTTTTCCCCTTGTAAGCATTCACGCTGCCATTGGGCAAAATCTGCATATTGAATTGCCAATTCTGGTAGGGGCGACGCTTCCCACTGAACCCAAGCTGCATAAAGGATTCCTAACTCATGAATTAATACCCCAATCGACCAACCATCAGAGATAATATGATGCATATTCAGCATCAGTAAAGAGTCGGAGTCAGATAATTGAATTAAAGAAATTCTCAGTAAAGGACCCGTGGACAAATTAAACGGACGCAACGCTTCATGGGTCATAATCCGTTCGACCTGTTTCTCTTGTTCTAAAGCAGACAAATTCTGTAAATTTAAGACATGAATCGGAACGGTTAAATGTGCCTGAATCTCCTGAACGCCTTGCCCTTCTACCTCGGGAAAAACTGTTCTCAACCCTTCATGACGGCAGATAATTTCATTAAATGCAGCTTCTAAGACCTCTAAATTAACCGCCCCGGTTAACCGCACTGCCGCTGGCATATTATAAAAGGGATTGTTCGGCACTAATCGGTCCAGAAACCAGAGGCGCTGTTGGGCGAAGGAGAGGGGTAAATTGCCCTCTCGAACCCTTGATTTGAGCAAAACTGGGGTTTCTGAAAGATTTCCGTTTGCTCGATTAAAAAAACTCAAAATTTCTTCTTTGTTTTGAAAAATTTTATCGCGGATTTCAGGAGTTAATCGGCCTTTGGGAGCCTTACAAATTAAGCGACTTCCTTCTACAGTTAACTGAATCTCTAACTCGCGTAGTTCCGATAAAAAGTTTAGGGTATTCAAAACTCTACCTCTTCTGTCAAATTCTGATTAGGGTTAGACTCGTTGGGTTGTTGGGTCGCCCAACAGACGGTTTCAATATAACTGGATAAACTTGCCACCGTTGGCGCTTCAAATAACTGACTCACGGGCAACTCAATTTTTAACCGATCGCGAATGCGGGAAATGAGTTGAGTTGCCAGCAGAGAATGCCCTCCCAATTCAAAGAAATTATCATAAACACTCACCTGCGATTTTCCCAATACTTGCCTCCAAATCTCTACCAGCAATTTTTCTACGGAAGTACGAGGCTCTACATAATGTTCGGGTAATTCCTCGAAGGCGGTATCTATCTTAGGTAAGATTTGCCGGTTGATTTTTCCATTGGGTGTCAAGGGTAACGATTCCAGGAGAGCATAAGCGGTAGGCAGCATATAACGGGGTAATTTTTGTTGTAAAAACTGCTGCAATTTACTAATTTTCAGGGGAGAAGATTTACCCTCTGGGTCCCGAGGAACAACATAAGCAACCAATTCTTTCTCCCCGGGTACTTCTTCTCGGGCGATCGCCACTGCTGCTGCAACTCCCGGATGCTGACATAACATTGCCTCGATTTCACCCAGTTCAATCCGAAATCCCCGAATCTTCACTTGATCGTCAATTCGCCCTAAAAACTCCAAATTCCCATCAGGTTTATATCGTCCTAAATCCCCCGTCTTATAAAGTCGGGTTCCTAATCTATCCCCCAGATTAACAATAGACCTGTCAGAACATTCTTGAAAGCCCCCCTTAAGAAGGGGGGTTGGGGGGATCAATCTTTTGCTTACAACAGGTTTAATAAACCGTTCCTCAGTTAATTCCGGACGATTCAGATACCCTCGTGCCAGTCCATCCCCCCCAAGATAGATCTCTCCAGAAATCCCCACCGGCACAGGTTGTAACTGCTCATCTAACAGATAAACTTGAGTATTAGAAATGGGTTTACCAATGGGAACGGTACTCGCGGTTTCCGACAGAGAGTTGATCCGATAATAGGTAGAAAAAGTGGTGTTTTCAGTCGGTCCATATACATGAATTAACGCCTGGGGTGCACCTTGTTTCAGCAGCTTTTTTACCCAACGGGGATCGACGGTTTCTCCCCCAAATAATAAGCAGCGTAACGATTGAAACCCTTGGGGAACTGTCCGAACGACTTGCTGAAATAAGGCAGTGGTTAAGAATAAAATATCTATCTGTTGCGCCTGTAATTCCCGCACTAAATCATGAGGAGAGAGGGTAACTCCGGGACTGATTCCCACTAAGTGAGCGCCATTGAGTAACGCACCCCAAATCTCAAAGGTTGCGGCATCAAAAGCGAGGGTTGCTGCTTGAGCAATCCGGTCCTGGGGGGTGATTTGAATATAATTGGTATTCAAAACGAGGCGGTTGACTGCTTGGTGAGAAACTGCTACTCCTTTGGGTTTTCCTGTGGAACCCGAGGTGTAAATCACATAAGCAAGACGATCGCCTGTAAGGGAAAGGGTGAGATTCTCCGGGGATTCCTGGGAAATTGCCTGCCAGTCGCGATCGCAACAAACCCGCACCTCTCCCACCCCACTCAACTGTTGCTCAAATCGTTGTGGCGTGAGTACGATCCGAATTGCGGCATCTTCCCCCATCCATTCCAGGCGATCGCGCGGATAACTGGGGTCTAACGGCAAATAAGCACCCCCCGCCTTCAAAATCCCCACCATTCCCACAATGGCATCTAGGGATTGTTCCGCACAAATTCCCACCACTTCCTCAGACTTGATCCCCAATTTTTGTAAATAATGCGCGACTTGATTGCTGCGCCGATTCAGTTCCTCATAACTCAAGGATTTCCCCTCAAAAGTGACCGCCACTGCCTCGGGATTCTCCAGAACCCGCGCCTCAAATTCTGCTGGAATTCCCCCTCGTGGATAATCCCGTTGCGTCTGATTCCACGCCGTTAACTTCGCCTGTTCCTGCTCACTGATTAATCCCACTTGATTGATGCGTTCCTCGGGATAATTCACCATATTTTTTAACACCATTTTAAACTGTTCCAACATCTGAGCAATCGTCTCCCCCTGAAAGCGACTGCAATTATAAATCACCAACCCCCGGAGACTTTCCCCATATTGCCAATCTTCCCCATAAGTGCGGCGAAAACTATCCCCCGCCTCCCACAAATGCACCTCCAAATCAAACCGAGTCGTCTTTACCCCCAAACTCAGGGAACTCACTTGCAATCCGGGTAACTCTAACTCTTGCATCGGAGCATTTTGTAAATTAAACACCACCTGAAACAGGGGATGAACATTCAAAATCCGGTCCGGATGTAACGCTTCCACCACCTTTTCAAAGGGTAAATCTTGATGTGCATAAGCACCTAACGTCACCTCTCGCACCCGAGCCAATACCTCTCGAATTGTCGGATTTCCAGACATATCCGTGCGCAACACCAAACTATTCACAAAAAACCCAATCAACCCCTCAATTTCGCTGCGATTGCGATTGGCGATCGGGGAACCCACGGTAATCTCATCTTGCTGACTGTAGCGATAAAGCAAGAGTTGAAACCCCGCCAGTAACGTCATAAATAACGTCACCCCTTCTTGCTGAGAAAAAACCTTGAGCGCTGCCGTCAGGGGTTGAGAAAGCTCAAACAATTGACTCTCTCCCTGATAGCTTGGAGTCGCCGGTTTGGGGGAGTCTCCCGGTAAATTCAAAGGAATAATTCCCCGTAACTGCTGCTGCCAATATCCCAACTGCTGTGCTAACACCTCCCCTTGAAACCACTCCCGCTGCCATTCCGAAAAATCGGCATATTGTAGGGGTAATTCCGGCAGCAAAACCGGGCGATTTTCCACCAAAGCCCCATAAATGGTTCCCAACTCCCGAACAAACACCCCCATCGACCAATCATCAGAAATAATGTGGTGCATATTCAGCAGTAAAATAGAGGAAAATTCCTCCAACTGCAACAGGGTCACCCGCAATAAAGGACCCGTGGCTAAATTAAAGGGAAACTCCGACTCCACCGCCGCCAAACGAGTCACTTCCGCTTCCCGTTCCCCGGGAGGAAATTGCCGCAAATCTAGCCAATTCACCGGAATATCCACCGCCGGGGAAATCACCTGAACAGGTTCCCCCGCCACCGTCGAAAACTGCGTCCTCAAGGTTTCATGCCGCCGACCCATTTCCTTCACCGTCTGCACTAAAGCAGGGAAATTCACCACCCCCTTTAACCGCAGTGCGGTGGTCACATTATAGAAGGAATGACCGGGAGCAAATTGGTCAATAAACCACAATCGCTGTTGAGCAAACGAGGTGGAAAAGACAAAAACCTCCATGTCTTGAGGAAGATTTAACGAGTCAGCAGGTGGGGTTAAAGCAGGGTTAAAAAAGTTAGATTCCATTGCGGTAATTCAGCGGAAAAAACAATAAAATTCAGCGCACCTCATCCTCAAAAGCGATGGGGTCAAATCCGCCCATTAACACTCGTTACCGGGTGATTTAAACCGGGATTTCGCCTCAGTTATAGACCAAACAGCCCGGGGTCCATCTTCAACATTAGTGCCAGCGCTAAGATTACCTATGAGAATAGACCCCCCCTCCCCATTTGTCCATACACCAGAGGAAGAGAAGCGAAGGCTACACAAGTATAGAAATTGTATAGAATATTGACAGAGTTGAGGTTAAGTTGTAGGTATTTCCTGCCTCTTGTGCGTGGACGTTTAATAAAATTAAGTGAGGAATTCTAAATTGAAAGTGCAAGTATTGCACACTGACAAGAAACACCAATGTTTTGTCTTACAGTCAGCGAGGACCCAGGTATCCACCGCGATTACCACAATTTGAAGTTTTCATCCCCTTGCGGGGAATTGATAGGAAGTGAACTACCGAATGGGGAATCGCTCGATTACACCGTCGGCTTCCTACCCAACAGACTGCGAGATAGTAGATTTTTTCAGTCCTTTACTATCTCGACTTACACCTAGGCGATAGGCAAACTCCCCGGTCCCCGAGGATAAAATCCGCAGTTCTTCATCTCTGATGTTTTTAGCAGTATTTATGTCTCTATCGTGTTTCGTTTGGCACTTTTCACACTGCCAGGTCCTTCCACTTAATGGAAGGCTTCTTACTTGATTAAGGGAAATATTACAGGAAACAATCTAAGCGGGAACGGGAATCTAATTCATGATGCGAGGAATATAGTATAGACAATTCCTAATGATTCAATTAAGGCTTTATATCCTTTTTTGATAATCTCTCGTTGCGTGTTAGTACGCTGGTGGTTGGGTAACGTTGAGTCGCCATTGAACGGAATTGTCCAGGGGTTACATGGATGAGTGGTCCCGATTGGCATTGACTCAAGATAGCGAGGATCCCTTGGGTTTCTAACGCAATGCCAGTCTGGGTTTAGTCGTCAAAAGGACGATTCAAACAACAAGCATCAAGATAAATTCTGTAGGGGTCATTCATATTCCGTGCATCCTCTCGCTTAATCGTTCTGGCATCATTTCCAGGGTGATGGCTTGAATTTTAGCGTCACACTGTTTTGGGAACCGTCTGAGGCATGGCTTCAAGGATGGTGATGTAGCGGTATTTCCCTGAATAGTAAAAAGCACTGAACCCTTAAATTTTAAGGATTTCAGCGCCTTAGGCTATGCCAGGAACGAGACTTGAACTCGTGACACGAGGATTTTCAGGGCCCAATAAATTAAGCGTTGCCCCAAGCGCCCCAAACTCCAAGCTCTTTAAATCGGATAGAAATAATTGGGGGAATTTTATTTCTCGGGATAGCCAATTGCATCGCGTATTGAGCGTAAGAATAGTTGTTCCCGAGTCCTAAATTTAGCACATAGTATTGCCCTGTACTTCCGTGAGTATTTGGGCCGTTAGCAGTACCCTGAACAAACCAGAATCCAAAATCTGGCAATGCATTAAAATCGGTATAAGTACCATGTACGAATCCCCCACTATTAAAAACAATAGGGGTGATACTATCGAAATTATCGTATCGATGGTTTATTCGGTGCTGTGAAGGAGGAAAACTCGCGGGAATACCTGATATAATTCCCCAGCTTACTTGTTGCAAATATTGCGAGTGGGGATTGTTCTGCCCGAGGTGAGCAGCGATCGCAGCGGCAGTAGCCCCTTCCGTTTCAGCCCCGATCGCCTCCGGGGTAATCGGGTCTACCCCGCCCTCGTGATGGGTGGCGGCGTGGGGGGCGATCGCATCCTGTTGATCACCTGTTGTTAAGGATATTATTTTCATCTTTCTAGTGTTTACATGATGTTTTCGCGGTGATTCCGTAGTGTATCCGCTATGTGTACGCCTATGGTAAAAACTCTTGCGCGGAAGCTAGTTCTCCAAGGTTGGTCGCAACGAGAATGATGGGAGCGTTATTGACACTCATGTTCATCCTGGCGTTGAAATCGCCAGTTAATGTACTAGGTTCAATCCTCCATGAATAAATATTGTAAGTAGTCGCCCGCTGTAAACTGGCTGCCATTATCAGTGCATCTGCTAAATCCTGAGCCCAGGAATTTGAGGCGTAAGTCCCCCCAGAGCCACTGGAAAATCCAGTGTTTAGATAGGGTTCTGTTTCAATTTTAAATCTATCAGTGCCGGTTCGGGTCAGCTTGGCGGCAAGGTCCAAGCTTGCAGTAAATAATGCCGTGTTAAAACTACCGCTCAATGGGTCATCAGAAAGGGAACTGGTTATGCTGTTTTGCCCTGATGGATTCAGGGTTTTGTCTCGTTCCCTGGATTGCGCTAACTTGATCAGCCGAAAAATGAAATTCTCTAAAGTCTCAGTTCCGTCGGGGGATTGAATCGTTCCCCCTGTACCCAAGGTAATTGCTGTCATATCTCGTTTATTAGCTTCGTTACTACTCTATCAGAAATCTTTGTCCCCTTAAGGGGGCAAAGGTGCATTTATATCGCAAGAGTTTCTCTTGAAACCTCCAGGGACAAGACCTTTCGTCCTTGACGCTTTCCTTGGCAAAGATTAGGATTGAAAAAGATTTTCCTAGAGGAATAGGTTTAGAATTTATGTCAACTCTTACAGTCGCCGAAGTCGCCGCGAAACTTCCTGCGGGATCCTTGGTATCGATCGATGTGTCTACCCCAACAGCAACGGTATATAAACCCGTTGACGATTTTCTCACGGCCCTGCAAGAGGCCCAAGACCTAGATAATGTTGCTACTGCGGCGGGGCAGGATGTAAACATGATTTCCACTTCCGAAGGGGCTGCAACTCTGATTCCAGATCCGGCTAATCCAGGACAAACGGTAACTGTCGTGCCGCGCTTTTACAGCGTGACCACCTACCGCAGGATTGTCGTCGATGAGGTGCTTACGCCACTGGTTTAATTATCTCCATAAAATTTCAGTCGGTGAGGGTTGGCTAGTTTTTTAAAGCCAATCCTTTGATTAATTTGGCGTTTCAAATAGAATTGAGAAATGGGTAGAACTAACGTTTACAAACAGAAACAATTGATGGCCGTAAGGCTCGGCGTTCCCAGTGGCTCTGGGGGCTCGATATCTCCAGTCGGGTCTTACGGATTCATGACAAATATTGATGCGAATGAATCCTCCCAATTGGGCCAATTTTCTGCAAGGTCGGGCGGAACATCGGGCAGTTACATCGACAAACTGATTATCGGGGGTGATGCACCTAGACCGGCGAAAGTGCGCAAGAAAACACTGGAGTATTCTGTAACCTCCTACGTTGGCTACGACAAAATCAACCAGGCTTTGGCCCAGGGATGGAAAAAAGCAGGCGGAATAGAATACCGGGCGGCAAGGCAAACTAAACAATCAAAGCTAGTCTTTATCACCATTCGCGGCATCAAGTATGCATGGAGAATGCGCGCGGATCAGTACGCCAAGTTGCAGCCTTACGCATCGAATATTGGATTTAAAGATGCGAGCCCGAATGATTTGGATCTTGTATATGGGCCAAGCTTCCCCAAACCTCCGACCATCGGGATTGTCATTTCGGGCGAAGGCGGCACAGACAATCTCTCAACTTTCTGTGATCCAACCAAAGTGAATAGCTTAAAAGAGGGCTGGTTCCTCAAGGACCCCGGCAATTATGCCAGCAACTAATAATAGGTTGATTCTGACCCCAGATGACCCCGAATTTTCTCAATGGCTGGGGATTCCTCCCCCCACTTGGCAATCTGAGATAGAATCTAGGGCTGGGGAATGCGTTCTGGTCGCAGAGGCATCGGGGTTATTGCGGCCCGCATCCTGGCGCCAAACCGATGACTATCTCTATGGGGGCGAGTATGAAGAAAGGCTTGTATCCCTTGGATTGGAGGTGGAGGATGCTTACGACTACGACGTATGACATGGTATGACGCAGGGACTATTCAACCGGCTCACCACTGGAGTAGTGTTGCTGTTCCAAATGCGGATCCCTCCATCGTGCGAGTTGCCTTTGTTTTTCATGGAAGTAGCCTGCGAATTTATTCCAGAATTTATGTGAGACAAGTTTGGCAAACGGGAGGGGAAGACTGGATGCGCGGGCAGCCTATCCGGATATTCCCTGATCTAAATGAGCAAATTATCTCTTTTCCTCCGGTTTCGGGTGGGGTGCTAAAATTCATTGAGATAAAAAAGGGATTCAGATCATGGAGGTGGAGAAATATCAAGGATGCCCCTCACCTGATCAGGATTGGGTATTTTGTACCGGAGTGAGAGTAAATGCAGATTGAAGAAAGTCGGTTAGCCAGCTCTATCTTTGCAGGGTGTACACCTCTGGAAATTGCAAAGGAGGTTGCCGGAAATTTCGTCAATAGTGTCGGGGGCCTTTTTGCCGATATTGGGCGGGGAATCTTCGGCTGGCTCAAAAGTGCGGCATCTGGCATCGCAAGCGGAATCTCTAGTGCGATTTCCTGGATTCGGGGAGCCGCTGGGAAAGTGAGTCAGGCAATCTCCGGGGCGATCGCCTGGATTGGGGGCAAGTTAGGCCCGTGTGGGAGGTTGATTGCCGGTGGATTGATTGGTGCCGTAGTTGGCGGCGGCGGTCTGGTGGGTCTGGCGCTGCTGGCGGCAAAAGTCTCGGCGTTCGTTGGAGGAGGATTGTTGGCAAAAATCGCTTTTTCATCAGCGATGGGAATTGCTCTGGGTTTTGCTGTCCGGGGGGCAGGAAAAGTCTACAACTTTAATTGGAACCAGACCGACGAAGAAATTACCCAATCGCAACAGGGTCTAGTCCGCAATTTTTATACAGTTCTGGGTGGCTCACTTGGGGAAGCTGTGGGGAGGATTGGCTGTGGGTTGATTCCAGGTAAAGCGGTAGGGCTTTTTACTGTAAATCCGGGGACGCTGGCTCGGGTCGAAGAACTCATCAGGTTCACAGGCGGGAAAGATGGATTGAGAGATTCCGGGCAATTTATTGAGGATACTATTGATGCTCTCTGGCCGATCCTGGACTCTGCTGCTAGGTCAACCGCAGGATATCTAATGTTATCTGCATACAAGAATGTAAGAAAACTTATCAAAAAGAGTGCGCGGTCTGGAATTCTTAGAGAATTTATTGGGGAGGATACTCAGAAAATGATAGAGGCATGGGGAAAACCTGGACAGAATGCCTGGAGCTTTAAAAAGGCTGTAGATGACAGGGTTGAATCTATCAAAAATGCAAACCTGAAGGCATTTGCTGAGAATTTCTTAGAGGAATTATTTGACAGTTGCACAGACAGCCTTTTGGCTTTATCTTATTCCTTGTAGCAAAAAATGGTTGTAACTTGGGAGATACTAAGTATTGCTGCGTCTATTCTGATGGCGGGAACGGGCCTAATTCTCAAAGTCAATCGAGTGGAAAACGACTACCAGACTGGGAAGCTAAAACTAAAGGATCTGGAGAACCAAATAATCCGAAACTCTAAAGACATAGAGATTCAAAAAAAAGAGACAGCCAGACTTCAAGCTCAGGTCTCCAGGGAATTTAATAACATTGCATGGCAACTTAGAATAATCCTAGGAAGTCTTAAGGATATTGAGAATTTTTTGGAGAAAAGCTGGGGATATTCTCGCCGAAAACTTAGCGAGGAGGAAGATACAAGGGGGTTTATGCTTAAGAAGATAAAGGAACTTGATTCACCAGATGAACAGGACTAGGACAAATGAAGAAACTGGAAATCCCCTGCTTTTCTCCAAGGAGGATAAACCCAGGATTAACCTGTATCGCGATGTGCCTTGCTTACCTGAGAGCCGATCGCAAACCACGATATTCCCACCTCACCCACTGGGAAGACGAACTGTATCAATATGCCCGTGAGACAAACTATCCCCCCAATGATCCAACTTCTCTGGTTAAAATTGTCAGAGAATACGGAAAAACAAGCCGGTTCTTAACCACCGGGACAATTGAGCAGTGCGAGGACTACTTGGATGGCGGGTTCCCCGTTGTCTTACACGGATATTTCACCCCTTCCGGGCATACTGTGGTACTGGCAGGATATGAAAACGGCGATTTTTTAGTTCATGACCCTTACGGGGAATGGTATCGCACGGGATACCGAGCCGATTTACCAGGCGCTTTTCAGCGGCATTCTTACGATTTAATCCGGGAACTTTGCGGGCAGGATGGGCTTTGGGCGCATCTAATTAGTAATTGATAGGGGGATAAATATGTATTTTAAATTGACAACTGTTGAACCGACACCGGAAGAATATGCAACGAGTACACCCGTAATTGTCGCGGCAACAACAACCGCAGCGGATTTAATCCCGGCGAACCCCGCACGGGTGGGCCTGGGGCTAATAAACCAGACGAACGAACTTATTTACCTGAATGTAGGAACGGCAGCGACCGCGCCAGCATCTGCTTCAGCCAAAATTTTTGCAGTTCCGGCTCAAAGTTATGTGAGTTTTGAGGGGAGATTTGAGACGCCAACCGAAGATCTCAATGTGGTTTGGGCCGAAACCACTACGGGCAGCTTGACGGCCATAGAGCGAGTTGTGGTAGCATAACGGGAGAACAGGAGGGCGATCGCAACCAATAATCCCTATCAGGGATTGAAACTAGAAATTTAGTTGCTTGGCCGGTTGCTTAGTGAGCGATCGCAACCAATAATCCCTATCAGGGATTGAAACGAGTCTCCCCTCTTTTCATTACCAGGTGAAGCAGGTGATCGCAACCAATAATCCCTATCAGGGATTGAAACTCACCGCCACGAGCTTCCTTTCAACCTGTACTCGTTGCGATCGCAACCAATAATCCCTATCAGGGATTGAAACTCAGCTTAAAGATGCTGACTTTGACATTAACCAGGCGATCGCAACCAATAATCCCTATCAGGGATTGAAACTATGGGATGATGTCGGCTTACGGACTGAGGCCGCGATCGCAACCAATAATCCCTATCAGGGATTGAAACAACCCAGGCGCGGTAGACCCGGCGATGAATTTCAGAGATCGCAACCAATAATCCCTATCAGGGATTGAAACTGTGACAGTTCCGCTGGCTTAGTCGGGTAGTCCGATTATTTTGTCTTACCCGTCATGTCGGGTAAGACGGTTATTTTATGGAAGCAACAATTCATTGAGGCGAACCTGAAAATCAGGGGGTTCGGCCTTGGACGTGAGCAAGAATCGAACGGTACTGCCTTTCACTTTTCCAGCATAAGTGCTTCTTCCTCCCGATAGGCGATCGCGCTCGGCCAGCTTGGAAATTTTTTGATTCAGAATTCCCACGCTACAGGGATAGACCTTATAAGAACTCCTATCATCCCTATCCTTCTTATTCTCGTTGTCTCCCTGATTATAAAAAATCGCCTGGGTTGGGAGTGTCGTTAGACCAAGAAACCCTTTTAAATTTTTCTTAGCCTCTGACTCATTTGGACCGGCTGCGTAGATTGCTGAGAGCTTTTTGATGTCCTCGCCCTTGCCGATTTTCGCATTGACTGAAATTTTCCCCCACAAGAGCCCCGCGTCACCGCCGCAAACTTCCCTCAATTTTCGATAGTTCAGTGCCGATCGCCCCACGAAAGGGACCCGGACGGTTTTATAGTGTATGGGCTTCTCTGTTTTTAGTCGGAATATCAGGGTGAGTTTGCTCTCCTGGGGAAACTGCCGCAGGTATTCGCCGACCGGGTAGCCCACCCAGGCACCCAAATCATACTGTTCGAGTTGTTGGGCCCGTTGCATGGCGATCGCAACCTGCCCGATAACTTCGGATGCCGTCCCCCACAACACTAGGGACTCGCCATCCAGAACAAACTCACAGACATATCGCCCACCGGGATATTCTTTTCGGATGAAAATCCGAGGGCGATCGTTAAATTCGCGCCCCCAGGGCTTGAGCGGGTCGTTATACTTCGGATCTCGAAAGTTCGCCACATCCGGGAACCCTTTCTCAAAATCTTCAATAAATTTTTTTAAATCAACGTTTTGACCTAGCTGATTTGATAGTAATTCTCTGATCGCCAAAAACAATGAAGAGTTCGCAACCAGGAAAGCTTCAGAACCGGCAAGGTGGTAATAATCTTGCTTGTCCCGGTCAGGCTGCACCTGTATTACCTGATATGCGTTGGGGGGATTTGCTTGATTAACCAGGTCAAAAATCTTAGTCCCCCATTTAGTTATTCCGCCTTCGCTCATCGCTTCCGACGCCTTCCGTTTTTGCTAATATCTTTAATTCTAGGCTTCTCTTTCGCCTGTTTGGGTTTGGTCTCCGCATGAAGTGTTGATTCCACGTTTTCATCTGGGTGGAAATTATCTTCTAGCCTTTCAGCGAAATCGTTCATATCCCAGTTTGAAGGCAAACCAAGCACACGGCGCAATTGCTCCATTGTCAACGCTCCCTGGACAAGTGCGTTAAGGCGGGAGGTTGCTAACGCCTTTTTTAAATCTTCCTTTGATTTTATTTGCTGGGTCAGCGCGGCACTCGCGGCGCTGGAATGTTTCAGTAGTTCCAGCATCCATTCAGTAAAGAGCTTGTTATCGTCGAGTTTGGTGATAACAATATCTTGGATAGATGGGGTTAACAAGCTTTCTATGTACGGGTCTATCTGGGCTTTCGTTGGCTTTGTGTATTCTAATTCTTGCCATGTCCGCTCTACCAGAGGATTAAAAGCCATAGGAAGAAATTCTTCTTGTTGGCGCACTTTATAATCCAAGAATTCCTCAATATTATTGGTGGTTTGTTGGGTTATGGCTGCAATTTTGTGGGTCAGGCCCACCTCTGTCAGGATGGCAGCTAAAATCTTTAAGGTGGGATCTTCTTCAGTTTCTTCAGGCGCTGCACTCCCGCCGGACTTCATCACCAAGTGAGCTAGAGTCTCCAGGGCTTGCTTAAAGCCATCGCTGATGCTGTGCACCTGCATTGAGAATTCTTGGTTTCCGGGGCTATCCGGATCAATATCTTTTATTTCCACTGTTGCGGGCCAAAAACCACTGATGCGATCGAGCATCTTCGTGAGAGATCCGATCGCATCCGAGTATCCTGCGATCGGCGCGTACTTACTTGCGTCGAAATTGGCCCCAATAGATTTTCCCATAACTACTAGAGCAATTTTTTCAAACACGCCAACAATGCCGTTAGCATCCGCTGGAGCAATCAGCCTCCGGGGGATTTTGCCAACCACCCCTGTTGGGTTTCCGTTATTGTCGAATTTTAAGAATTTATCCGGCTGTAACACAGCTTCAATTCGCTTCAATCTTCTAGCACTAGCTTTTGATGCCTGACAACAATCTTCCATGTTTTTATTTAAAGGTTTAGGGTAAGGTAATCCACCTCCACTCCCGGAAGGGGGAATACATCTTTTTGCTGTTGCCGGAGGTAGTACCGGCATGGTGTTTAAATGCTTTTCCCAGTCTGGATGTTGATTTTGTCTTTGTCCGGCGTAGGGGCCAGAAGTAAAGGGGATTAAATCCCCGAAATAAGCTTTACCAGCTTGATAAAAACTATCATAAAATTTTCCATCTTGGCCGATTTCTGCATACCCTGCAAGATAGAAATAGCTCATGTTCCCGATCCACTCGCCGGGTGAACCAGTATAGACGTTTGTCCCAGCATCTAACAATAAATTTAATCTGCCGGAATAACTTGTAATTTGCCAAGGAAGGACAAGCCAATAATTCCCCCGTCCATCGGTCTGGAGTCGAGGGAATATTCGGTGAGTAATCCCCCAGATATTTGTAGGTTTGCCGAAAAATGCCTCTTCCAAAGGTGTATCAGAAACTGCGTTGCTACTATCATAATCATTCAGATTTCGGCCAAATAGCTGGGGATCATACGGCAGCCCGTGGCAAATTAAATACTGTTTAGGTCCGTTTGCCGTTTGACGCTGCTCTATTCCCGTGGGCCCATAAAATAGGCCAAAAAAAGATTGCCAGCTATTACCCCCGTGACTGCCGACGAATCTGCAAATATACAAGCGATTCAAGCAAGAGGGAAAAGGTACGGGAGGTGGCGGAGGGCCGCCGCTTCCGGGTCCAGGGGGTGGTTCAGGAGATTTGGGCTCAGGTTCAGGTTTGGGGGGTTCACAGTCGGGGTTTCTCCATCCTACGGAGAAATTCGGCATCCCAAACCCGAGAACAGTCCATTCAATTGTTGCTAAGATTTCGCAGCCTTCGCTAGAGATTCCTATTGAAATTTCATCAATTCCTGTGCCTAGCTTCGGGTCCCATCCTCCCCCGCAAAAAGGAGAATTAGGCCATCGCTCACAATCATAAGGATCAACTGCCTCGTTAGGTGTCATTACGATTCCGTTATCTCCTATCTCTTCTAATAGAAGATCCTGCATCCCTTCGTAAATATCAATATTTATTTTTGGTTTTCCTTTTCCCTCAGAGGGTTTCTTTCCTCCTCCAGGTTTTCCAGGTCTGGATCTTCCCACTAATAAGCCTCCATTCCTTCTAGCCGCGATGCCCCGTTTACCGCTTTCGCGTACAGAGGCTGAGGGAGGTTGTATTTCATTGATTCGTAGGCTCCTGTTGCCCCGGGGTCCAGGAAAATCCCGGAGCCGATTTGGAGCTGAGATGGGTCTGAATTAAAACTTAAATAAACTCTATTTTGACCCGAATTTTGAAGCCAAATCACCCCCCTGGTTGGCCGGTAGGGAGCAACTTCAGTGATACTACCAGTTCCTACATCTACCCCAAAATTACGGGTTAGCTCCAGCGTTTCAATGAGTTTAGGAATCAAGGAAATGGTCTGTTTCCAAGTGCCAGAAATCACTAAATAATCATTGAATTCTAGTCCTCCATGTAGGGTCTCATTAGTCTCCAAAGGAATCACTTTAAGTCCCAGCTTTGAGTTCACCCCAAGCAGTAAAACCTCATTGCTTCCCAAAAAGGGATAAAGGAGGCTCATGTACCACTCAGCGCCGCGATTTTGAAGCGGGACCAATGCTCTGCGAACCCAACCGCCCCCGTGATCCAGATAAAGCTCAAGTCCGATTTTTGGAAATCTGGATTCTATTTCGCGGATTTTAGAGGCTCTTTCAGCGGTGGTATCTTCAGGGCTGATTGGTGGGATTGGCGCGATCGCCTTGCTCGGGAGATGAACGGCCAAATCAAAAGATTCCATTTGAAAAGAATATGCAACGAAATGATTTGATTCGAGTGATTGATAGGGCAGATGGATTGAAGCAACTGTCAGAATTGTAACGATGGAGGCGGCATTGTTGACAGCATCAAACTTCAGAGACAGTGCTCCGGTATTTTCTATAAGGGTTTGCATATTTTCTTCTAATAATTATGAAAATCAACAATTTCCATCAGGCTATTCCCCAGAATCGTCAATGAAAAATAAATAAAATTATAATCCCCGAGTCCAAGATTAGCTTTTATCCAAAAATACTCGATCCTCCCGTAATTAGGATCATCCACCTGCCAGGTGTACAGGGCTTCTGGCAAAAATGTGAATCCATCCTCTTCAGTAGGCCATGAGCCGATATAGATTCCATTGTCAACTCCAGTTGGATTATTTTCTGTGCTAGATGAAGCCCAGAGTTCGGCCCCGGCCCAGCTATTCTCACGCATTACATTATTGGTATCTAGGATACGAATCGAAGGATTTTCCTCCGTGGTTCTAAATACCTGATAGCTAGGTTGTACCTGCGTATCGACCACCCAACTAACATTTTGAATGGCCTCTATATTAAGCGAAGGCTCCTCTGGTGGAGGGGGTAAAATGATCGGCCCTTCACTTCGGATAAAAGCCTTGATTGCTGACGCTCCAGTGCCGATCGCATTTAGAGCCATCCCGCCATCGTAGGAGTCCAGCCATCCTCGTCCTGGAGATAATCGCAATGGAGATGATAATGTTGCTGGAAGGCCATAAGATAGATGGACTGTCGATGGCCCTTCATTGAAAATATAAATTTGCCGCTGTTCCCGGTTAGCTGTGGCGGGAAAAAGCTCGATCGATTCTGCCCCCACGTTTTGATTATTTTCTGCATATTCTCGGTATGCGGGGAATCCATTTTTTTCCCCAGGGTTGCCCGGTGGATATATTGGCATGAGGATTAGCTAAGAATATTTGAGATAGACTTCGGATACCATTTGCCGCCTCGGAGCGATCGCACACCAGACTCGTTAGCCCAATCAGCGATCGCCTGCAAGCTTTTTCCTTGGCGGCGCATAGCACGCATCTTTTTAATTATCGCCTGTTCGGAGTCAACTGGCACGCGCTTACCGGCGATAAGTCTCCATCCGAATCCGTGGCTACCTAACTGTTGCCCTTGGGATTTTTTGTGCTGGAGTGCGATCGCAGTCCGTTCCCCGATTGTCTCGCGTTCCCATTGCGAAACTACCCCCAAAAGTCGAAGCATTAATTTTCCGCCAGCGGTGCGGGTGTCGATTTGCTCGTTCAGGCTGATTAGTTTGTACCGTTCCTCAAAATATTCAGTTAGGAGGAGTTCGAGGTCAGCGACCGATCGCGTTAGGCGATCGAGCTTCAAAACTACAAGCCCCTCGGCTGATCCATCCCGGAGGCAACCGAGGGCATATTGCAAACCGGGGCGATCGAGTGATTTTGCCGAAAGACCCGGATCCTCGCATTCGGCTACGAGGCGTAGATCAAATAATTGGCAGTATTGCTGAATCTTTAATCGTTGAACTTCCAGTGAGAGTCCCTCACGGGCTTGTTCCTCGGTTGAAACGCGGGAATAGCCTGTAACGTTCATGGGGTGAAGGTTTTGCGGTTGAGAGAAGTATAAGCAACGGGCGTTGTTTACAAATTGAGTCTAACACAGGTCAGTTTTTAGGGGTTTTTGCCCACATATTTCGACCGTCGTTTACCTCCCTCACTCCAGTATTCGTACCAATAGGGACCGTGAGGGCAGGTTTTGCAGGTCGGCTTACCGCACCGAACAAGTTCCTGCCTCCGGTATCCCCTTGAGGTTTTCACCGGCTCACCGACAACTTGCCGACCGCTTTTTACTGGTGGGGGAGTCCATTCTTCATCTTTGATTGTCTCCTGTAGCCAAATCAACAGGCTTCGCTTTTCGGAAAGCGACAGCGGGATGATTTGCTCCCGAACCGTCTTACCCGTCAAGTCTTCATGGCGTTCAATCATTTCTGTCGGGTAAGACAGAATACTCGGCAAATCTTCAGGAGACGGGACGTGATCAGCATCAACCGTCTTACCCGTTGGATTGTCCCCCTCGATGTCCGTTTCTGTCGGGTAAGACAGAAAATCGAATAACCCGGCTTCATCAGCATCAGGCCAAAACTCAACAGGCCCATACTTCTCTTCTATCGGGAAAAGAGATGGAGAGGGAGCCGGAGTGCGATCGCCTTCAGTATCCTCCTGAACTTCTCCCTCCAGAGTCGGCGGGCGATTCTGTCGCCGTGCCTCCCGCCATTGCAGTTCCGATACCTCTCGGAGTTGGTCTCCAAAGCGGTCTGAGAGGATAACATAAATTTCTTTTGTGCTAATGCCGTACTTTTGGGCCAGCATGAGGAGGCTGACATGGGGTTCCTTATATTCTTGAGCGATCGCCTCATCCCGTTCCTCCCGTTTTGTCTTACCCGACCGATTCCCCTCATCGATGACTGTTTCTGTCGGGTAAGATTCCATCAGCACCGCCTTCCCGGAACTGATAGCACTTCGGGTACCCTTCTGCTTTCGGGGTTTCTCCCACTCAATGAGGAGGGTGTCAGACCAGGGATATTTTCCCTGTTTGATTTCGACAACGACACCCTCTGGTGAATTGGGTAGTTTGGCTTGAATGCGATCGCCTATCTGGAATCGCCTGATTTCGGGTTCTGGCGTTTCGGATTCATTTTCCCAGCCCCAATCCCCTACATTGGGTTTTTCGGGGCGAGAGAAGGCTGATAAATCAAACAGGCTGGCTTGTTCAATCTGTCGTACCATAAAAACCTCTATATATTTCTGTACCGCCTTTACTGGCGGTTTTCTGCTATTTGCTTGGCAGCATCAACCAAGGTGGAAACGATGCCAAAAGAACCGGGCTGTGACCAACGGAGAAACGCCATAGAAGATGCGGCGTAATCGTTCTCTAGTGCCTTGAAGAGGTATGCGGGGAGGTCTTCTATGTCGGAACCTCTCCCGACCCTCCAGAGGACGTAATTTAGCTGCTGCTCGAAGTAATCGCGACCCATGAGGGTATCGAATTGGCGGATCTGGTATCCAGCGATCGCACTCATGCCCGGTTTGGATGCGAAGTCAATTAGAACCCGTTCTAACTCCCGCTTATCTTGATTAATATCTTTGCTGTTGTTGTTATCACCCGCTGGCGGGATAACTTGATTTGAGCCTATTTTTTCTGCATCAATGCCCGAATTTTGGGAGTCGATGCCAAGCTGGAAAACTGAGCAAATCAAGCAATCAGCGTGCCTCCAGCCGCACTGTTTTCGGATGATGAGCACGCCCCGATCGCACAGTTGGGCGAATGCTCTTTTTAACGTCCTGGGGTCGTAGGGTTGCCGACCGGCCTTGACCTCATCCGCTTCAAATTCCTTGAGGTCTAGCCAGATTTCGCCGACCCCTTTCGTCTTCCATAGACACCACCACCATAATTTCCTGGCTGTGGGGGATAGGCCAAGCTCGATCGCTGCCTGTTCATGGGGTTTACCCCAATATTCCTTGCCGCTCATAAATCCTCTGAAATGATGCGTTGCTGGGGCGGTTGCCCGCCCGATGGTATTTAGATGTATTCGTCTTCGTCGGTGTCTTCGTACCCGATTTCCTCTTCCTCGTCTTCCAGTAAGGGGAAGGCGGGGATTTCAGGGGGTGACTCTGGTGCTTCCGGTTTCCAGGGGAATTCTTCGGTGATGGTGATGCCGTGCTTCTCTAGGAGGGCGATCGCTTCATCCCATTTATTTCGGAGTCGCGCCAGGGCTTCAAGTCCCTGGTCTAGTTTTCGCTCTATGGTTCTGAACTCAGTGCTTAGGTCTGTCACATCCAGCGGTTCAGGTAGCTGAAGGTGAACCCATGTCTTTAATTTATGGGCGGTTTCATCGGCTGCGATCGCAGGGTCTTCGCCTTCCTCGTACTCGATTTCAACTTCGGCATAGACCTTGGCGGTTTCATAGTTGCCAAGACTTTGGGTGTAGCCATATCCAATTTTGGCGATTTCTAGTGTCATTGGAGTTCTGGATAGTCGGGGTAGGTGAAACTGATGTCTGCGTAGACTTGCCCGTATTTTTTCTCCGGTTGGCTGGTCATGGGCTTGCCTCGCCTCCGGTCGGATTGGTCGCGGTCGTAAAGGGTCGGGGTGTTTTCGAGGTAGATAAAATCGGTTTCTTCGAGTTTTCCGAGGAAGTGTACGAAGGCTTTACAGTCCGGGTTTTCTCCGCTGACTCGGAGTTTCACAGAGTACAGGTTGGGTTTTTCTGGGGTGGGTTTTGGTTTGGGCATTATTCCTCTGAGTCAGATTCAGGGCCGAAATAGTGGTCGAGTTGATCTCGGTCAAGCGCTGCGTTTAAGGCTTTAGCGAGTTCCTCGCTGATTGAGTCGATAACATCCTGATAAAAGCCCTCGCGGTCAGACCTCATCCCAGCGGCTAATTCCATCCCATTTGTGGATTCGCAGACATTGGCTGCGGCGAGAATAAGTTTCCCGACTGTTCTGGCGTAGGGATTGGTTCTGTCACCCTTGAGCCGATTAGCAACGTCGATCGCCTCTTGAATTGTGTAGGTCATAGTCAAATTCTCTAAAAGATTGTTGCGCGATCGCATCACGGCGATCGCCTCCAGGTTTGGTGTTTCGGTCGCGATCGCCCTCAGCTTCACCGGCGGCGATCGCAAGTAATAGAAGGGCTGCGGCGCAACCCTCTGTAATCCTCTTAATCAATCCGAAGGCTAGGCGCATCTAGCTCTAGCGCTCCCTCCAGAATTTGGATTTGGGTGCGATCGCCTGCCGGAATCCCCTGGCTTTGGCGGATATGGCGGATATAGCCGTCAACAATCTTGAAGTCGTCCTGTGTCAAGCCCGTGTCCCGGACCTCAACGACGCCGGTATGAGCGGCAATAACCCCGCGTTGCCAGTCGATTTGGGCTTGTAGCTTGCGGTTTTGCGCTGTTAGAAGCGCGATTTTTTGGCGGTTTTCCTGGAGAAGTTTATCGGCTTCGTCAATTTGGCCGATGTGACCGCGCACAAAATTTAGGTCTGTCATGCTTTTCCTTTAAGTGATGAAATAATTCGGGTGAAGGGGGAGAAATCGGTGCCGTGGCTGCGGCACCGAGTCGGGCAAAGTAAATCAAGTGGAGCTTTCCTATGCTTTCTAGCTTTTTACTTTTTCTGCGATATAATCACCTCCCCTTATTGGGGGGTCAGGCCCCCAAATTTGCTGTCGTCCGCAACTAGGCGTTACGCCTACTTATGATAACATGGTAGAGAAGCAAGTCAACGATGAACCGGAGAAAAATAATTTGAAATTCCTTCGAGAGCTGCTAGGGATGACCCAGCAAGAGCTGGCTGAATTTTTAGGGGTGGCGGTCTCGACAATAAGTCGATGCGAACGGGGATTATCCGAACTAGAACTCCCTTTCTCTAAGTGGCAGAAGCTTGCGGCCCTGGTTCGACAACGGCTAAAAGTTGACCTGATTGATGCGCCGCCCTTCGAGCTTTCAGGCAGCCGAGTAACATCTTTGAGAGATGTTTTTCGCTAACCCCTTGACATAGGCGTTACGCCTAGTTAATATAATAACTAAGCGTAACGCCTAGTTGATAAGGCTAGTAAATTAATGAAAGAACAGCAAGCGGTTTCCGCACTTCAGGACTCACTCAAGGAAAACGGAATAGAGACTCGGAAGCTGCCCCGTGCGGCGGCCCTGCGAGTCTCCTTTATGGGGAGTTACCACCGGGTCACCTACGCCGGAGAGGGCAAGGGCTGGCTAGTCAACGGCTACAACGAGGATGGGGACCCGGTGAAAATTTCCGAGTTGCGATCGCTCTGCGAGGAACTCTCCCCAGTGGCGATCACGCCGGTGGCTGAAGAGGCGATCGGCCAGCCTCCCTCTGAATCTGATGATGTTGAGATTTTCACCCCAGGGGAAGAGATTGAGAAGGATGCGATCGGCATCCCAACGCCAGGAGAGGAAGTGGAGATTTTCACCCCAGGGGAAGAGATTGAGGAATCACGTCTGGACCTTTTCCTCGAATCTGTAAAATCTGTCTGCGATGAAGAGGGCTGGTCTATTTCCCAAGTTGATCATGAGAGTTTTGAGATTATTACTAATGAGGATGCGATCGCACCGAATCCCGAATCCGTCAATCCCGAATCCGTCAAGCGACGGCACTACCTCAAGTGGATTCGCAAGTTATCGAACCTTTCCAATGTTGAAATTCTTTCTCACGAGGCGGAATTTCTCAAAGACCCCGAAAACTGTCCCCTCGCTGACCTAAAGAAAATTGTTAATCGGTTTCTGAGTCTTCCCACGGCGATAGACGAGATGCGATCGCGCAAAGATGATGACCACGGCGAACCCATCAACTATCGCCCAGCAGCAGAGGCAATCCGATGAGCCAACAAAAACGACCAGAATTTGAAAGTCTCAGGGGTATGCCCAACAAAGAGTACCTTTACGGCAGCGTCATGTTAATGCAAGCTCTAATACTTGCCGTTAAGGAAATACGCTCCATATCACTTTTACT
>CBFGOM010000068.1:0-29948 GCA_965650385.1 uncultured Oscillatoriaceae bacterium
CGTCTCACGCCGCAGGTAAGCGAGAATTGGTGGCAGGATTGGCAAGGGCGGCAGTGGCAGCAGGGGCCGATGGGTTGATTATTGAGTGTCACCCGGAACCGGAACAGTCAGTATCGGATGCCAGACAGGCGCTTTCTCTTGCTGAGATGGTGGAGTTGGTGCAAAGTTTAGGTCCGGTGGCAGCAGCAGTCGGGCGTCGGGTGCGTGGGGTAGAAACTGTGCGGGAATTATCAGCAGCTTAACCGAAGTGGGAGATTCAGATGGGGTGACCCCCGGGGAAATCTGGGTCTCCCACTTTTGCTAAAAAATCTCATTTAGGGGGGAGGAGCTTGCCGCGCCGGATGAGTTGTGGGTACAATAACAAAATCTGGAAAAGTCGCCGGACTTGGAGTATCTGGACCCAAAAGGTTGATAATCCCGATGAGTGAGCGATCGCGCGAGTATCCTAACCGCCGTCAAATCGCAACCTGACAATCTCTGGATTGAGGAATCGTTTAACGGCAATACTTTACCTCTTTAGCATCGACAAGTCGAGGCAATTCTGAGGAGTAGGGTAAGGGTGCAAGACTCAACAGTTCCTGTTTAGACTGCGATCGCTCGGATTCCGGTGAAAATATTAGGGTTCACCGGCATTCAACCGTTGAGACGGCTTTCAATCGATGTCATGAGGTAATCTGTTTTTCAAGTAGATCCGCTGAAGAACCTCCCCGCTTTATTATTTTGTTGTCCTGTCACCCCATTATGACTAGTGAATCACTAATCTAGCCCCTAAACCCTACTTATGAGTGAGATATTTGGAGACTTCATTGAGGATCTACCTTCGGGAACGGAATATTTGATTCTGGGATTTTCTCCCGCTTCAATTCCCCTCAAACAGCGATGGCGTAATAATGGATTATCGGCAGATTTTTTAGCAGATTATTTAACCACATTTTTCCCCAGTAGCGAAGAAACCACTTCCCATCTGAATCAAAAAGCAGATATTCAATGTGCCGTCAGCTATATTGCTAACGAACTTCTGGAAAATGCCATGAAGTTTAGTGTGGAAACTCAGGGATATCCGATTAGTATTCAACTCCACTTAAATTCTGAAAAAATTATTTTTGTTACCACTAATAGTATTTGCCGAGATAAAGTGGCAGATTTTCAGGCATTTTTAAAGCTGTTAAGCACAGAAGACCCCCTCCAGCTCTACATTGACCAACTGGAAAAAAATGCCCAAGAGGGTGGCAGCAGCACCTCGGGACTGGGTTTCTTGACGATGATTAACGACTATGGCGCTAAGATCGGATGGAAATTTCAAGATATGGATGAGGAGCAAAAAGCGATCGCTATAACCACAATGGTACAGCTATTATTATAAACTCATTCATACCTAGGGAATCAGACCCCTATGCAATTCTCTAGTGAGGCCGGTGGGACAATTGCTCCTAGAGAGCAAGGCGTCAGTGATTTAGAACCGCTTACCGCGCTCTGGGGGAGCGTTGCCAATAAAATCAAGGGGTAATTCTACTGAACGCTATTCTGTCATTGTCCCGTACCATTAATGAGGGAGTGATTCTGCAAGCATCCGTCAGAGTCGGTGAGTGCATCGACTACAACCGGAGAACAACGAGAGAGGAGGTCATCCAATCTGGGTAAACTCCGGTTAGGAGCGGTAAGCTGATCCTCCGGCTTCTGATACCCTTAACCTGAGATCCGTTATTAACGACTGACTACTGATGATGGAAATTAAGACTGACGATTATCGCCTGTGGTATGAGAATGAAACCTCAACACTAAATTGCCAGGGTTCCCTCCGTTTAAATGGGATGGATGAATATGACCCGATTATCCAACTTCTCGAAAGTGCGATCGACCAAGAACCAGAAACAATGATTCTCAATCTCAAGGGCCTAGAATTTTTAAATAGCTCGGGGATCAACGTGCTGTCTAAGTTCGTGATTAAGGTCCGGCAGAAAAAGAATGTCAATCTGATTGTGAAAGGTTCTAAAAATCTGCTGTGGCAGGGAAAATCATTGAAGAACTTACAGCGATTAATGCCGTCTTTAGAACTGGAATGGGAATAGGGAGAGACCTAAAAGGAGGGGTCGTGATCAGAGCATCACACCGGTCGTCATCCCGTAGGCGACAGGAGATTACTCTAAAAAGGGTAGCTCAAGGATCAAAGCGGCTGATTGCCCTCAGTTGAATCCCGAGTCCTCTTTCAAGTCTGCAAAACTAGGTTAAAGCGACCCTCAACCGGAGCTTTACTGCTAGAACTTTGATTAGGCTTGAACAAGGCGAGTACAACGGGGTAAATGCGACAAACGTCACGCGATCGCCAAAGGAAGAAATTAAGTCTATGTGGGAAGAGACAGTAACAAGAGAACAACTCCTTTTGGAGGTCCAGACCCTGCGCCGGGATGTGGAAATGCTCAAGCAGGAAAAAAATGACTTGGAAATCCTACTGGAGAATACCACAGAACATTGCGATAATATCGAAGCTGAACTGTTAAAAGCCAAAGAGGTGGCAGAAGTGGCAAGCCGTGCTAAAAGTGAGTTTTTAGCGAATATGAGCCATGAACTGCGAACCCCATTAAATGGGATTTTAGGGTATGCCCAACTAATGTTGGAAGAAGAAGAAGACCTCACGGAACAACAACGACTCGATCTAACTAAAATTTATCAATGTGGCGAACATCTTTTAACTTTAATTGCTGATATTCTGGATATTGCTAAAATAGAAGCCTGCCGATTAGAAATTGATGCTCAGGAATTTAATTTTCCCCAATTTATTAAAGGGATTTGCGATTTATTTGATATGCGTTCCAAACAAAAGGGGATTGAGTTTAGTTATGAGCGGGTTACCCCTTTACCCAATGGAATTTATACTGACCAGAAACGATTACGGCAAATTCTAATTAATTTATTGGGAAATGCGATTAAGTTTACGGATTCCGGTTTTGTAGCGTTTAAAGTAGGCTATGCGGTCAATGGGCAGTGGTATAATTGCGATCGCCCTTCCGGTTGTCATCCCCTCCCCAGTGCCAACGGGACAACGGAGGAACTCAACACAGAATCCGAGAACAGCGGACATCTGACCCCTCCCAAAATGCGCTTTGAAATTCAAGATACGGGCATCGGTATTCCCGAGGAAATGCTGAACGAAATTTTTCTTCCGTTTCATCAAGTGGGAGATAAAAGCCGGATGGCAGAAGGTACCGGACTGGGACTTGCCATTAGTAAAAAGTTAGTAGAAATGATGGGAGGAGAACTCCATGTGATTAGTCAGGTGGGTGAAGGGAGCATTTTTTGGATGGAGTTGGAGTTGCAAGAATTGCCTGAATGGATTGATAGCAACTCCTTACGCTTAAGAATTGGAAATTAACCCAGCAAACCCCCAAGGAAATGGCAAAATTGATGCCATTGGTTGAGGGATTTTTTTAGCCAAAAACAGCGGGACGACTGCTGGACAAAATAGAATGTAAATTGACCACTTGACCAATTACAGCGATCGCCGGGGCCTCAAATCCACTTTCTTCAACCCGTTGAACAATGGTTTCTAAGGTGCCAATCAGTTCTTCTTGATCTGGGCGGGTCCCCCAACGAATTAAGGCGATCGGGGTGTCTGCACTCAGCCCCGCATTCAGCAGTTCCCGAGTAATATAGGGTAAATTGTGCACCCCCATATAGACGGCGATGGTTTCTGAACCTTGGGCGATCGCCTGCCAATTCACCTGGGGTCGATATTTCCCCACCGTCTCATGTCCCGTGACAAACGTCACCGACGAACTATATCCCCGATGAGTCAGGGGAATTCCCGCATAAGCAGGGGCCGCAATTCCTGACGTTACCCCAGGGACCACCTCCACCGCCACCCCAGCGGCAATTAAATCCTCCATCTCTTCCCCACCGCGTCCGAAGACAAAGGGATCTCCACCTTTTAAGCGCACAACCACCGCATGAATCTGGGCCTGTTCGATTAAAATTTGAGTTGTTTCATCTTGCTTTAATGAATGCCGTCCCCGGCGTTTTCCGGCATTAATTTGTTCCGCATGAGGATTAATCAGGGCAAGAATTTGTGGACTGACTAACGCATCATAAATCACCACATCGGCACATTCTAAGAGGGTTTTGCCTTTAATCGTAAGCAAACCCGGGTCTCCTGGTCCTGCCCCTACTAAATAAACTTTGCCGAGTGTTTTTGCCTGCGTTCCGCTGGAATTGGAAGATTGTACTACCATATTGACTCTACTTTAATCCTTGACTTTAGGTCCGGTGAATCGGTCTCATTAACTGAGATTGAGCGTATTAAAATGTATCAATAATATCAAGATAAAAATTTGGGTCAGAGAATTCCAGACCCCTGGGTTATTTCTAGTTTAGGCTAGGGGGAATCTTTATGACAATTCGTATCATTGATTACCAGAATGGTTTATAAATGAAAGGATTACATTTAGATTATCCGATTTTTGCATGGTTTGGAGGATGAACCCGGGATTTCACGGATTTGCAGACCGTTACGAGGAGGGGACCGGATGGATTTAGAGGCATTGTTTACGGTTCACTGCAACTTGCCTAGGGAAGGGCCGGGAAGTGATGAAGCAACGCGGGAGGCGATTCGTCGGTTGCCTCCGTTGCCGCGATCGCCTCGGGTTTTGGACCTGGGATGCGGTCCTGGGCGGCAGAGTTTGGTTTTAGCCCAGGAGTTGAATACATCCGTGATCGCGGTGGATTTGCATGAACCGTTTCTGAAGCAGTTGGAAAGGTCTGCGGTGGCAGCGGGATTGCGCGATCGCATCACGATTCGTCAAGCAGATATGGGGGCCTTAGAGGACCCTCCGGGCAGTTTTGACCTGATTTGGTCAGAAGGGGCCGTCTATCTCCTGGGGTTTGGCAAAGGATTGCGCCTGTGGCGTTCCCTGTTGCGGGATGGAGGACTGGTGGTGGTCAGTGAATGTACTTGGATTCAGGATAATCCGCCTCGGGAAGTTTGGGAATATTGGCAAGCGGGATATCCAGAAATGATGACAATTAAGGACAATATTAAAATAGCCACCGAGGCCGGGTATGAGGTCTTGGATACCTTTATTTTACCGCGATCAGCCTGGTGGGATGAATATTTAACACCGCTGAGTCATCGCGTCCAAGAATTACGCAAGGCAGGCAATCTTACCCCGGCATTATCCGAAGTCCTCACGGAAATTGAACGAGAACTTGACATTTGCGATCGCTATAGTGAGTTTTTTGGATATGTCTTTTATTTGATGCAAAAACCATTCACGACTTCAGTTGTTCCCTAAGTTTCTAACCCGTCGTCCCGACTCACCCACCCCAGATTTATCGCACTTGTAAAGTCCGCAAGCGATTGAGGGCCGCCGCGAGTTCTAGGGGACGAAAGCGCACTAAATCCCCTTCCGGAAACGGGGTTAATACATCTAATCCCTGTTGAGCAATATCCGTCATGACGCGATCGAGAATCTCCCGCAGCGATCGCCTGCCATCCATGTAGCGGTTCTTCCCATACACCATTGCTGCGGCGATCGCCCGTAATTGTCCCGGGTCTACAATTTGCTCAACGGCAGTTAAATCAATGTCTTCTACACCAAAGCGCAGTTCATCCACATCTCGCACCTTCAGACGCACATCCCGTTTCCCCGAACTCGGATCCAGACTATCAGGGAGGGGAATTCGATTTGCGATCGCCCCGAATTCTTGTCCCCCTTCCGATTGCCGACCCGTGGCATATTCTGCCGCCACTGCCTTGGCGCGATCGGTGACGTCGTAGGCTACAAAATTATCCATTGCTACAGCGCGATCGGCCACATCAAAATAATCGCCACTGCCTCCCATGACTAAAATGGTAGAAACGCCCAAAGTGGTCAGGGATTTAATTTTATCAATAAAGGGTGTAATCGGTTCTTTTTCTTTAGCAATTAAAGCTTGCATCCGGCGATCGCGAATCATGAAATTAGTCGCCGCTGTATCTTCATCGACTAATAACACGGTTGTTCCCGCTTCCAATGCTTCCATAATATTAGCAGCTTGGGAGGTACTGCCACTGGCATTGGTGGTGGAAAACTGTTGGGTAGAACGACCTTGGGGTAAATGATTGATAAAGGGTGAAATATCGACTCCGACAACGCTGCGACCATCTTCTGCCCGGATTTTCATCGCCCCGGAATCAGTGATCACGAATTCTCGTCCATCTCCGGGAATGTGATTATAAACTCCTAATTCGATCGCCCGAAGTAAGGTAGATTTACCATGATAACCACCTCCAACAATGAGGGTAATTCCGGTGGGAATTCCCATCCCGGTAATGTTACCTCGATTGGGACAGTCAAATTCCACCTGTAATGACTCCGGAGAGACGAAGGGAATCGCTTCCGTGGAATTTAACGGGCGATCGTCTACCCCACTGCGGCGGGGTAAAATGGCGCCATTGGCAATAAAGGCGATTAAATTTTGTTCTTTGAGGCGATCGCGCAACCAGTCGGCATCTTCAATGGTTTCCACCTGGGTGCGAATTTTCGACGGATTTAGATTGCGATAAAACAGCGCTTTTTCTACAATTTTAGGAATATCATCGCAGAGCATTTCCCCGGCCAGATGGCCCAAAATTCGCCGTCCTTGGGCAGGGAGTCCGACGGTAAAGCGAATTTCTACCCCATCGGAATTGATGGTAGCACAACTGCGTTCCAGGACCTCTTGGGTCACCTTGGCGATCGCAATTTGACCACTTTTCCCCGTTCCTCGTCGTGTCGAAACCTGCCTTGCCGCCTGCGCAAACTCCCGCGTGAGATAATCTCCTAGGGCAATATTGCGACTGGGAGAATGATACAATTCCTGGGGAAAACCCGCCACCGATTGAGGCAATCGCACAGAAAGTTTGCTCGGTGAAGCAAACGGGTCTCCTTGAACATAATCAATAGACAGTGTGAAATCCGGGAATTCGTAGCGACCCTGGATATCTTTATAAGCTTTATAACTTCTACTCTCTAATTGATTGAGTTGCTGCCGTAACTGTTGATATTGCATGATTGTCCCAAGAAAGATAACCCCTCGTTAAAACAGTGAATTTCAGCTATTGCCAAGTTCACTGTTCCGGGTCACAATTATCCCACAATGATGAACGTTTAATTCAAACTCCAACTTGTAGGAACGACTGATACCCAATCCGGTTGGTAAACGTTGGTTTTTGCTTTGACTTGCCAATGACAAAAAATTGTTATTTCTGGTAGGGGCGCAAGCATTGCGCCCTTCTTTCCTTGGGGTGCAAGCATTTACTCCGACAAATACACCAATTCAGGGCTAGTTTTTATAGACCTAGAGCAACGGAATTCCGTCTGAAGTCCTTCCCCCCAGTCCTGAGAAAATCGAAAGGGCGCATAACTTGCGCCCCCAATCATTTAAGAATTTATAATGAGTAATATCCTCAAAAACGTCGAATTGATTTGACCCTATCCTGAGTGGGGAAAACCTGAGCGTTTCCCATCTGAGTTGGGTGATGATGGGGGTATAAAAGACAAAATCCGGTGAATTATGCCACCTCTTGATGACCGATCGCCCGGTCGATGAAACGCTTCCCCGCAGCGATCGCCACCTCGGGAGTGGGATAGGGTTTCGTATCGCTGAGGACCTCAGTTTCTGAGGCAAGGCACAAGGGACGGTATCCATCGGTTCCGGGAAAGACCAAAATAGTCCAATCCCGATAGTTGACCTGATGGGGTTTTGCCGTTTGCAAGTCCCGATTGGGGTTCATGATTGCCCTTCCTTTTGAATAAACCGTCTTAACATACAGGACATTCCCTCGCGATTCCGTCACCCAGCAAACAACCGGACCCCTGGAGTCCCAGGCAGAAGACCCACCCCTGGGAGGGTAAGGGTTTTTTCCTCTGAGGAATTGACTGAAAATGCAGAAATTCGACAGGGTTTTGGATGCGATCGTATAGTGATGATATGCCGTTTCATTCTGATGGTCTATGCCCAGACGCATCACTATTCAACCTCATCTGAGCGTAGCAGAACTCGAAAGTCGCTACCGCAAGTCTAAAGACCCAGTGGAACGGACCCACTATCAAATCATTTGGCTATTGGCAAAAGGCCTCCCCACGGAACAGGTGGCGGAGGTGACCGGGTACTGTCGAGATTGGATCCGGCAGATGGCTCACCGTTATAATAAGGAAGGCAGCGCCGGACTTGGCGATCGCCGTCATGAGAATCCTGGTGCCGAACCGTTGCTGTCTCCTCAACAGGAAACCGAATTATGGGAAGCAATCCAAGGCCCTCCTCCTCATGGCGGATTGTGGAACAGTCGCACTGTGGCAGATTGGATATCGGAACGGATTGCCCGTCCGGTGGCCGTGCAACGGGGATGGGACTATCTTCAACACATGAAAGCTAGACTGGCTGCTCAAGGGACTCTCAACGGATAAGACCGCCTCATGCACTCCACGGTCTCCTACTACTCAAAAGCAGTCCAATTCCGAGTAGAATCTTTGCGGGGTTAGGGGTTAGGAGATCGGCCAGTTGAATCAACTTTTCGGCTTACTTCTCCGGGTCCTGCGCTGCCACTCTCCCCCGCTTATCACCTTAGATTACACTCATGTCTGTAAATTCTTCTGAGCAACATCCGCCGGTCCCTTGGCATACATTCGACATCGATACTACCCTGGAAAAACTCCAGGTTGATCCCGCGACGGGGTTAAGTGCTGCGGAGGCATTGGAACGCTTGCAGCAGTATGGCCCTAATGAACTGACGGAAACGGCGGGTCGCAGTCCCTGGATGATTTTTTTAGATCAGTTCAAAAACATTATGTTATTGATGCTGATCGGGGTTGCCTTTATTTCTGGGTTTTTGGCCCTTCAGCAGCAAGAGTTTCCGAAAGATGCGGTGGCGATTATGCTCATCGTGATTCTGAATGGGGTCTTGGGCTATCTTCAGGAAAGCAGGGCGGAAAAAGCCCTCGCGGCGTTAAAAAGTTTGGCTTCTCCTCTGGTCCGAGTTCTGCGGGAGGGCAAACTGCTGGAAATTGCCTCAACGGAGGTGGTCCCGGGAGATTTGATGTTTTTGGAAGCAGGGGTGCAGGTTGCCGCCGATGCCCGACTCTTGGAAGAAGCGAATCTGCAAGTCCGTGAGTCTGCTTTGACTGGGGAGGCCCACGCGGTGGAAAAGGATGCGCTGCTTGGGTTGCCGGAGAATACATCCCTGGGCGATCGCCTGAATTTGGTCTTTTGTGGGACGGAAGTGGTCAAAGGACGGGCCAAGGCGATCGTGATTGGGACCGGAATGGACACGGAATTGGGCAACATTGCCACTTTGATTCAGGGGGTGGAAAGTGAAGATACTCCCCTGCAACAACGGATGACGCAACTCGGGAATGTGTTGGTCACTGGGTCCTTAATTCTCGTGGCGATCGTGGTGATCGGTGGCACCCTGGTTGAGGGAATGTCAGCGTTTAATAATCTGTTGGAAATTTCCCTGAGTATGGCGGTGGCGATCGTCCCGGAGGGGTTACCGGCAGTGATTACGGTGACTCTGGCCCTAGGGACCCAGCGCATGGTTAAGCGTCACGCCTTAATTCGTAAACTGCCTGCGGTGGAAACCCTGGGAAGTGTCACTACCATTTGTTCGGATAAAACCGGCACGTTAACTCAAAATAAAATGGTGGTCCAAGGGGTGGAAACTCCGAGTCACAGCTTGACGGTGACGGGAGAAGGATATGAACCCACGGGGGATTTTTTAGGGACAGAAGGGACAAAAATTGGGGTGGGTGAGTTAGGGGACTATCCCGAACTGGAAACCCTGCTGCTGAGTTGTGTGCAGTGCAATGATGCGGTGTTGCAGTACCAGAATAATGACTGGGCAATTGTGGGGGACCCGACGGAAGGGGCGTTACTGGTCCTAGCGGGTAAGTTGGAATTGACCGGCGATCGCCTCTCTCCCCAACTGCCTCGCATCCAGGAGTTTCCCTTCTCCTCAGAACGCAAACGGATGAGTGTCATCTGTCAAGTTTCCAATCCTGAATCAGCCGTGATCTCTCAAGACTCACCGCCTTTTGTGATGTTTACTAAGGGGTCTCCCGAGTTAACTTTAGACTGTTGTACCCAAATTCTCATCGGTAACCAGATTCAACCCCTTTCTCAGGCCCACCGAGAGCAGGTTTTAGCCCAGAATAATGATTTAGCCGCAAGGGGGTTGCGCGTTCTGGGATTTGCTTATAAACCCTTACTTGAACAACCGCCGGAGGGTTCGGAAGAGGCGGCGGAACAGGCGTTAGTCTGGTTGGGAATGGTGGGAATGTTAGATGCACCCCGACCAGAAGTACGCGAGGCGGTGGTGAAATGTCGCAGGGCCGGGATTCGTCCGATTATGATTACGGGAGATCATCAACTCACGGCGATCGCCATTGCCCAGGATTTGGGAATTGCTCAACCGGGCGATCGCGTCCTCATCGGTCAAGCATTAGAAGAAATGCCCCAGGACGAGTTAGAACGAGAGGTGGATCACGTCAGTGTATATGCCCGAGTCTCTCCAGAACATAAGCTCAGAATTGTCCAAGCGTTGCAAAAACGGGGTAAATTTGTCGCGATGACGGGGGATGGGGTAAACGATGCACCGGCCCTCAAACAAGCGGATATCGGCATTGCGATGGGAATTACTGGAACCGATGTGAGTAAAGAAGCCAGCGATATGGTCTTGCTGGATGATAATTTTGCCACCATTGTTGCCGCAACGGAAGAAGGACGGGTCGTTTATACGAATATTCGCCGGTTTATTAAATATATTCTCGGGTCTAATATTGGAGAACTGCTGACGATCGCTGCTGCACCTCTGTTGGGATTACCCGGTGTTCCCCTCACGCCGTTACAAATTCTCTGGATGAATCTAGTTACCGACGGATTTCCCGCTTTAGCATTAGCAGTAGAACCCCCAGAACCGGATGTGATGAATCGTCCCCCCTTTAGTCCTCGGGAGAATATTTTTGCCCGGGGTTTAGGGTTGTATATGGTGCGAATTGGGATTGTTTTTGCAATTATTTCCATTGCCTTAATGATGTGGGCTTATTCCTACACTCACGAAGTTCAGGGCGAGGGACTATCTCCGGACCGTTGGAAAACAATGGTGTTTACGACTTTGTGTATTGCTCAGATGGGTCATGCGATCGCGGTTCGGTCCAATACTCAGTTAACAATTCAGTTAAATCCGTTATCGAATCCGTTTGTTTTTGGGGCGGTGATTATCACCACCATTCTCCAGCTTTTGTTAATTTATGTCGCCCCATTCCGGGCCTTTTTTGGAACCCATTGGTTAAGCCCAACTGAGTTAGCAGTTTGTTTAGGATTTAGTTCGTTGTTGTTTATTTGGGTAGAAATGGAAAAAGTGTTTTTTCGCTTGTTTTATCGAGGTAAAAAGCCAGTGGTTAGGGAGGAAATAAGATAGGGCTTTTGGAGGAAGCCCACAGCGTTCAGCCGGGAGACATACGAACAAAGCCAGCGGGTGCGGGCTAAATACATAAGGCCGAATTTTAGCAACTGGATGGGTTATGAGCAGGGGGTTTTCTCCCCTGCTATTGTTTCAATAATAAACAACCTAGGTAATATAAATTCGGTTGATTAAAGTCAGTTTTCTCTTGAGCTGGCTTTGTCTGTAAGTGTCTTGTGGGGGCGCAATGCGCAGGCCCGGAGTTGGGCGAAAGCATGGCCCCCCTACGAGAAATAATGATTTTTCGTCATTACATTTACTACCTTGACAGGGCTAGTTTTTATAAACCGTTGACAATCAGAATCCGTATAGCAACTTCAGGGAGGGTTACAAATAGGAGGGGTTTCTATTGAAATTAACACTAAATTTTATTTGAATAACTTAGATTAAATTATGTTTGTAAATCATCTCCAGTTGAGACAGTTCAGGAATTATCAAGAACAGGAACTTGAGTTGAATGCCCCGAAGACCATTTTAGTGGGGGATAATGCCCAGGGAAAAACGAATGTCTTAGAAGCATTGGGGTTACTTTCTACCTTGAAAAGTTCTCGGGTTTCTCGCGATCGCGATTTAGTTCGGGAGGGAGAACCCCAGGGACAAATTATTGGGATAGTGTCTCGGGAATATCGGTCAGTTAAATTAGGAGTCGTTCTGCGTCGCAGTGGACGGCGAACGATATCTATAGATGAAGAATCCTGCCGTCGAAATGTCGATTTTTTGGGGCTGTTAAATGTCGTTCAGTTTTCTAGTTTAGATTTAGAATTGGTCAGGTCCGGCCCTGAAATTAGGCGCAATTGGTTAGACGGATTGTTGGTTCAACTTGAACCAATTTATGCTCATATTTTACAACAATATAATAAAGTTTTAAAACAAAGAAATGCGTTATTGAAAGAGATAAGAAGTGCAGAGGCCCGGGGAGAGAAATCCTATCTGAGTCCGGAACATCAGGCACAATTGGGGTTATGGGATGCCCAATTAGCAACCATTGGAGTGCGGGTCATGCAACGGCGATCGCGGGCATTAGAACGATTGGTTCCCATTGCAGAAACGTGGCACGCTGCAATTAGTGGGCGAGTGGAATCTTTATGTATTCATTATGCTCCAAATGTGGAAGGAATGCAAGATAAAGGGTTGCGAGATTATCCTCAAAAAGCAATGCAGGCATTTTTAGAAAAACTCCAATCCCGGGCGATCGCGGAATCATTTCAAGGGACAACTCTTGTCGGTCCTCACCGCGATGAGATTGAGTTCACTCTCAATGAACTCCCCGTGAAACAATTTGCTTCCCAAGGACAACAACGCACCCTAGTTTTAGCCTTAAAATTGGCGGAACTCAAACTAATTGAAGAGATAGTTGGAGAACCCCCAGTTTTACTTTTAGATGATGTGCTCGCCGAGTTAGACCCCAAGCGCCAAAACCAACTCTTGGAAGCAATTCAAGACCGATTTCAAACGGTAATTGCGACGACTCATTTAGGCGGATTTGAGCATGATTGGATCAATTCCGCTCAAATTCTTACGGTAAAATCAGGGGAAATTTTTCCCTCACCCTAAGTCCCTCTCCTCGTGTTGGGATGATGGGTTGTGGGATGAAGGGCAAATTGCTACCTATTTGGATGTACCCTCATCCGTTGCCCATTCCCTCCCCACAGAGGACCGTCTTAGGTTATGCTCTATAAACATAAACGGGTAATGATCCTATCGGTGCACAAGGGGAATAAATTCGTGCTATTTAATCGCAAAAAATCTCAATCTAACGTCGCTCAACTCCATCAAAAACCCGCTAGTTCAGTTAAGTTCCCAGATTTTATCCCCTCCCCACCCCCTCGCCATCCCCTAGATGTGATTTATGAACAGTTTAGTAAACCCCAACTGAACTTAATTTTAAAAAAAGATGAACCGTCCATTTATATCCGGCATACTGAGGGACAAATTATTCGAGGAAACTATCAAGTTGAAAAGGTCTTTGAAGATAAAATCACCGGGTTTTATGCTGAAGGGCGAGTTGCTTTAGTAGGAAATGCACCGCCGGTATTAGTGATTCGAGGATATGGATCTTGGTATCCGTTTGATGGCGTTCTTCAAGATACCCCAGAGGTGTTTCTTGCTCATCTCAATTGGCAATCGAAAGCGGCAGAAACCCAAGGGGCAATTGATTGGATTAAAGAAAAATGTCACCAAGGCGATCGCCCAGATGTGATCGGCGAAAGTCTCGGAGGCAAAATCGCTCAACAACTTGGGGTTCAATACAGCGATCGCATTCGGTCTGTCGTCACCTTTAATCCATTAGGAGTTTCCCGAAAGTTAGTCCAATCTAGTTCCCATCCTGCCGTATTTCATTACTTTACGCTTGGGGAACGTTACGCATTTTGGGCTAATCAAGGCGACTTCATTCCCGGGACAATTTTGCAAATCTCTAAACGGGGAACTCGGTCCTGGAAATACCAACTCACCGAGTGGTTAATTCAGCGGACTCCTTCCCCTTTAGAACATTTTAAAAGTCGCCATTGTTTCGGTCGAATCATTGAGATTTTTGAGCGTCTAGTTGTCCAATTGATTCTCGTTTATCGCCATAATGGGTTGATTTTTACTCATCCGCGTCCCGTGGTTCGGGTTGTGGATTTAAAAGAGTTGCTCCCTTGAGCTAAAATAAACCTATCCCCGAAAGCATGGGGGGACTCGAACCCTGTCTACCTGGGGCGGGTTAGATAAAACTTTCACCGGATAAGTTGCGGTTTTAGTAAAAAGAATTATTATGTCAATCATTGTTGCCGAACATCTCAGTAAAGTTTATCCCGTTGCCATCAAACAACCTGGACTCAAAGGAACTCTGAATCACTTTTTTCATCGGACCTATCGAAATATCGAAGCGGTGAAGGATGTTTCGTTTCAAATTCAACCGGGGGAAGTGGTGGGATTTTTAGGACCTAATGGGGCGGGAAAAACCACGACTTTAAAAATGCTAACCGGCCTCATTCATCCCTCTAGTGGACGGGTGGAAGTGGCCGGTCATGTACCGTTTCAACGCAGAGAAGCGTTTCTGCAAAAAATTACCTTAGTCATGGGACAAAAGCAACAGTTACTCTGGGATTTACCGGCCTTAGATTCGTTGCGAATTAATGGGGTGGTCTATGGGATTCCAGAGCAAGAATGTCGGCAACGCATTGGGGAATTAACGGAAATGCTATCCCTCCAAGGAAAGCTCAATCAACCTGTGCGAAAACTGTCCCTCGGGGAACGGATGAAAGCGGAATTAATGGCGGCATTATTGCACAATCCTGATGTTCTTTTTTTGGACGAACCGACTTTAGGATTAGATGTGAATGGACAAGCTTCAGTCCGGGAGTTTTTACGGGACTATAATCAACGCACTGGGGCGACGATTTTGTTAACAAGTCATTATATGGCGGATATTACGGCGCTATGCGATCGCGTGATTTTAATTTATGCTGGTCAACTGATTTATGATGGGAGTTTGGATGGGTTAGTTGAGCGATTTGCGCCCTATCGGGAGGTGCAATTAGAGTTAACTCAGGCGGTGGCTGACCCGGAGAAATTGCGACAACAAATCTCGAAGTATGGTGAAGTGGAAGAAATAGCGGGTCAGTCCGTGCGATTATTGGTGCGTCAGGATACCTTAACGGCTACGGTGAGTCAGATTTTAAATGATTTTGAAATCTTAGATTTAACAGTGACTGAACCCCCGATTGAAGAAGTGATTGGACGAGTCTTTACCGCTGGGGCGATCGCCTAAATTATTCCGTAAGGACCAGACGCCCGGTTTCTCACGCCAGTTGATGCAAATTCCCCAAATTGTGTTAAAAAATCTGGTTTTTAAACTCGTTCTTTCGACCCATACCCTAATCTGTTAACCCCCTAAAATTTATGAGACGTTTTTTCAGAATTGCTCCCACTTTATTTGCGGTTCATTATGCTTATATGCTGGAATATCGGGCCGAAATTGTGCTATGGGCGCTGTCAGGGTGTTTGCCGTTTATTTTAATGGGACTCTGGTTAGAAGCCTCTCAAAACGGCGGGTTTGCTTTAAACCCCGTGGAGTTTGCTCGGTATTTTTTAGTAGCGTTTATCGTCCGACAATTTAATGTTGTGTGGGTAGTTTGGGAGTTTGAAAAAGAAGTTGTAGAAGGAAAACTCTCGATGCGGTTATTACAACCTTTGGACCCGGTATGGCATCATGTGGCGGCTCATGTCGCTGAACGTAGTGCTCGGGTTCCCTTTATTGGTCTCTTGATTTTAGTCTTTTTTGCTTTATATCCCGATGCGTTTTGGGTCCCCAATTTAGGACGGGTTTTTCTGTGGATTGTAGTTGTTTTATTGGGATTTATCCTGCGCTTTTTGATTCAATATACCTTTGCACTGTTGGGGTTTTGGATAGAACGAGTGAATGCGATCGAGCAATTTTGGTTTTTATTTTATCTGTTTTTCTCCGGCATGGTTGCTCCTTTAGAGGTATTCCCGGAATCAGTGCGCCAAGTGGTTTTATGGACACCGTTTCCCTATATGATTCACTTTCCAGCAGCGCTATTGGTCGGATTACCGGTGAATGTTCTCCCCAGTGTTGCCATTATGTGCGCTTGGGTAGCCCTTTTTTGGATTATTAATCGCTGGTTGTGGCGTCGCGGATTGCGCCAATATTCCGGGATGGGGGCTTGATTTGAACTCAAATCATGGATTTCAGATTTAAGGCGGTTTCGTTGAGTTTTTGAATCCCGGTTTTAACGTGAGTCATACTCGTTGCGGTTTCCGCTGCTTCATGGGTGAGATCGTTCATGGCTGTCATCACCTGTTCGATCGCCAAGGATTGTTGTTGTGCGGTGAACGCAATTTGCTGGGTATGTTCCACAATTTGTTCCATCCCCCCGGCAATATCTGTAAACACTTCGGCGGTATTTTGAGCGATTTTCACCCCGGTTTCTACATTCGTTTGGCCCTCATGAGCCGCCAGGGCCATTGAATTAACCGCCCGTTCAATATCTTGCACTAAAGTAGAAATATTTTGGGTGGATTGTTTACTGCGATCGGCTAGTTTTCTAATTTCCGAGGCAACCACGCCGAACCCTTTTCCCTGATCTCCGGCGCGAACCGCTTCTACTGCTGCATTGAGTGCTAACATATTAGTCTCTGTGGCTAGGTTACTAACTAAATTAGAGATGGTGCTAATTTTATTAGTTTGCTCATTTAAGCTGAAACTTCGCGAGGCGATCGCCTCTACCTTTTCTTTCAAAGTTTCCATTTCTTCAAAAGTTTGGGACACCGCTTTGCTCCCTTCTTCTACTCGACTTAAGGCGTGTTTTCCACTCAGCGCAGCATTTTGTGCTTGTCGTGCTGAATCGGCAGAAGCGGCATTAATCCGATCGATCGCTACCGTTGTTTCTTGTACCGATGCCGACTGCTGCACCGTCATTCGTTCCTGCTGTTCAATGGTTGCCAACAGTTCTATAGAAAAAGAGGAAACCACCCCAGTAATCTCTCGAATCGAACCGAGTAAATTCTTTAAAATCAGACTCCCGATTTGGAGAACAATCACCAAGGCAACCCCAGTAATCAGAATCGCAACTCGGGTTAAGTTATTAATCGGGGCAAACACTAAATCTTTCGGTGCAGCATACACCACTACAAACCCATTTTTCATATTTTGATTATTGGGAAAAATTGGATTGTAGCTAATCACCCAGTCACTCCCTTCCGAAATAAACCCCGGTTGAAAAGACAATAATTTTTGACTAATATTTTCAGGATAATCCTGGACTACAGTCTCCTGTTTGTTTAAGTCAAATCCCCATTCCTTGCTTTGATCTCGGTGATAAATGTAGTAGCCTTCTTGATTGATAATAAATGCTTCATTAGAGTCTTCCCTCGTTTTTTCATCGACCATTCTTAAAAAAGAATCAGCAAATACATTGGCAATGATAATTCCTTTTTTTTCTCCCGCTGCACTATAAATAGGCGTGCTGTAGCGAATCACGGGGATATAAGGAACTTCTATTTCTCCCTGTTCCCGATTCAAGTTAACCTGAGAGACAAAGATTTCTCCGGGACTTAATTTCATCGTTTCGATAAAATAGTCATGATTTGCCTTATTTTGCAGTTGGGAATTGCTTATAGTCTGAATCGTTCCCTCTTTTAAGTCCATGCGGACTAGCTCATTCCCTTTTTCATCCAAATAGCGAAGTTGATAATAATAAGGCTTAGAGTCCAGAAAAGAATAAAAAATAATTTCTAATCGAGCTTTCCATTCTTGATAAGACGACTTATCTAGGGGGTCGATTCCTTTATTCGCTCGCGATCTCACCATGCCTTGAATAGGCGGGGTTTGGCTGAGGTATAAGACATCAGCCTTAACATTTTTGAGAAAAGAACTAATTTTTGATTCACTATCCGTCCCTTGACGGGCCATTTGATTATAGAGTAACTCGGTTAAAACTTTTCGGTAGGACAGGGTACTATATCCACCGACAATCGCCACGGGAATGAATGTACTCAGGAACAGTAAAACTAAGAGCTTATTTTGAAATTTGCTGAATAGTTGAGTAATCATTTGAGTCTCCAAATCTACCGTAAGGGACTAAATTATTCTGTAGGAAGTTTCAATTTCCCAACATTCATTAATGACAGAGTGCTAGCCCTGGCAAGGTTAATCAATAGAGAATTCTCTATACTGCTGTCACTTTTATGGGTTGGGACTAGGGTGATTAACCCCTAAAGTTGACCCGTTTGGGTTCAGTAACCTGAGTTGTTAATTTATTTCTTATTTTATACTAAAAGTTACCCGACAGACATCCGCTATTTTGCGTAAGTTTAGCGGTTACCTATTATTAGACCCCTTAGTGAATTCTTTGAAGCCGCTCTTTAATTAATTACGGGAGTTAGGGGTTCTCTAGGAAAAGCAAAAAGTTTATTTCTCTTAGGTTCCCGGGGCATTTAAGTTTTAAAAAATAGAGATTTAATAGTACCATAAAAATACTCGAATGTCAATAAAAAACCGCTCTGTTTAGAGGAGCCCAGGGGTAGGGGAGAGGGTACTGTTTCAAGTCCTAGGCAAGGCGGAGAGGGAAACAGGTTTTGAGCTTCTGAAAAATTCCTCTACGCGTTGATTATGCCTGAATTTCGAGGGGTAAAGTCACCGTAAAGGTAGACCCGACATTGACTTCTGAAAACACTTGAATATTGCCTTGTAACAATTTAACTAACCGCGAGACGATCGCCAGTCCGAGTCCTGTACTATTAGGCAAAAAGGTTTGATCGCGACCCGATACTCGAAAATAGGGTTCAAAAATTTTAGATTGGTCTTTTTCTTCAATTCCAACCCCGGTATCAATTACCGTGATTGACCAATTCTCTTCCGAGATCACTTGGCAGCGAATGAGGACGGTTCCCTTGTCGGTATAACGAACTGCATTGGTCACTAAATTAGTGAGCACTTGCTGTAACCGTAAGGGGTCACTCACAATTAGATTAAAAGATTGATCACAATCTACTTCAATGGTAATATTTTTAGCATGGGCCATATATTCAACCATTTCTACGGTTAAATTAATGACATTACGCACATTGGTTTCCATCAAATGCAGCGGCAGTTTCCCAGATTCATAGCGCGAAATTTCCAAGGCATCGTTAATTAATTTGAGTAACTGTCGTCCGTTGCGCAGCACTTTTTCAATATGCTCTAAATTAGGAACCGCCTTCTCCCAATCCGCTAAATGTTTTCGGTGTTCCCGTAAAAAGAGATCAGAATAGCCAATAATCGAAGTGAGGGGAGTTTTTAATTCATGGGCAAGGTAGGCTAGATTTTCTTGACTTGCCCGGACTAATCGCGCCAGTTCTTGATTAGTGAGCTTGAGTTGGGCATATAAAATCTGTAATTCTTGCAATTGTTCTTCGGTATAACTGGCGAAGCAAAGTCTGATCACTTCATCCATTGCCTGCTCAATCAAACGCATCACCCGAATCACTTCTTTTGGATTGCTCTCTTCGAGTTGTTTCTCGATTATATCTACAATAGTCTCTCGGGCTAATCCATATTCCCGGACAATTTCTTGAGCTTTGTAGTCGGGTTGTAAATTTATAAATCCATGCTCTAAAACCGTTTGTAATAGAGTGCTTTGCTCATTTTCTTCTAAGGGATCGATGAGAGAGGCGATCGCCTCAATGATTTTAGGTAGGGTATCCTGAATTGCTTGATAAGGAATTTCACCCGTTATCCCCATCTCTTGCTTACGACGAACCAAGATAATCCATTGTTCTAAAATTAAATCTTTTTTATCTCGCAATAATCGGCTAAAGTTGTTCATGTGTTATGTGCTTTGCTAGATTGATGAAATATCTCCAATAACGGGCTATCACTCCAGCCGTAGGACGGCTTTTGATATCACTTTGGGAGATACTTATGAAAAAATGACTCCTTTGAATGACATAAAGCTGAGGACGATGATCCACTGGGGCCAAATCGAGGTCCCTCGGGAGTTTCAGATTTCCTCAAGGGGCGATCGGTGCGCTACGCTAATAAAAACGGACTAATTTAGACCCTTGCCAATTTATGATCTTCTAAAATTCTGAAAAAAAATGAAACGATATTTGTCAGTATTCTTACTATATTGGTCGGTACTCCTACTATTTTGGAAAACTGCGATCGCTGCTGAACTCGAATATCGGGTCAATTTTGCGATCGCCTCCGTCAGTAGCCTCGGAAACCTCGCAGGGAGTTGGTTTACCCTGTCCTTATTCTACAGTACGAACTACAATTTCGCTGGGTGGCAATGGGAAGAAGCCCTCGTAGTTTTGGGCGTGTTTACCATTCTCCAAGGCTTTTCCTCCACTTTCCTCGCCCCTAATCTGAATACGATTGTCAGACAAGTGCAGGAAGGGACGTTAGATTTTGTCCTACTTAAACCCGTCAGTTCTCAATTTTGGCTATCTGGACGGACGATTTCCCTCTGGGGACTACCGGATATTATTTTAGGCTTACTCCTGATTGTTTATGCCGGTAGTCGCTTGAATTTACCCCCTGTTAACTATGTTGTCAGCTTGATTCCCTTACTCTTTGGAACTATCAGCCTTTATAGCCTGTGGTTTATGTTAAGTGCGACTAGTATTTGGTTTGTCAAAGTACAGAATGTTACTCAAGTCCTCAGAGGATTACTGGAAGCGGGGCGATTCCCAATGGTAGCGTATCCCGTTGCCTATCGCTTTTTCTTCACCTTTATTGTCCCCGTTGCCTTTCTCACTACTGTACCCGCCGAGTCGGTGTTAGGACGGGTCGAATTCAGTTGGATTGCCGGGGCTGCCCTTTTGGCGATCGCGCTCTTTTTGGCTTCAATGGCTTTTTGGCGGTTCGCCCTCCGGTTTTATACAAGTGCTTCTAGTTAGCAACAACTGGGAGTAACAGCGATATTTATTCCAATAAATCCGGCTGCTGGCGAAGGATCATGTCATAAAGCGACTGAAAGCTAAACCACCCTATGTAATGACTTCCCACCTGAGTATAAGTCAAGTGAGCAATTTCTGGGGCAATCCGGATGGGGTTTCCCGCTGCCTCTGCCATCAGTTGACTTTGACAGGACCGATCCATTGTAATAAACCACCAGCTTGCTTCATCGACAGAATGACCTACCGTCAGTAGTCCATGATTACGCAGGATAATCGCCTTAGTATTTCCCAAAGTGCGCGCTAATCGTTCGCCCTCACTTACCTCTAACACCACCCCGGTATAGTCATCCAATAAGGCATGATCCCCATAAAACGCACAAGCATCTTGAGTGAGAGGGTCAAGGAGTCGTCCCAGGGTAGACCAGGTTTTGCCATAGAGGGAATGAGCGTGTACTGCTGCAATCACATCAGGACGTGCTTTGTGAATTTGGGAATGAATGGCAAATCCCGCAGCATTAATCGGGCGATTTCCTTCTACAATTTCCCCTTGATGGTTGACTAATACGAGGTCCGAGACGCGAATATGACCGAAATACATTCCGAAGGGATTCACCCAGAATTGGTCATGAAATTCCGGATCTCGAACGGTAATATGACCTGCCACTCCTTCATCAAATCCAAAGTGGGCGAACAAGCGAAATGCGGCTGCCAAGCGCTGTTTACGATACAATCGTTCATCGCTGAGGTGAGCAAAGGTGGGGGGTTGAGGGAGTCCGGATTTGATTAAGCGTTCATCCATAATTGTACCAGGTAGTTGAGGGTGATTCAGGGGGAAGAGGCAACAACAATTAAAGTCGTTATTGAGAAGAAAGGAGAGGGGTTTGGTCTTTAATTCGAGTGTTGATAAAGTTTAATTGAGCGTAAAGCATGGCAATTTTGGGGACGGGGATTTGTTTGGCGATCGCTGCTTGCAGAGGATTACCCACGATAGATTCTATTTCTAAGGGTCGGTGGTAATCATAATCTAATTTCATACTGGTGATATAAGGCTTCATCTTGGCCGTATGATCCAGCATTTTTTGAATAAAGCTTTCGGGAATTTCTCGATTATAGGCAGCGGCAATCGCCACGACTTCGCGCATTAACGCTTCAGATAAAAGCCGCGTCGATTCATGTGCCATAATCTCATCAGTTCTGGCATTTAAAACAACTGACAACCCATTATAAGGAATATTCCACACCAATTTTTTCCACCGGGCGAGGAGTAAATCTTCAGCAAATTGGATAGGAATTCCCGCCGTTTCCAGATCCCCGGCAATCTCTCGGAGGGTAGAGGTGATTCCCAAGGGTTGATAATCCGGTGCATATTCCCCCAGGGTAATCACGCCATAATCCAGGTGGTGAATATGACCTTCTGCAACTTTATTAGAGCAAATAAAGCATAATCCACCCAAAATATGAGCCGGACCCACAATCGGGGCAACTGCCTCTTCATTGCCTAGCCCATTTTGTAACATTAATACCGCCCCAGATTCTTTTAGAACAGGTGGTAACAGCGTGGGCAGTAAAAAATTTTGGGTAGTTTTTAATGCAACCATAACCACATCACAAGGCGGCATTTGGTGGACATCGTTATAAACATTCAGGGAGTCGAGGGTAAAGTCCCCCCAAGCGGAATCCACCCTTAATCCGCGATCGCGCACAAACTGATAATCGCGATGCAGCAAAAAATGCACCTCAAACCCTGCCTGCTGGAGTTTCGCGCCATAAAATCCGCCGATCGCCCCGGTGCCAATAATGGCATAACTCCGATTCTTCTGAGACTGCAACGCTGTACCCATTCTCCCATTACTTTCAACTCACTATGCTATCAATTTTAACATTGATGACCCCATAAAAAAGGAGATATCCTTTCAAAGACACGCCTCACACAGACCGGGTAAACTCCCCCTAACTTCGCCCTAAGTTAGGGAATAGAATGATTTTTGGTCTTGGGGTAGGGATGACAAACCTGTTTGCCTTCCCCATCGATGCTACATCCCCAAAATTGGCTACAGAACCCCGGTTTCGGGTCCTGGGGTTTCTCGCCCTTCCCAGTCTGGATGTCCTAGATTATGATCAAGAGAGTTTACTAAACTTAATAATAGAGACCGTGACCACACAACAGCTTAGACTACCAACTGCGATCGCCAAGGAGACCTGGATTTGGAACGGCCATAAAATTCAGTATGCCGTCCAAGGGGTCGGTTCTCCCCTCCTCCTGATTCATGGATTCGGGGCCTCTATCGGCCATTGGCGCAAGAACATTCCCGCCCTGGCAGAAGGGGGATATCGCGTGTTTGCCCTTGATTTGCTAGGGTTTGGTGGGTCAGATAAAGCCCCCTTGAATTACACCCTGGAACTGTGGGAAGAACTGATTACGGATTTTTGGAGGGAACATATCCAGGAACCAACCGTATTTATCGGCAATTCCATTGGTGCATTGCTAAGTCTGATGCTGGTAGCAAATCACCCCGAAAAGTCTGCCGGGGGTGTTTTAATTAATTGTGCGGGAGGGTTAAATCATCGCCCTGAAGAACTCAATCCACCCTTACGATTCGTGATGGGTACTTTTAGCAAATTAGTCAGTTCCCCCACCGTGGGAACGTTCCTGTTTAACCGCATTCGCCAGAAACACCGAATTCGGAATACTTTGCGCCAAGTGTATCGCAATCGGGAGGCGATTACCGATGAGTTGGTCGATTTGTTATACGAACCCTCCTGTGATGAAGGGGCGCAAAAAGTGTTTGCCTCAATTTTGAGTGCACCGCCAGGAACACCTCCCGCAGAGATTTTACCCCTTGTTACCCATCCGTTATTAGTATTATGGGGAGAAGATGATCCTTGGACACCGATCGCGGGAAGTCGAATTTTCCAACAGTCTCACCCGGACCGGACGCTTACCTTTAAATCAATTCCCAATACCGGGCACTGTCCCCATGATGAACGTCCGGAGGTCGTAAATCCCCTGATTTTAGACTGGTTAACCACCTGTTTTACAGTGAATTCCAATAGTTAACATTTTCGTAGTCATCCAGTTGAGGACACGGCCATGCTGTGTCCTTCCCATCACAAAAAAATCCCCGATTCTGATAGGTTAATCCCTTCTATTTTTTCATCTGTGAATTGAGCTGTGTCTTACCATTATGTTTTGTTTCATAAACCCTATAACGTCCTTTGTCAATTTAGCGATCGCGACGGCAAGAACACAGGGATTCAACGCCCTACCTTAAAAGATTACATTAACATTCCCGACATTTATGCGGTCGGTCGCCTAGATTTAGACAGTGAGGGACTGTTGCTATTAACCAATCATGGTGCCCTCCAACATCGCCTCTCCTCCCCGAAATACGCCCATCCCCGAACCTATTGGGTCCAGGTGGAACGGATCCCTGACGAACAGGCCCTCGACTGCCTTCGCAACGGCGTCCAGATTCAGGATTATCGCACCCGACCCGCAACCGTGCAACTGTTACCCACAGAACCCGAACTCCCCCCCCGCGATCCGCCGGTCCGCTTTCGCAAAACTGTCCCCACCGCCTGGTTGGAAATCACCCTCACAGAAGGGAAAAACCGCCAAGTTCGACGCATGACTGCCGCTGTCGGATTTCCCACCCTGCGCCTTGTGCGATCGCGCATCGGCAACCTCTCCCTAGCAGGGTTACAACCGGGTCAATGGCGAGATTTGACTCCCGAGGAGGTTAAATCTCTCTTGAAACAGTTGCGATCGTAGGAGGATGGGGAAGATGGGGAGGATGCAGAAGTTTGTAGTAACAACTTGCGGTCATTATCATCTTCCGTCTCTCCCCCATCTCCATCTTCCCCATCTCTTACAATAAAAACAGCCCCTAGCGATTTCCCACTATGAATGATTTTCCTGACTTTAGCGCGAACGGCTATAAAATTATCCGAGAACTAGGCCATAATCGCGCCGGAGGTCGGGTGACTTATTTGGCAGTGAATCAGCAGCGACCAGAATCCGTCGCAATTAAACAATTCCAATTTGCTACCAGTGGTTCCGATTGGTCTGCTTATCGGGCAGTGGAACGGGAAATTGAGGTGTTGCAACAGTTAAATCACCCCGGAATTCCTAAATATTTGGATTCGTTTGAGACTGCCGATGGGTTTTGTATGGTACAGGAGTATAAAGATGCCAAATCCCTGGCAATTCCGCGCAGTTTTGAGGCGGATGAGGTCAAAGAACTGGCGATCGCCGCTTTAAATATCTTAGTTTATCTGCAAACTCGGACTCCGTTGGTGATTCATCGGGATATTAAACCAGAAAATATCCTAGTCAGCGATCGCCTAACTTTATATCTTGTTGATTTTGGCTTTGCTAAACTGGGTGCAGAAGATGTGGCAATGAGCAGTATGGTCAAAGGAACAATGGGATTTATGCCCCCTGAACAACTCCTGAATCGCCAATTATCTGCTGCTTCCGACCTTTACGGGTTAGGCGCTACCTTAATTTGTTTACTGACGGGCACTCCATCCGTTGCGATCGCCCAGTTGGTCGATGAAGATTATCGAATCCAATTCAAACATCTCACGCCTAAAGTGAGTTGGCGCTGGATTGAATGGTTAGAAACAATGGTTCAACCGAATCCGGGCAATCGTTTCCCCGATGCAGCAACAGCTTTGGCCGCATTGGAACCCATTTATATCGTCCGCACACCGGAAGTTCATCTCAGCCAAACTCACATTACCGCAACTGCCTCAACCCTAGGGGAACAAATGACCCACACCCTCTCCATTAAAAACCCCGTACCTGACACCCAACTTCGTGGAAAATGGCAGGTTGTCCCCCATCCCCAGGACCCGCCTCATAGTCCTGATACTCATGCTTGGATTTCCTTTTCTCCTGCACAGTTTAAAAAGAATCGTTCGGAAATTCAAATCAAGATAGATACTCGGCAATTACGAGCCAATCAAACCTATCAAAGACAACTTTTATTAGAACATAATGGGATGCCCAATCCAATTAAAATTCTCCTAGAAATTACAACCGCTCCTATTCCAATTTCGACTCAAAAATTACCCTATAGTTCATTAGGATTATTATTTTTAGCAGCCGGTGCCGGAGGAATGTTAGCCCTTCATTCCATCGCCACACCTATTGCGATCGCCCTGAGTGGATTTCTCGCTTGGGCGGGGCTGGCTAAACTGGCTGGAAAGCAAGGATTTGTCGTGAAATTTTTGCTGACTTCTGTGGCAACAACCCTCATGGCTGCGATCGCTGGATTTACCCTCGGAATGGCTGCTGGGGCCAGTCTAATTGGCTCCTGGGCCAGCGCTGGAACTTTAGCTGCCACAGCAATTACCGGCGTGGCCTCAATCTGGGCTGCCGCCGGAATTACCAAGGAATTTGGACTACAAATAGCAACGGTGCTTTCCCTATTAACTGCTGCCTCTGGCATCAGTTGTGGCATTGCTTTACAGTTAGGATTCTGGACTCCATTGCTCATCACTGCTGCGGCAATCACCGGCATTCCCGTAATAGGAATCATGGTCTGGCTTCCCATCAAACGAGTGCGTCTTAAAGCCCAATATCGCCGTTCAGAAGAGCATTTAATCGCACCTTAACCCTAATTTTTGACATTATCCCTACCCCACTATCAAACCCCAAAACCCAAACAACAAATGCCCAACCCCACATGACCCACTCCACATGACAAATGACTCCATTCCGATCGCCGTACTCGGACTGGGTGTGGATAAAGGGTAAAATTTCCCTCATAATAGAAGTAGCAACCTGTTACAAAGGAGTGTTACTTTGGTTCAAACCCCTCAATCCCCGGCGATCGCTCAATTGGAAAATCCTCAAGAGTGGGACTTATCTGACCTTTATCAAGGGTTTGATGACCCGCAAATCGAGCATGATTTAGAAGTCCTTCAGCATCGCGCTGCGGGATTTCGTCGTACCTATCGTGGCAATGTGGCGACCCTCAAACCCGAGCAAATCGCCGATTGTTTACAGGAATTGGAAGAAATTGCGCAAATCTCTGGTTATGTTTATGCCTATCCTTCCCTAACCTTTTCCGCAGATACCCGCAATACACAAGCGAAGCAACTGCTGGATCAAGTCATGGAAGCTTTAACAGCCATTGAAAATCAATTGCTCTTTTTTGACCTGGAATTACAGCAGATTTCAGAAGAGAATTTCAATCAATTACTAGCAGCAACAGAACTAGCAAGTTATACCCATTATCTCCATCGAATTGCTGAGTTTCGTCCTCATACCCTTTCCGAAGAAATCGAACAAACGCGCAATCAAGATAGTCTCACGGGTCGGCAAGCGTTTATCCAATTGCGATCGGTGCATTTGGGAGAACAAGAATATGAACCCGTAACGACCCCCGACGGCAAAAGTGCCAGCAATGAAGCGGAATTGAGCGCTTTGTTGTTTCATCCCTCGCCGGAAGTGCGGTACAATACCTATCTCTCAGTCCGAAATGTCCTCAAACAGCATAACTCCCTCTACGGGTTTATTCTGAATACCGTCACGCAGGATCATCGCATCGAAAGTCAGATGCGCCAGTATTCCTCTACCTTGCATAAGCAATTGTTAGCGGATGAAGTTTCCGAACCTGTTTTCCGTGCTATTATGGATGGGACAGCCAGTCGGTTTGAACTGTTCGAGCGCTACTATCAACTCAAAGGAAAAGCCCTCGGCCAGAAAATCCGGATTTGTGATCTCTATGCACCTTGGACTACTGAAGAAGAAGAACCTTTACCCCCCCTCAAGTATAAAACTGGGGTAGAAACCTTACTCAATGCCCTACAAGAGTTTGATGTCAATTATGCGCGGCGTGCCGAAGAATTTTTCCTGAAAAATTGGATTGATGCCAAGGTTCGTCCCGGGAAACGGGGTGGAGCATTTTGCGCCTACTCTCACGGTAAACACAGTTATTTATTGCTCTCTTACACAGACGATTACAATTCTTTGTTTACCCTGGCGCATGAAATGGGTCATGGGTTACATTTTGCTTGGATTGATGATGCTCAGTCTTATTATAATAGCAATCCGCCTTTGGTCCTCGCAGAGATTGCTTCAACCTTTAATGAACTGCTGTTGCTGGATTATCTGCTGAAAACTTCCGCAGACAATAAAGCACTCATGAAGTCCTTGCTTACTCGGCAGTTAGAAGACCAGTTCAATTTGCTATTTCGGCAAAGTACGATTAGTCGGTTAGAATTGGCAATTCACGATCGCGCCAAAGAAGGGAGTTTTGATGCGAAATTTGTCAATGAGAAGTGGATGGAGTTATATCGCAATCTCTGTGGAAATGCGGTAGAATTATTACCCGAACACCAGTATGACTGGGCACGAATTGGGCATATCTTCTTCAAACCTTTTTATTGCTATCAATACGCTGCTTCTAATATTGTGAGTTTAGCCTGCTATCAAAAGTATCTAACAACAGGTAAGGATTTTATTCCCGGATATCTGGAGTTATTGGCGGCAGGTGGGAGTCTCAATCAGGTGGAGGCATTGCGGAAGTATGTGGATGTAGATATCGAAAATCCCCAGACGATCGCCAGTGCCTTGGATTATATCGAAGGTTTATTGGATAAATTGCAAGCAAGTTTGTAATTCGGTATAGCAACCCTCTGAGCAATTTCCAGCAAAAACCCGCAGGCTGAATGAAGCCTGCGGGTTAGGAAACTGCTAGGGAGCGTTTCACACAGGCATTTAGGCATTTTTGACCGATTTGCGCTTCTTGCTGGCAAATAAACCGCCAACGGCTAGGAGTGCAAGCATGGTAGAGGGTTCGGGAACCGAGGTGACGGGGACACCTGCGAGTTTAACTTCATAGTTCCCATTATGAGAGACCCCATCTGCACCAATGCCGCTGGTGTTGGCTTGACCCGAAGCAGTGGCAGCAAAGCTATAGAGGAATTTAGCGGGACCATTGTTATAGACCACTTTAACCAATTCGCTGGCTTGGACATTGGCAGGGACCAAGTTGGCGAGAGGCACTGTTCCTATAAACGGCAGTGTGATTGTGGCGTTTCCGATCGCCTGTTTCAACATCGTGGAAGCATTCAAGTGTCCTGCCAGTCCAATACTGATTTCCCCAGTGCCGTTATCTTGATTGACATAGGAAATATTGGGGTCACTGAAACGCTGCATTCCATTCTTGGCGATAAAAGCCGCCTGAACTGCTGGCTTGATGAAAGAGGGGACGTTGTTGGCGAGAAAGGCATCGTCTAACCATTGAGAGAGTAGAGTTTTGCCATTCCCCATAACGGTCATCCAGTCAGCTTGGGTTAAGCTGCTGATGACAATATCTTTACCGCCAATTTTGCCCGTTAAAGCGGTATTTTTAGTAAAATCAAACCCAGCTTGTTCGCTGCTTTTTGCTAATTCGATGTTACCGCCTGGGGCGCTGCTATTACCGGAAAGGATAGTAGATAAGGAATCCGTGCAGGTGGGTCCGGCAAAGGTGCTGCTTCCATTGGAGCAGTATGATAAGTAGTCTGTAGCAGCCGTTCCACCAAATTGAGGGTTTGTTAAAGTCCCAGCAAAGGCGGAGGCGCTGCCGATCGCGCTCATCCCAATGGCAACAGAAGTAGCGACTGCAAGTTTGTTGATGAATCCGGTCATGGTGGGGGTCTCCTCAAGAATGTGCAAGTGGGTTTAGGTTACGGAATCCGCTAGGTACTGCGGATGCTTTATTAAATCTCCGGGTCTCCCGGGATAGTGCGATCGCCATCACCTTAAAGGCGCGATCGTTTGGAAGTTTTCCGGTAAATACACGGGACCCCGTTTGGGTCATTGTGCGGCCCTCTTCTATGAATTTGCGAAGGGCGCAACTCTAGGGTTTAGTAGTAACAATAGGATTTCTGATTACCTGTCCCCATCTTATTCGTAACCCCTCTCACCTTCTATAAAGTTATGATGGAGTTTTCTAAAGGTTGTGTAAAGAGTTGCTAAACTTTCTTCATTGCAGCTCAGTAATTTTACTCAAGTGGCCTCCCGGTTCAGTGGCTGTAAAAAAGCACGGATAAGACTGTCTCATCCGTGCTTTTTTGGGGTTAGGAGTGAAGG
>CBFGOM010000069.1:0-29935 GCA_965650385.1 uncultured Oscillatoriaceae bacterium
CAGACGAGGCGGAGGAGTTGCCACCGGAGGAAGAGGACCCGGAATCTCCCAAAGACGAAACCTCAGACGAGGCGGAGGAGTTGCCACCGGAGGAAGAGGACCCGGAATCTCCCAAAGATGAAACCTCAGATGAGGGAGAAGAGACATCAGAAGAAGAATATAAGCTAGATCCAGAAGAAGCGGCAAAACAAGCGGAAAGACGCCGCCATTTAGAACGATTGACAGAAGCCGATCGCCTCTATGTCGCCGGGGATATTGCCGCAGCAGAGGCAATTTATCAGGAGGTGAAACCGCCTTTTTCCGCTGATGGGAAGCAAGCGGCAATTTCCACTCTCCCCGAACCCCTCACGGATCCCGAACAACTCTCCCCCGCCTCCCGGGTGTACTGGCGCGAAGCACAAGCGGGATGGGAAAATCAACTGGAATCGCGGATTTTCGTTCCCCTAGAATTCCTCGTGGAAGCTTCACCGGAATTTCTCCCTGGACATTTATTACTCGCGGAAGCTTATACCACTTATGAACAACCAGAAAAAGCGGTTGAAGTGTTAGAAAGAGCAACCACTTTTTATCCCAATAGTCCCGAATTGTTGCGGGTGAAAATAGCCGCCCTCGCTGCAACAGAACAATGGTTAGAAGCATCGATCGCCGCCCGTCAATTTGCCCTTCTCAACCCGGATCATCCGGATGCGGAAGAGTTTGCCACTTTAGCGGAAGATAACTTCGGGAAATTTCGCGGATACATTCGGAAACAGATTGCGGGAAATGCGATCGGTAACGTTGTCACTGGGGCGATCGGGGTTGCCTTAACCGGCAATCCACTCGGTGCATTGTCTGCGGTGGAAACCTTAGTCATGTTAGCCAGAGGAGAATCGGCGATCGGCAGAAGTATCGCTAATCAAGCCATTGAACAGTTAGAAATGGTCGAAGATGAAGAAGTTGTCACCTACATTCAAGAACTAGGAGAAAGACTCTCTAAACTCTCGGGACGAGATGACTTTGAATATGAGTTTTATGTCATTAAAGACAAAAATCTCAACGCTTTTGCCCTCCCGGGAGGCAAAATCTTCGTCAATGCCGGGGCCATTCTCCACAGTGATACTGAAGCCGAGTTAGCCGGATTAATCACCCACGAACTCGCTCATGCCGTCCTATCTCACGGCTTTCAAATGGTCACTCATGGCAATTTAATTGGCAACATGGCGCGATATGTTCCCTTTGGTGGCACATTAGCCAATCTCTTAGTGCTTGATTATAGCCGAGATATGGAACAACAAGCCGACGTACTCGGGACTAGATTACTCACTTCTGCCGGTTATTCTGCCGATGGATTGCGCAATCTCATGGTGAAACTTAAGGAACAATATGGAGAAGGCAGTTCCTTTTGGAAATTCATGTCGTCTCACCCTCCGACAAAAGAACGAATTGCCGATCTCGAAACCTTAATTGAACGGGGAGGTTATAATCGGTTTGCCTATGAAGGGGTAGAACGACACCAAGAAATCCGCCAACGTGTAGCAGAATTGCTCAGAGAAGAACTTTCACAGGAAGATTTAGTTAAGCTAGATATTGAATTGGAGGAGGCTGAAACTGAAGAGGCTGAAGATACTGAAGAGGAAGAGTTAAACTCTGATGAGGATGAAGCAAACCCGGAAGGGGAAGAGGAAGAGTTAAACTCTGATGAGGATGAAGCAAACCCGGAAGGGGAAGAGGAAGAGTTAAACGTTGACGAGGATGAAGCAAACCCGGCAGAGGAAGAGTTAAACTCTGATAATCAGGAAGAATCAGGCGAGGAATAAGGATAAATGTTGCACTATTCGTAGTAACGATTGAAGTCGTTACTACGAATCAAGAAACTGAAAGTTTATAGTCAATGGGGAGGATTGCTATAAATTAGGGAACGGGTTGAAAACGTTCTACAAAACTTAGCCAATTGTCGATTTTATTTCCTTCTATTTTTAAAATTGGCACTTGTACAGTGTTAGTCACTCTACCCGTTAAACGAGGTCCAAATCGGGTAATTGTTGTAGGTTCCGCTCTACCCAAACCGTAAGCTTGCCGAATATCGTCCGCCAAAGCACAAGTAATTTCAAATCCTCCCATATCTAGGGAACCATTTCCTGCTTTGTATTGCCAAAACATGAAACCTTCCCGTGACCCTCTACACTCCCAGATGGTCACTTCAAACATTTTTGCAACGTGGAGTTCATATCGACGCAAGCGGCTATCATTGCCATAGGCTGGAGTGGTTGTATCCGTATCCGGGACAATTAACTCGGCTGAACCGCCGTGATATTCACTCCCGACACCCATGCTAAATATGCTGGTAATTGGAAAATCTTGAGCCAATCCCGAAGGCGCGATCGCCATCAGTGCAGCAGTCAGTGTCACGGGGGTTAGTAAGGTTCCAATTTTCCAACATTTCTTCATGGTTTTACCTCAAACGTTTAAGGTTCACAGAGCAACAGCCGTTCTAAGGTGGAAAGACTTTTTCAACAAATACTAGCAGGTTGATAGGAGTTTTTTTAGCGGTTAATTAGAATTAATCGGGTTGATTTATTCAGTCTTGATAGGAATCCGACTGTTTAAAATTTGATAACACTCACTCACGGGTAGTCGCTGTTCCATTGCGGTGACTAAGGCTTGATAGGCATCTAAATGAGATTCTATGAGGGTTTTAGCTTGCAAAATAGCCCACCGTTCTTTGAGTTGAACATCCGTGGCAGATTTGCGGTTTTGGGCCAAAATTGCTTTTAATTTAGTTCTATCTTCTGCACCGCCTTCGGCCCGATCGCCGGTTAAGGTTTCAGCGGCAATGCCTGCCATCCAGACGATGCAATAACGGTCAAATAATTGGGCCGAGAGACTGCCTTTTTGGAGTTCGGTCAGAAGTTCTTGATCATCAAATTGCACGCCACCGCCTGCGGATTGGCCTTGTTTAAAGGCTTCCCAGGCATTTAACGCATAGCCGGTAATGGGAATTTCTAATAAGTAGGCGACTAAAAAATGTCCGGCTTCATGACGCACAACTCGCGATCGATGATCTCCAGACATTCCGGCAAAAACATCAACAATCAGGTTTGCACCTTTGCCTTGCCAACCGAGGGTATCTAGGGTAAAAAATCCTAAGAGACTGGCAGTGGCGATCGCACCAATCAAGGGCGATAACTCTAAAAGGGGTCCGAGCAATACGGAAAGAGTCATCAAAAAAACCGAAATTGCAACCAGATTAAGCGCTGTTTGACTCATGATTTAGGGGTTGGGATGGGGAGGATCAACAATTCAAAAGCATGAAAGCCACAGAAAATTTAGTTAGGGTTGAGTCTCTTGGACTTCCTGGGCTCGGGCTTTATAAAAGGTTTCCAGACTGTGGCGATCGCCAACAAATCTCCAATGCCAAGGTTCATAACTCACCCCTTGAGTATTTCCTTTGGGAAAGGATATCTCAAAACTATAATAGGCCGCATTCTCTTTCATCCATTGAAAGGCGGGGGTATTTTCAAAATTCGGACTCAAATCCGTTGCGGGAAGATTGGCATCTCCAATATCCACCGCATAGCCGGTATGATGTTCGCTGTACCCGGGAGGTGCGCTCACTTCTGCCCGTTCCGTCGTCACCTGTCCCCGTTGCGCTTTCACCTCAAAAAAGAGATATTTCTGGTCTTCTTCGCTGCGAAATCCAGAAATCGGCACCAGATAGACCCCTTGCGATCGCGCCGCCTCTTTCATGTCTAAAAATGCTCTAGCTGCCGCTTGGCGCATCAGGATCCTCCCATCATCAGAAATCGGCTGAAGGTCTTCGGGAGGGGCTTCTGTATAAGGTAAATGACCCAGTAACGTCTCAGTTTTCGGGGCGTTTGGGTCCTCCGTGGCATTAGGGTCCGGGGAGGCAGTTTGCTCAGTTTGCTCAGTTTGAGTGACTTGCGAGTTATTTCCGAGTCCCAACATTCCCCCCTGCCATGCCACCAGGACCCCCGCAGCGAGGGTCACTGTCCCAGCAATCATGACAAATACAATCCATTTGACCGATTTGGACCCCTGAGCAGGAGAGACTTTCTCCGAGGTATCTCTAACCGCTTGAGGAATGTCCTCCCCCATAAATGTCGAGGTTTTCGACGCTTGTCCCGACACAGTTGCCTTATTCAATGACTCGACTCCTACAGATTGACTCGGATTGCCTAAACTATGATAATGAACGGCTGTGGAAGCGGTGAGGGATCAGTGGACCGAGGATCCTTCATGGGTTGAGCTTCCCTCTCCCCTACAGGCTTAAAAAAGCATTCTACCGAATCCTTGTAGATCGGGACCGACAAAGGACCATTTGTCATGGGTCATTTGTTGTTTGTCATCATCTCATGATGTCAGTTTTCAAGGGACCAAGGACCCCGGAACACGGAACACTGAGAAAAATCCCCCCAGTTAGCGTCAAGTGCTACGGACACCCCCCTTGGTTCTATGGCAATATTAATCCCAACTTGCTGCATGATTGGCTCTTGATTTCACCTGGGTAGAACCCCTACTCAATGACAACTAATCCTCCCTTAAATGATTATGCTCGTCCTGGGAATTCACCTCCTAAAACTGTACCTCCAACTCGGGGGATTAGCGTTATTCGGATTTATTCTAGGTCGGCTGCTGCCTCCGAAAATCCCCCTCTATATCGGTAAATTTCTGTTTTGGATTGGCGTTCCCATTGGGGTTATTGCCTTTGTGCGGCGATCGGATTTGTCGGGTTCCATCTGGTTAGCACCAGCGATCGCCTGGGTGGCAATTCTACTGGGAGTTGGACTGAGCTGGATCTGGCTGAGGACTAAAACCCATCCCAGTTCTGCTTCCCTATCGGTGGAGCAATCATCCCAATGGTTCCATCTCCCCACCCAAGGCAGTTTTGTCCTCTCAACAATGGTCGGTAATACCGGCTTTATTGGCTATCCGGTTGCTTTGGCATTAGTAGGAGAACAATATTTTGCCTGGGCGCTATTTTATGATTTGTTAGGGACGGTGATCGGCGCTTATGGCTTAGGTGCTGTATTAGCGGCGCGCTTTGGTGAGGGATCGAAAAGTTACAAACAGTTTATCCATGCCATCCTCTACAATCCCACCCTGTGGAGTTTAGGGTTGGGTTTATTGGTGAGAGATATTCCCCTACCGCCTTTATTGGAAGACGGGTTACAACGGTTTGCTTGGAGTGCGATCGCTTTATCTCTGATTCTTTGTGGGATGAGACTGAGCCAATTACACTCCTGGAGTAGTCTCAAACCCGCCTCCGTCAGTCTGGTTATTAAAATGCTAATTGTGCCATTGTGCCTCGGCATTATCCTATCTTTCTGGGGACTCGATCGCCCTGCACTCCTGATTCTAGTCTTGCAAACGGCAATGCCCCCAGCTTTTGCTACTCTAGTCTTAGCGGAAACCTACAATCTCGATCGCGATTTAGCCGTGACTGCCCTAGGACTCGGTTCTATTTGCTTATTAATCACTCTCCCCATTTGGGTGTTAATGTTTGGAATTCCCAGCGTTTAATCTCAAACCCACCCTCCCTAACTGGAGGACCGGGAACAGGAACTGCCCGAAACACTCAAAGGAATCCCTGAACCCAACTCCTGGAAAATTTCCGCCCTAAATTCGTGATGCAAGAGGATTAACTTGCCAGGGTTTGATACCTCTGAGCAAGTTGCTTTGGGGTGATTTGTTCATACCCTTCAAACGGTTGATGAATCCAGGGATTATCGGTCAAGTAATCCACATAATAATTCGGTTGAATCGCTGAACAAGCTTTGTACCAGAGGACTGCGGTGCGAATCTCCTGGATTTGATTTTCATAATGAGAATTCAGCCATTGTTGGGTTTCCTTGAGGGAAATTCCCGTATCTACCAGGTCATCCACTAATAAAACATGGGGACCGAGGGTATCGCCGATCGCCGTTAAGTGGCGCGCAATTTTCAAGGCGCCTCGGTGTTGACCATCAGCACCCCCATAAGAGGCGGTGGACAAAATCCCTAAAGGGCGATCGTAAATCCGGGCGAGAATATCCCCAACCCGCAGTCCACCTTTGGCAATACAAACGATCTGGTCAAAATGCCAATTGGACTGATAAATTTGGACCGCAAGCTGCTCTATTTTTTGGTGGTACTCGGACCAACCGATATGAAGGTCACGCATCAGGGCAAGGTTTCTAACAGTAGCAACAAGAATTACAAATAACCAATAAAGTTAATAGACTAGGATAGCATAGAATTGATGAGCCGTATCGTATGCAACAATACAGAAAAGCCCCCCTGAAATTTGTATCGTCACAGGCGCTTGTCCTCCCCCAGCAATAGCGGTATCCCGCCACGCTCTTTCCCCGGAAAAAACAAAGTCCATGAATCACTCATCCCCTTCCGATCCAGTTTCCAATAGATCCCAGGCTGAAAAACTCAGGCTTTCCACAAAACTAGCTTACGGGGCTGGAGATATGGGGGCTGGGATCACGACAATTTTAATCTCGTTTACCCTGCTGATATTTTTAACGGAGGTAGCGGGTTTAGACCCAGGATTGGCAGGAACGGTCCTGATGATTGGTAAGGTGTGGGATGCCATCAATGACCCGGTGATTGGGATGTTGAGCGATCGCACCCGGTCTCGTTGGGGACGCAGGCGATCGTGGATGCTCTTTGGCTCCTTGCCTTTTGGGCTGTCTTTTTTCCTGTATTGGTTGGTCCCTCACTTCAGTGCCGACCCTGACCTGAATAAATTGTTACTGTTCGGCTACTACATCTTAGTGAGTATCTTTTTCCACGCCGCTTACACCGCCGTCAATCTCCCTTATACAGCCCTTACCCCCGAACTCACCGAGGACTACAACGAACGCACCAGTCTCAACAGCTTTCGGTTTGCCTTCTCCATTGGTGGGAGTATCTTAGCGCTGATTTTGGGTGTGGTTTTAAGTCAGCTCATTCCTGACCCAAAACAGATGTATGTCACCCTAGGCGGCCTTTGTGCGATTCTGTCGGTCTTTCCCCTCTATTGGTGCGTCTTTGGAACCCGAGAACGGTATGAAACCCCATCAGACCCCACCAATTTATCGCTGATTTCTCAGTTTAAAATTGCCCTAAGCAATCGTCCGTTTCAGTTTGTGATTGGGATTTATCTGTGTTCTTGGTTAGCGCTGCAATTAACGACAGCCGTTATTCCCTATTTTGTTGTCAGTTGGATGGGCCGAGATTCATTTTTTGAAGTTGCTTTAATTGTCCAAATGGTAGCAATTATCATGCTATTTGTCTGGAGTGCAATTAGCCGCTCAGTGGGGAGAAAAGCTGTTTATTTTATGGGCATGGGGTTTTGGATTATTGCTCAAGCTGGCCTCTTCTTTTTGCCTCGCGATCGCAGCGATGTGATGTTCTTGCTCGCGGTCCTAGCCGGTGTGGGAGTGGCAACCGCTTATCTAATTCCGTGGTCCATGCTCACCGATGTGATTGATTTAGATGAATTAAATACCGGGCAACGTCGGGAAGGTATTTTCTACTCCTGTATGGTCTTTTTACAAAAACTCGGCTTAGGGTTGGGAATTTTCTTTGTCGGACAAGCGCTCAAATGGTCGGGTTTCATCGGATCCGCTGGAAGTACCACGATTCCTGAACAACCGGACTCCGCTTTGTTTGCTATTCGTATGGTGATCGGTCCTCTGCCGACTCTGTTTTTAATCGTGGGTTTAATTTTAGTTTATTTTTATCCCCTCACCCGGGAGGTTCATGCAGCAATTTTGTTGCAGCTTTATGAACGCAAGCACAAGGCTTCTATGACGGATGCTGAATAACCCAGGAAGTGGCGATCGCCTCTGTGTTCTTCTCTCCAGAGGACAGTTACCCGCTTTCTAACCCATCCCCCCAGACTCAGCGATCGCCGGTTCGGAAATCTCTCCTTAGAAACGTACCAATTTTCTCGCGATCCTTCGGTCTTGGCTACTATAATAAATAAGTGAATGTAAAGTTATGTAAATTTTCTGAATCTATGTCCCTGTTAAGTTTAGAAGAAATAGCCGTCAAGCTCGACAGTGAAAATTCCGGCGATCGCATGGTGGGTTTGGCTTCCTTGCGCAACGTCCCGGCTGCGGTTGCCTTCCCCTTTATCGAAAAACTCCTCAATGATGAGAACCTGCAAGTGCGATCCATGGCCGTTTTTGCTTTAGGCATTAAAGCAACTGCACAATCCTTTCCAATTCTCGTAAAAATCCTCGAAAGCGAGTCAGATTACAGCATTCGTGCTGGTGCAGCCGGGGCCTTGGGCTATCTCGAAGACGAACGAGCCTTTGAGCCCCTGGTTCGTGCCTTCTATGAGGATACCGATTGGCTGGTGCGCTTTAGTGCCGCAGTCTCCCTAGGAAATCTCAAGGACCTACGGGCGCGGGATGTATTGCTCAGTGCCTTGGATAGCGATGAAATGGTCTTGCAACAAGCGGCGATCGCCGCCCTTGGGGAAATTAAATGTATTGAAGCCGTTGAGCGCCTGTTGCGCTTCGTCCAGTCCAAGGATTGGCTGGTGCGTCAACGCCTCGCCGAAGCTTTGGGACATTTACCCAGTGAACAAAGCATCTCCGCCCTCAAATACATGGCAAAAGATAGTCATCCCCAAGTTTCAGAAGCCGCAACCCTCTCTCTGCAACGATTAGCGGATGCAACAGCTCTTTAATGAGGGGCGATACTCCCGCGTCTTCTAGCAGTCAGACCCTAGAATTGAGAAGTGGGAGCATCTTGCTCCCTACTGCTCAAGTAGAGAAAGATGCTCCCACCCAAAACTCACCCCTTAAAAATGGCGAGAATTAGAGGAAGAATCCCCTTGAAAATCTTGAATAAAATGAGAGATAGCTGAGACTAAATTGGTGTAAAGCATTCCATCGGAAGCGCGGTAACCGCGTCCACTCCATCCGGGCAAATCTAGGGTTTCCGCCAACTGACCAAAGTCCGAAGCGATCGCCCAGGTTTCTTGACCCACTTCCGATTCCTCTGCCTGCACCTTCGGTTCCCCCTGGCGATAGCGCTGGAGTTCCTCCTCTTGCTGCGCCACCTTTTGGGTCATCCGGTCCAACTTTTCCACCAAAGGCTGATAGGCTTTTTCTAAGTCTGCATTCACCACTTTGGCGGCTTCTTCATTAAAGGTATTTTCCCAGCTTTCTTGTTTAGACTGTTCTAAAGCTGCCTCTAAATCCGCAATCCGTTGATCCTTAAGTTGATTCTCTTGCTGCAACTGAGCAATCCCGTCTAGTTCCGCCTGTTTTTGTTGCAATTCGGCGGCAAGTTCAACATTTTTTGCCAGGAGTTCTTCCCGCACTTGCTGCGCTGCGGCGACTTCCGTTTTCGCCTCCAGCAATCCCGCATCTCGCGCCTTGCGAAATTCGGCCTGTATTCGGTCCTGAAGTTCTTGCTCTAACTGAATGCGTAAGGTTGCTAGTTCTTGGTCCTTTTTGGCGATCACCTCCGCGATTTTTCGGTCTACCTCTTCTTGACTAAACCTTCTAGGGGAGGGTTTGCGGGCGATCGCAGGTTTCCCGGTGCGTTCCGTGCGCACCCGTTGTCTAATCATCGTGGCACTGGGGCGATCGCCGGAGGTTAAAATCTTTTCCGCGAGGCGATCGGACCCGCCACTGAGGGCCGCTAATGCGGAAATACTCCATCCCGCCATCTGGTCAATCCGGTGAGGAATCCGCTGCACCAGTTCCGCTACTTTGATTAAATTTCCGGCAAGATATTCCGACCCGTCAAAATAGCGATCGACCCAGACTTTAAACAGGTCTTTTCCTAGCCGTTGCTTCGTTTTCAGCAAATCGCAGCCGTTCTCAATCTGCTGAATCGTCCCGGTTTTGATGCGATCGCGGATCCGGGACGCTACCGCCTCCGCTTCTTCTACTACATTGGTCGGTAAATTTCCATAATCTAAGGGAGATGGGTTGATACCTTCCGTCGTCTGTGCCATAATTGTCCTTAATAGTTTAAGTTTAATAGTCCTTAACGGTTCTGGATTGTCCTTAGATAGTCTTTAACGGTTCTGGATTGTTCTTAACTGTCCTTAACTGTTCTTGTACTTACGAGAATGGTCCTTGTGTGTTAAGAACCTCAGTGTGGTTAGACCTGAGAGTTTCAAATGATTTTGATCCCCTATCCGTGGTTGAAATAAGCGGTTAGGCTTAACATTTCCGCGTTCTGTCCGGCAAGACAGAACGCGGTTTTTCCTTAGTAGCTAGTTTATCACAATAGGGTACTTTACCGACGCAGATTGGTTCCCTATTTGTTAATCTAACCTCCATTGTAGCTCCAAGGATGTATCATAAAACTGTTGACATCGAGACAAAACAGTGAGTAAACGAGTCCATGTAACCCTTCCCGATGCCGTCTATGATGCCCTCGAACGGTGGGCTGACAGTCAAGGACGCCCTGTGGCTAACTTAGCTGCATTTATTATTGAGAAAGCTGTAGAAGGAGCCAATAACGATGGGAAAATTCCGCCGCCACCCTCATCCCCAGCGAAAAATTAGCCGCCATGTTAGAGCTAGGATTGGATTGTTCTAATCCAATCCTAGGCGGTTGGGGGTGATGATCAAGTCGCGATCGCATTGAGGGATAGAGGGGTCAATTGCGGACGTTCCCTCGAATCATGTTTGAGTTTATGTTGGGTGATTGATTTATAATCCTTGATTTCGTTATTGAACGGATGGTTTAAATATAAACTAGCTTTACGGTTTAGAAAAACTTAGCAATTGAAAGTTTAGTACAACTATTATTATATGAAATAATATAAAAGTTCTAGTGAATTACTCATGCAATAAAATTGAGCATTGGTAGAAATAAACTGTGTTCTTCATTACAAACCCAGAAAGCACTCTAATTAATTATTGTTTTAATACTTTTAATTAAATGAAGAGGGGCTATTGGCCGACCCTAAACGTAAGGATTGAGAGCATCTTGCTTCCGAACAGCAGTAGGAAACAAGATGCTCTCAATCCTTTTTAAAAGATTTTTCAAGAGATTGAAAATGCCTATAATTTAAAAGAAAGACCTGAATTTTTTATGCCGAATAGAGCGGTTTGCGATCGCCTCAACTGCGAACGTTCCCCCTAAATTTCCCTGGGCAAGGGGAAGACTTTGAACCCATAAATGCACCTCAATCCGTTGAAAACCGCTATAGAGAGGATTAGGACATAACTAAATCTTGATTATGTTTAAGGGTTCAAACTGGTTTTCTGGGTTAGATGTAAAAAAAACTGATGAGAATTTATACCTAATTTTACGCTAATAATTCTTAATTTTCAATCAATAATCTGAAATCCAGCGATTTTTTGGGGAATCTGGCAGCAGTTTGGCAGTAGTCGGCGCATGGTGCGATAACGTGGTTATAGGGAAAAGATTACCGTTTCGGCAATACCGGGGCCGCCTGAACATTGCCGTGCAGATTACAAATGGTTGTGGCCTACACTGGAAATAAAGACAAGATAAATGAGCATTCCTACTTCGGTGCTGGAAGAGTTGCTGCACGCCTTGCCCCTGCTGAAAACTCAAATTTATTTCAAGTCTTCTTTAACCGCACTGTCCCATGCGATGGAAGATCAAGTCCTGGCGGGGGCCGAGCAAGCTTTGGTAATTGCCTGCTTCCAACGAGAGCGATTTTATCGTCAGGAGGCGGACCGATATAGACGGATCGGCACCAAAACGGATCAAGTGTATGTACTTGCCTCACCGGAAACGGAATTTCAAAATAGTTCACAGATCCAGGAGGCGATCGCATTTGAACCCGATGATGGGTTAGCGAAAGAGTGGCACTTGGTAGTGCTTGCGCCGAACTATTCCACTTGTTTGGTGTGTCGGGAACAAGAGGTAGCCCCGGTGAAGGCATCGGAGTTGCCCTCAATGGATCAAGCGAGACAATTTGAGGGAATTTGGACCTTTGATCGGCAGGTTTCTTGTACCGTGGCGCGGTTATTGTTGGAGCGAGTACGGATATATCGACCGGAGTTGGAAGAGAAGATCGAACGAGCGATCGCCACCTATCAATTGAGCGAATCCAACCAGGCCCTAGAAGCAGCCGCGAGATTCCAGGATGTAGACCCAGGACCCTTTGTGCAGCGGTTGGTGACGTACTTGCAGGTAAGTCAACATAAATTACTTAAAACCTATCGCTCGATCGCCGCCCAAGAGCGTCGGGAACGGTTAGTCAACTCCATCACCACCGCCATTCGTCAATCCCTGAATCCGGCGGATATTTTCCAAGTTGCCGTGCGAGAACTCGGCGGAGCGTTGGACGTTTGTCGATGTTTAATTTATCGATGCAAAGCCACCGATCAAGAAGCGGCGATCGCATACGAATTTTTAGGGCGATCGGTCAAGTCCCTCACCGGAGAAGTTTGGCCCTTGCAGGAGAATCCCCTGTTTCAGGAAGTCGTCGCTTCTGGGGAACGAGTCATTGTGGAGAACCCCACCGACCCTCGAATTACCGGATCCACAAGATTGGTCGCCTTAGTCCAAGAGTGGCAGATTGAATCCTGGTTAATGGTGCCCGTGCTCTATCAAAACCAACTGGTAGGAATGGTGGAGTTGCATCACTGTGGACGAGAAGAAAGACAGTGGGATGCAGAGGAACTGGCAATGGTTGAGGCGATCGCCACCCAAGTTGGAGTAGCCACCCTGCAAGCGGAAGCTTACGCCAACTTAGAAGACTTGAACGAACAACTCGCCGCCCTCGATCGCACCCGCAGCAACCTGATTGCGATTACCGGACATGAACTGCGCACCCCCTTATCCACCATTCAAGTCTGCCTAGAAAGTCTCGCCTCTGACCCCGATATGCCCCCAGAACTGCGGCAAGTCATGCTCAGTACCGCCCTAGCCGATGCCGAAAGAATGCGGACCCTAGTGCAAGATTTTCTGACCCTATCGCGCCTAGAAAGCGGACGAGTAGAATGGAACACCGAAGCCCTACCCTTGCACGAATGCCTGTCCTTAGCCATCAGTAGCGTTCGGACTCGGGTCAACACTGAAGCAGGAGCCTTACCCACCTTGACTCTGGAAGTGCCGGAGGATTTGCCCTTGGTGCGTGCCGATGGGGAGTGGTTGGTGGAAGTGCTCTCCAAACTGATTGATAATGCGTGTAAATTTACGCCTTCCGGTGGAAAAGTGACCATTTTGGCCCAACCCAGGGGCGATCGCGAAGTAGAAGTCAAAGTTGTGGATACCGGACGAGGGATTAGCAGCGATCGACTCGAAACCGTCTTTGATCGCTTTTACCAAGAAGAAGGTGCCTTGCGTCGTTCCACCGGCGGCACGGGCCTAGGATTAGCCATCTGTCGGCAAATCGTCACCGGCTGGGGAGGGCAAATTTGGGCCAAATCCGGCGGAAAAGATTGCGGCAGTCAATTTCATTTCACCATCCCGATCGCCACAGACAGCACCTCCGAAGTCACCCCCAATCCTAGTCCCCGCAGCAAAAGTAAATCATCAAAAGGCGATCGGTCCTCCGGCAGTTCCCGCAATCGCCGGACACCGATTCGGTAGTGTAGGGAGGATGGTGATCTCCCCGAGATCCCCTATCTCCCACCCTATACAGATCACCAATCACCAACACCAAACGACCCAAATCTAAAGAACTGTTACAGATCCTTACGAAATCTGTAGGAGCAGGCGATGTCAGTGGTACGATGCCCTAAAAATTGTTTCAAAATATCCGGAGTAAGATATGGCAGAAACCTTGAATGGACAAGCCCCAAAATTTGGGGGCAGCACTGGCGGTTTGCTCAGTAAAGCGCTAGTGGAAGAAAAATACGCAATTACATGGACCTCTTCCAAAGAGCAAGTGTTTGAAATGCCCAGCGGTGGCGCTGCTGTGATGAACGCAGGGGAAAACCTCCTCTACCTGCCTCGCAAAGAGCATTGCCTCGCATTGGCGACCCAGTTCCGGACCAAGTTCAAGCCCAAAATCGAAGACTATAAGATTTACCGGGTTTATGCCAGTGGTGAAACTGAGTATCTCCATCCGAAAGATGGTGTCTTCCCTGAAAAAGTGAACGAAGGTCGTGCTTACTACGGCAAGAACGATCGCAAGATTGGCGACAACCCCCAACCTGCGAAAATCAAGTTCAGCGGTAAGAAGCCTTACGATCCCTAAACCCCAGGCATTTCGAGGCGATCGCCCAGGTAAAACGAGCCTCGTGCCGTAAGTTCCGAGTCAGGGTCCCCTAACATTTGCGGTAACCCGACTTGCGATCGCCCGCAATGTTTGTGTAACGTTCTTTAATCTGAAATTTCAATGGCTAATTGCTAATTGCTCAAAGTTTTTTGGCAATGAGCAGTTAGCCATTGTTTTGGAAAAATGAGGATAGGGGAGGTGGGGGAGATGGGGAGAATAGGGAAGATAGGACGGTCCTCGTGAGGGTGTTTCTGCCGCGTCATGCCTTCTGCAGGCTCTACCTCCAGTCCCCGATCAGGCGCTTAAGCTGCCTATTGTGGGTGACAAAATCTGAAGCAACCCCACAAGGACTCATCTCCCCCATCCTCCCCACCTTCCCTATCCTCCCCATCTCCCCCACTTCCCCACTTCCCCACCTCCGGCAACATCAAGACCCTATGATATTTCCAGATTTTTCTCAATTTACTGAACTCGCCAAACAAGGTAATTTTGTCCCCGTCTACCAAGAATGGGTTGCGGATCTGGATACCCCTGTCTCAGCGTGGTACAAAGTCTGCGCAGGACAACCCTATAGCTTTTTGTTGGAATCGGTTGAAGGGGGCGAAAACCTGGCCCGGTATAGTTTTCTGGGCTGTGACCCCCTATGGATTTTGGAAGCGCGAGATAACCAAACCATTCAGAAACATCGCACGGGAGTGGTGGATGTGTTTGAGGGGGATCCGTTTGAGGCATTAGAACACTGCTTGCAGTTGATTCAACCTGTGAAATTACCTGAATTGCCGCCGGGAGTGGGGGGTTTATTTGGGTTTTGGGGATATGAATTGATTCAGTGGATGGAACCTCGGGTGCCTATCTATCCGGCATCAGAAACCGATGTGCCCGATGGATTGTGGATGCAGGTCGATAGTTTGCTGGTGTTTGACCAGGTGAAGCGGAAGATTTGGGCGATCGCCTACGCAGATTTGCGAACGTTGGATCCGCGATCGGCTTATGACCAAGCTTGCGATCGCGTGCGGGGTTTAGTCAAGCAACTCCAAGAACCCCTCTTAAAAAAAGACACCCTCTTGGAATGGACCCCACCCTCAAGACCTTCCGATTCGTCTCAACGAAAAGAGTTGCACTATACGAGCAATACTTCACTGGAAAAATACTGCCAAAACGTATTAAAGGCAAAAGACTACATCAAAGCCGGGGATATCTTTCAAGTCGTCATTTCTCAGCGCTTATCAGCGGAATATGAGGGCGATCCCTTTTCCCTCTATCGGTCCCTGCGTCTGATCAATCCTTCGCCTTATATGGCTTATTTCAATTTCGATGACTGGCAAATTATCGGATCCAGTCCAGAAGTGATGGTCAAGGCGGAACTGACTCCAGAAGGGTCCCGATTAGCCACAGTGCGCCCGATCGCCGGAACCCGACTACGCGGACAAACCCCCCAAGAAGATGCCGCCTTAGCCAAAGATCTACTCAATGACCCCAAGGAAGTGGCGGAACACGTCATGTTAGTCGATTTGGGTCGCAATGACCTGGGACGAGTCTGTGTGAAAGGAAGCGTCAGGGTAGATGAATTAATGGTGATTGAGCGCTATTCCCATGTGATGCATATTGTTAGCAATGTGCGGGGGGAATTGGACCCGGAAAAAACAGCATGGGATTTATTAAAAGCCTGTTTCCCCGCAGGAACCGTCAGCGGTGCCCCAAAAATTCGGGCGATGCAGATTGTGCACGAGTTAGAAGGCTGCCGCCGGGGTCCTTATTCTGGGGTGTATGGGTATTACGATTTTGAGGGCCAGTTAAATAGTGCGATCGCCATCAGAACAATGGTGGTCCGCAGCAATGGCAACGGTAAACATACGGTTTCTGTCCAAGCCGGTGCGGGTCTAGTAGCGGATTCGGTCCCTCAAAGTGAATATCAAGAGACCCTGAATAAAGCCCGAGGTTTACTAGAGGCGATCGGCTGTTTGGGAGGCTCTTCGGAAGAGTAACGCTTGAGGAGATAGGGGAGATGGGGAGGATGGGGGAGATGGGGGAGATATTCAAGGTCACCACTTCAGTCGTAATTCACTCTTCTAGTAACAACTTCAGTCGTTTCGTCTCCCCTATCCTCCCCATCTGCCATCACTTCTCCTTAGCAGGGGTGGGTTTCATAAAGGTGGCCTCATAAGAGATAACCCCGGTTTCTTCACTGCCTAGAACTCTGGCGGCACCGAGGGAGAGGTCTAAATTACGGGGGGGGATATAAGGTCCGCGATCGTTAATCCGAACGATGACCATTTTGCCATTTTGAAGATTTTTAACTTTGAGATAGGTATCGAAGGGTAAGGAGGGATGCGCGGCTGTCATGTCCTCTTGGTCATAAGTTTCGCCGTTGGCGGTGAGACGACCGTGAAAATAAGGGCCGTACCAAGAGGCGGTTCCCTGAAGTTTTTGGGGGGTCTCGACTAACCCATACATCTGCGCTTGTGCTTCGGCGATGGGTAAGGGTTGAGCGCCTAACGCTTTACGGAGATTGTTGGTCCATTCCACGGTGAGTAGGTCCTGGTTACGCGGAATAGATTCGACGACATCCTCGGACATCACGAGTAAGGTGCGATCGCCCCCTTGAATGGCTCTAACGCCGTCGCGTGTGGTAGGGGTCAGTTTTGCGGGATCGCGATCGCTCCCTTTTAGCCAGTCTTGGATCCGGTGCGCAAACAAGTCAGCTTGGATGCGATCGGGTAATTGCGCCACCTCATATCCCTGAACCACCACTTGAAACGCTGAGGGTTGCGTAAAGACAATCTGCTTTGGGTTTTTCTGCGAAAACCACGAAACCGTTTGTCCTAATCCAAATAAATGCCGGGACTGCCACCAATTGACTCGGGTCATGGGGCCCGAGGGACCAGAGGCCACAGAGACAGCTTTTACCTGAACGGATGGGTTCAGACTGGGTTGGGTTTCTAAATCTAAAGAGTCTTCCGGGAAGAAATTAGACAAAAGTTGTCCCATTCCCAGGGTGGATGGTTTGGACTTCTGGGAAGGGCCACTGCTAATCAAGGTTGCTTTTCCCGGCAAATCCTGTGGGGTGGAGAGAAAATTTTGTTCTCCCAAAGCGTTACTGGGACTAGAATTCGTTAAAGGTGAATTAACCGTGCATTTTCCCTTTTGAAGGTGGTTGTCCCAGTTGAGCGCTTTTGTGAATATTTGGCTATCTCTGGCGTTAGCTGGGGGGCGTTTTCCCGGGCGATCGCTAATTTGAGCTAGGTGAGCAAACAGACGACCCTTACCGGAAACTCCCTTGAATTTCAATGGAGGGCGGTGCTTTTTCCCCAGGGCATTACTGCCTTGAACAAGCCGGTGAGGAAGGTCCCACCGATGACTAAAACCCGATAAAACTTGGAGTGACAGCGGATTTTTAAGGGTAATGGCGGCATTCCCAAATCCTGGGCTGTATGAAAGCAAACCGCTCAAACAGCAGGTCATCCAGACCAGTCCCATCAATGGCATAAGCGTGTTTATTAAGGGAACAACAAATTTATCATCTGGGCGAATTCCTAATAGGATATCCTGAACTCCCACAGAGATCAAGTGGGTCTGGGGATCGATGCGGTCCTCATATAGAGACCCCAATGGACTACGATCCCCGGGGAGAGCTAACTGTAACCAAATCTGCAACTCAAGCAAAAATGAACAAGCTTAATTTTTACATTGTTGATGTTTTCGCAGAAGAAAAATACCAGGGTAATCAGCTTGCTGTATTTACTGGAACCCACGGCCTGACTGGGGAACAGATGCAACAGATTGCTAAAGAAATGAATTGTTCTGAGACTACTTTTGTGTTGTCTTCAAAGCCACGAGATGGGGGATATGATGTCAGAATTTTTACTCCGGCGCAAGAAGTGCCTTTTGCGGGTCATCCGACTTTAGGCACTGCTTTTATTATTCAGCGAGAGATAATTCAACAGCCGGTAGAACGGGTTAATTTGAATCTGGCGATCGGACAAATTCCCGTGACTCTGCACTATCAACAAGAGACAGTTGATATTTTGTGGATGCAGCAAAAACCGCCGACATTTCATCAGACCCTTGAAGGAGAAGCGGTGGCAGAGGCTTTAAATTTAGAAGTTGGGGATCTGGATTCGCGGTTTCCGATTCGCGAAGTTTCCACGGGGATTCCTTTTCTGATTGTGCCGTTGAAAACTCATGCAGCATTAAAAAAGGCCAAAGTCAATCGAGATAAGTATTTTAAATTAATCGAAGGAACTGAAGCGAAATGTATTTTTATGTTTTGTCCCGAGACGAACAAACCGGAAAATGATCTCAGTGCCCGAATGTTTGCTGATTATTTAGGTGTACCCGAGGACCCCGCAACCGGAAGTGCCAATGGTTGTTTGGCGGGATATCTCGTGGAGTATGGATATTTTGGGGAGGGAGGAATTGATTTGCGAGTGGAACAGGGATATGAAATGGGAAGACCTTCGTTGTTATTATTGAAGGCACAAAAAGAGAACGGAGAGATTTCTGTATCCGTTGGCGGCAAGGCGATCGCTGTTGCTAAGGGGGAATTTGTATAACAGTCCGGGTTACACCTGGTGATTCCAATCCCTGCTTCAACTTTTAAATCGTCCCGTTGTCGTGGTAAGAGTAGAAAGATGGGTATTCTAAATCAAGGGTTAGGATACCCTTACTACAAGAGAATCGGAGTAAGGACAATGGCAAGGCCGACCAAAGCACAAATGTCTCAAAGCTGGGATAGTCGGAAACCCCCAGCATTTAAAGACTTGAAAAAACGCCAAATGGAATACTATATGGGTGCCAAGCTGATTGAAGTGGGAGTTAACCCGAAATCAGCCATCTTTCGTTGGTCTTTAGAAACCAGCGGTAACCGGGAAACCTGGACCTATAGCGCTTACTGGGGGGAGTCTAAAGAGGAGTTGTTGCAGCAAGAGCGATCGGAATAGATGGGATGGGGGAGATTGGGGAGCTATCAAGTTGCAAGCTGTTGCTGAATTCAAGGAGTGCGAACATCTTGCTGGGTAAAATTATCCAGCTTTAAAGGCATCAACAGCTTAACTTCTTGTCTCCCCTGATTAGGGGTGAATTTGGGAGGGGTGGGGAATAGTTTCAATAACTTGGGTAGCGATCCCCGCTAAATTGTCGTCACGAGTGAGTCCCATGATATAAATATAGAGGGGATGCGTACCCACTTGATACACGTTGATAGTATGCAAATAATAAGTGAGGTAATTGTAAAGGGTTCGATATCTTCCGATCAGGGTTTGATCTAAAAGAAAACTAAAGCTGCCGATTCCTCCTAGTGCAGGTGCGAAAAATTCATCAATCGTGAGGGTTTGAACGGGGGTGTTGGGCGGGTGATAAGTCAGTTCTAACAGTTGCTCAATGGTTACTCTATCTGTATCCCAGGTAATCACCTGGAAGGGAAACTCAGACTCACTCAGCCAAAATAATCGATTCGTGAGTTCCGCTAGTTGTTCAGTCAGGGGAGTATTGATAGGGTCCATGTCTCCGGGATAATCAAGAGAGCAAAACGACTTATTATAGTAGCAGAACAGTTAAAATGGGAGGAGGAGCTATTCTAAGGAGTAAACCACTTAGACTGTCCGGAATTCTTGTCCTTTCATGGGTGGAAAGAGAATGCAGCCCAAAGTGAGATTGGAATAACAACTATCCGCTCAGGAGTAAAGCGAATTGTTCCAATAATCGATGACAGGATTTCTCTAAAACAAGGGGATAGATGAGAGGTTTTAACGAATTGTACCCCATTTCCTTTTCTAAGGACGATTGGGGGGGTAGCTTATTGAAGATTTTCGGTTGTGCAGTTCGCCCAGGGAATGGGTAAGTCCTAGGCTCTAACCTAGGCATAGTATATCAGATGGGGATAGGCTAATGTGGCTTTTGGGAGTTTGTCCAACCTTGGGGAGTAGCGCGGCAGTTGGGCCGAGTTATCCAAAGGAGGAAACTTGCCGGGAGCTTGAGGCCCTGGGGTGTTTTCGCTTTGACTATCGTAAAGAATTCTAAACATTTTTTTAATTTAGTCTCTAATTATAGCATATATTTTTTTATTCGTAAATTTATAAAAAAAATCTGTATTTAAGCGGGGATAGGAAAAACTGTTATAGAATTTACAAGAGAGCGAAAAAATTACATAAAAGAGGGGAATATTGGGGAACAGCAGCCTGGACTAGATTGTTCCAGGAATCATCCCTCAATGACGCACTCATTACAATAAGTAGTCACCTGATGGTACAGTGCAAGCGTCTTCCCCACGATCCAACTTTTTTGGCTCAAGAGAGACCCTTGAAAAAGATGCTACCGCCGCCTAGGTTCAATTTGGAATCCCTCTGATAAAGCACTCAGAAAGATGAGGGCGATTTGCTAAAATTGAAGGGGGAACATAAAGTGAAAATAAAAAAGCGATCGCAGTTACTTTTTCAATACAGGGCGTTCGGAATAAATTAGGAGAGTGAACAGGTAAAGGCACTATGACACACCCAAAAAAAAGAATTGGTATTCTCACCAGTGGCGGTGACTGTCCCGGACTAAACGCTGTAATTAGATCAGTGGTTAAATGCTCGTCGCGAAAGGGATGGGAAGTCTATGGCATTCCCTACGGCACGGATGGATTCATTGATGTTGCCAACGGAACTCGTCAACCGGAGGACATGAAATTAAACGAGCATGGGTATGATATCCCTGGTTTGTTACAGGGTCTTGACGTGCTCCAGTTTCTCAGTGGCAGTGTTCTAGGGAGTTTGAGTAAAGGGGATACGGAAAAACCGGAAGTCGCACAACAAATTTTAGAAGGTTATAAACGCTTAAAACTCGATGGCTTGGTGGCGATCGGGGGTGATGGTAGCTTGGACATTATCTATGATTTGGCCGTCAAAGGCAATTGGAACATGATTGGGGTTCCTAAAACCATCGATAACGATGTTCCCTTTACGGAACGTGCGGTTGGATTTCAGACTGCTGTCGATACGGTTACTGAAGCGCTGTACAACCTCACTTTTACTGCCGCAAGTCATGAACGAGTCATGGTAGCGGAAGTGATGGGACGGGATGCGGGACATTTGGCACTGCACGCGGGAATTGCTGGAGGTGCTGATGTGATTTTAATTCCGGAACTGACTCCTGTGCTAGATGAAAAGGCGATCGCCCAAATCTGCGATAAAATTGCCACCCTGCGTCAGGAAAAGCGAAAATTTGCCCTAGTTGTCGTCGCGGAAGGGGTGAAACATCAAGATCGGCGACAGCATCGTAATATTGGGGACTATGTAGCGCAACAAATTAAACTCTACAGCCAGAAACTTTGTTCCCTCGATCGCCCAGAATTTTGCGGGTTAGATGAAATCGACACCCGGGTAACGGTTTTGGGTCATTTACAGCGTAGCGGCACTCCATCCTCCTTTGATCGCATCTTAGCTACTGCCTTTGGCATTAAAGCGGTTGAGTTAATCGAACAAGGACATTATAACCGCTTAGTCGTCTGGGAAGGCGGTAAAGTCGAAAGCAAACCCTTAGACTTAGTAATTCAACTCGTCCGACAGTGCCACCAAGAAAAACGCTGTGCCTCCCCGGTTGATCCCAACGGATTTATGGTACAAACTGCACGTGCTCTCGGGATTTATGTGGGAGATGCCTCACATTCCCTAGAGTATAACAATGGGAGCAACGTCCCGGTGACTCCAACTGCTGTAAGTTAGTCCTTAGGTAGGGGAGGTGGGGAGGATGGAAGAGATTTTTCTAGTAACGATTTCTGTCGTTTGGAGCTCCTCTATCTCTCCCATCTCCCCCATCCTCCCCATCTCCTAATTCTCCCCTAGCGCTTAATTCTCTTAATTATGAAATTTGTAGATGAATATCGCGATGCAACGACGGCGCAAGATTGTGCCAAAGCGATCGCCAGTATTACGACTCGTCCCTGGACAATTATGGAAATTTGCGGGGGTCAAACCCATGCGATCGTTAAATTTGGCATTGATGAATTGTTGCCGGATAGTATTACTTTAATCCACGGTCCCGGTTGTCCCGTGTGTGTGACTCCTATTGCTTTGATTGATCAGGCGATCGCCATTGCCTCCCATCCCGAGGTTATTTTTTGTTCCTTTGGGGATATGTTGCGCGTTCCTGGCACTGACAAAGACTTGCTGAGTATTAAAGCAACCGGCGGCGATATTCGCATCGTTTATTCCCCGATAGATTGCCTAAAAATTGCCCAAGAGAATCCGAATAAACAAGTGGTATTTTTCGGAGTAGGATTTGAAACCACTGCACCAGCAACGGCGATGGCTGTTTATCAGGCAGCGCAACAAAACATCCCGAACTTTTCTATGTTAGTGTCCCATGTTTTAGTGCCTCCCGCAATGGAAGCGATTTTATCGGCACCTAATCGAAAAGTGCAAGGATTTTTAGCGGCGGGTCATGTTTGCACCATTATGGGATACACCGAATACGAGGCGATCGCCCCCAAATATCAAGTCCCCATCATCGTCACCGGATTTGAACCCGTTGATATTTTACAAGGGATTTATCTGTGCATCAAACAACTGGAATCCGGACAAGCACAAGTCGAAAATCAATATAGTCGTTCCGTTAGAAAAGACGGCAACCAACCCGCCCAAAATATCCTCAAAGAAGTCTTTGAAGTTATTCCTAGGCAATGGCGAGGCATTGGAGAAATTGCACAAAGTGGATTGAATTTAAAACAAAAATACGCTCAATTTAATGCAGAAAACCGCTTTGATTTAACTGGAATTCAGAGCGAAGAATCCCCCGACTGTATGAGTGGATTAATCCTGCAAGGCATTAAGAAACCTCATGACTGTGAAGCCTTTGGCAAACGCTGCACCCCGGAACATCCCCTCGGTGCACCCATGGTTTCATCAGAAGGAGCTTGTGCCGCCTATTATCGATATCGACAACAAAATGCCGTTGTAGCGAGGGTTTAGGATAGCGATCGGGGAGAGACAATTCTGAAAATAGCGGTTCCCGTACTCAGGGGTTACAGATTAGGAGTGTGAGCATCTTGCTCGCTAGGAAAGTCGAGAAACGGTCGATTGTTTCAGGATACCGCCCGATACTAATCCCTCCCCTTGGCACTGCTCGTCTCAATGATTTAAACTAAATAGATAGTTTAGGAGGAAGGTTCATGTCTAATCCTACCATTAAAACCCAAATCTCTCTTCCTGCACATTTGCTAGAAGCAACGGATAAAGCCGTTCAACAAGGAAAAGCCAAAAGCCGCGATGAATTTATTATGCAGGCGATTCGTCGGGAATTAGCGGCACTGAAACGAGCAGAAATTGATGCAGAACTTGCAGAAATGGCACAGGATCCTGAATATCAAGCGGAAGTGTTACAAATGGAGGCTGAATTTGCTACAGCGTCTTGGGAGGCGTTGCAATTAGCGGAGTCGGAAGCATGAAAAGAGGAGAGGTCTATCTGGCTCGTCTGGATCCGGTAGAAGGTTCTGAACAAGGGGGGAATCGTCCAGTAATTATTGTCAGTCGCGATGCGATTAATACTCACAGTCCAGTTCTGTTGGCAGTTCCTTGTACCAGTTACCATCCATCCAAGCGAGTTTTTGCCACTCAGGTTTTAATTAAAGCTCCTGATGGAGGTTTAGAGAGAGATTCAATTGTTAAAGCAGATCAGGTACGGGTTTTGGCAAAAACTCGTTTATTGCGAAGGCTTGGCAATCTTTCAGAACCCACTCTTGATCAACTGAATTATGCTTTACTAATCGCGTTAGATCTACCCGGACAGGATAGTAACGAGGGGAGTTAAAAAGGTGGGATTTAAGAGTGGATGAAAAACTTAGCACCCCAACCAAATGTAAGCACAATGCAGTGCGATAGCCAAACTGGTCCCCAGCAGGAACTCGCCTAGAAGATTAAGATTTTTATCGAAGTTGACCCCCGGGGCACTGCCTTCGCCTATAATCAAAAAACCCCCTGCGATTCGTCGCCGCAACCACTCTTTCTCACCCAAAGCGCGAGTATGCACTGCTGCCTAAATCCCAGTTGCCTGAATCCCCATAACCCTGACGGCATCAAATTTTGCCAAAGTTGCAGCAATCCTTTGGTGGTGTTGCGAAATCATTATTACCCCCGCCAACTCCTCTCCAACGAAGGCGGATTTGGGAGAACTTATCTCGCCGAAGATGTTGACAAATTGCATGAAAAATGCGTCATTAAACAACTCGCCCCCCAAGTCCAAGGCACTAGCGCACTCCAGAAGGCAAAAGAGTTATTTGAACAAGAAGCAAGGCAATTGCAAGAACTGGGAGAACATCCGCAAATTCCCACTCTTTATGCCTATTTTGAGCAAGATGGATATCTGTATTTAGTCCAGCAATATATCGAAGGGCAACCCTTGCATAAATGCCAGCCGGGAACCTGAAAAGAAACTCAGGTCAAAGAATTATTAGAGCAATTATTGCCGGTTCTCGAATTCATCCACCAACGGGGTGTAATTCATCGGGATATCAAACCCCCGAATATCATGCGGCGCCAATCTGATGGCAAATATGTATTAATTGATTTCGGGGCTTCTAAACAATTAAAATCCACCGTGGTGGCAGGGCAAGGAACGCAAATCGGCACGAATGGGTATTCACCCTTTGAGCAAATGAAGCGGGGGGAAGCGTATCCTGCCAGTGATTTATATAGTTTGGGCGTGACTTGTTTTTATTTACTAACGGGCCAAGACCCTTTTGCTTTATTTTTGGATCAGGGCTATGGTTGGGTTGATTCTTGGCGAAAACATTTACTGCAACCGCTGAGTGAACAATTGCAGCAGGTGTTTGACAATTTACTGCAAAAAGAAAGTCAGAACCGCTATCAAAAAGCCGGGGAATTATTGAAAGATTTATTGGCTGAAGTGAACCCGCAATCTCCAAGGCAACTTACCTCACCACTCAAATCACAAGCCTCTCAAAAATCTGGATTAATTGCTGGTCTTCTCTTGCTTTTGGGAATGGGCGGATACGGGATAATGCACTTTCGCTCTCAACCTAATGATCAGAGGGTTGATGAGACAGTTGAACAAGTATCTACCTCTGATATCCTGTCATCGGGTGAATCAACTCTTACTCTACTCCCCTCAGAAATCGATATCGAATCGGTTCTTGATTTATCTAAGGATTCTGGTGAAACCCCGGTTCCGCAACCCGCACCCCCAACCGCAGAAGAAGCCCCCAGAGATAATGGATCTGCCGAAAATCCGGCAGCGGAAGAATCAGAACCCGTTCCCGCAGAGGCATCCAGTTCTAGCGTTTCCAGTCTCAAACATAAATTAGTGGGAATTCTGGAATTGGGCGATCGCTCCGTTCCCTTATTTGAAGTCGATGGGATTCCTCGTCGGGTGAATATTGGCGAGACGCTTGGCTCAAGCGGCTGGAGTTTGGTTGAAGTCAAAGATGGCGAAGCCATTATTCGTCGGAATGGTGAAGTCCGTTCAATCTATACGGGACAGTCTTTCTAGGGAATCCCCTGTAAGAATCTGGAGTTCATCAAGCAGTCGAGGTGCAGCTCATACATCTCTAGCCGTGAAAAAACTCATGAAAAATTGCCCTACCATAGATACAAGAAGTGAAACCTGAGCGAGGGAGTGCCTGCAATGGATCTATTTAAAGACATGAGCCGGTTCTTAGAAACCAGATTAGAGGAATTTAAAGGCTCTATTTGTTTAGAGTCTATATGAATTGACTCAGGGAAATGATTAATCATGTTCACTGAAACGGATAAAAAATATTATTCTCCCGAAGAATACCGGGCATTGGAAGAACAATCGGATTATAAAAGCGAGTATCGAGATGGAGAAATTGTCCCCATGATTGGGGAGACTACTCATCATAATGAATTGGCGTTAACTTTAGCCGCTTTACTCAAACTAAAGCTCAGAAAACAAAACTATCGGGTTTATATGGGTGACGTTCGGTTGTGGATTCCTCGGTATCGCCAATACACTTATCCCGATGTTATGGTGATTGGCGGCGAACCGATTTATACGGATATGGGAACGACTACAGTCACGAATCCTTTGCTGATTGCAGAGGTTTTATCGAAGTCTCCGCAAAATTATGACCAAGGTGATAAATTTATGTATTATCGCTCGATACCGGAAATGCGGGAATATCTTTTAATTGACCAAACTCGGTGTTATGTGATGCAATATTATAAAATTGAGGAGCATCATTGGATGTTAACAGAATGGGAAAGGGAGGCAGCGGGTTTACGGTTGCAGTCTGTTGATTTTGAGCTATCTTTGGGTGAGCTTTATGAAGGGGTTAAGTTTAAGGGATGATTAACAATCCGATGAATTTAACTTAATCTTTAACCCGCACTCTATAAAAAGTTGGACAGAATATCGAATTACCCTTTATCCTAGGACAGGTGACTATAAGTTTAGGGAATCATTCGATGTTTGAACAGTTATTTACAGAATTTTCCGATCGCGATCGCACCGTCCAGAGCAATCGTCGTCCCCTCAAAGGCGTGATTATTGGTGCGGGTCAGGTGGGGATGGCTTGTGCTTATTCTATGTTAATTCAAAATACCCTGGATGAAATGCTCTTGGTTGATGTCAACCAAGAAAAACTCCAAGGGGAAGTCATGGATTTACTCCACGGGGTACCCTTTATTGACCCTACGGTGATTCGTTCCGGGACTTTAGCGGATAGTGATGACCCAGATATCGTGATTATTACTGCTGGGGCGAAACAACAACCCGGGGAAACTCGCTTAGATTTGCTCAATCGCAATGTGCATATTTTCAAACAATTGATTCCCCAAATTGTCCAATATTGTCCTCATGCAATTCTGCTGTTGGTGACGAATCCTGTTGATATTATGACTTATGTCACCCTGAAGTTATCCGGATTTCCCTGTAACCGAGTTTTGGGGTCTGGGACGGTTCTGGATACGGCGCGGTTTCGGTATTTGTTGGCAAATCAATTAAAGATTGACCCACGCAGTTTTCATGCTTATATTATTGGGGAACATGGAGATAGTGAGGTTCCGGTTTGGAGTAAAGTGAATATTTCTGGGATGAATCTGTGCAGTGGCGGAATTGAGGACTGTTCGGAAGCCGATGCAGAAGGATTACAAGGGATTTTTGACCAGGTAAAAAATGCAGCGTATGAGGTGATTAAACGCAAAGGAGCGACCTCTTATGCGATTGGTTTGGGGGTGACTGATATTGTCAAAGCAGTATTGAGAAATCAAAACCGGGTGTTAACGGTGAGTAGTTTTATTCATGGGATTAATGGCATCAATGATGTCTGTCTGAGTTTGCCTGCGGTGGTGAATCGTGAGGGGGTAACTCGGGTGTTAGATTTGTCTTTGACGCCGAATGAACAAAAGCTGCTGCAACATTCAGCCACGGTGTTGAAAGAGGCGATCGCCAAGCTGGAATTATAAGTGAGATATGATTCTATGGATTATAAGAGGCGGTATGTATAAAAGTGCTTTAATTGAGGGGAGTAAATTATACAATCCCCCTCAAAAAGAGCCCGATCGCCTCTAAAACATCGGGACCCCCTGAGTTAGAAAGCGGGTTTCTGGCCCAAGTTGCTGGTAATTCCTACAAATTTTGTCCAGAAACCCGGTTTCTAGTCCCTAAAATCGAAGCGGGGACCGGCGTCTTGGTGAGGATAGCCGATCGCCCTCGGGATGGGCAATGGGTGGGCAAATTCGTTAAATTAAGACCAATCAACCCCAATAGTTCTCAACCCACACCCACCCTAACTCCTTGGAGACTTAACCTCATGACTGCTACTTCTTCCCAGGCGAATCCATTTCCCTTTCCCTTTGATTTTGCACCGCATCCCACTGGAGATGCGGAACTGCTGCAACAACTCGCCTTTATCCCCGGATTGAAAGAAACTCTGGCAGTGCGTCAGGTTCATGCCTTGGAACACGCCACCGTCTGGGTATTGAGCGAAACCTCCGGTGAGAGAGCCCCTGACAACAGCCAACCGGGGCGATCGCTGGATAATGATGGATTGGGAGGGATGTCCACCGATCGCGGATTTTATCTCTATGGCAATGTTAACCTCCTGGACCTGCGTCGTGCCGTTCATGTCGCCCACGATCGCCTGACCCGGGGGGAATGGGACCTGGCAGTTCATCCCCGTTGTGGCACCAATTTGTCCGTGGGAATGTTGATCACCGCCGGGTTAGCGTTTGGCATCACAATGGTCCTTCCCCGAGACCCCATCTCCCAACTCTTGGGTTTAGGGGTAGCGGCAACCGCTGCCTCTCAGGTGACCCCAGACCTTGGTATCCTGGCTCAACGTTACCTCACCACCGCCATTCCCTATAATCTGGCGATTGAAGAAGTCACTCCCACCCAAGATATGTGGGGACGTTCCGCCCATTTTATCGGGGTCCGTTGGATCGAGTAGTTAATAAAACTTAAAGATTGCAACATTCCAGAGTATCCCGTTAGAGTAGTACGCTGAGAAGCAATTCCCCTTAAACTTTTCGTTCAATTCATCAGAAGGAAAAAAAAACACATGGTTCAACGTGGTTCTCAAGTTCGCATTCTGCGTAAAGAGTCGTACTGGTTTCAAGAAGTTGGCACCGTTGCCACTGTAGACCAAAGCGGGATCACCTATCCCGTGATTGTTCGCTTTGACAAAGTGAACTATGCCGGAGTCAACACCAACAACTTCGCGATGAACGAAGTCCAAGAAGTGGCAGCGCCTAAAGGTGGAAAAGCCCCCGCAGGCAAAGGTGGCACTGCAACCAAGGCAGCCGATCGCAAAACGGGTACCGACGCTGCTGGCAAAGGCAGCAAAAAGACCGCCAAACCGGAAGCTGGTAGCAGCGGTACCGTAGAAGGCGATCCCAACCAAGGAACGGAATCCCGCTAACTGGTGCCGGAACTTCCTGAAGTTGAAACAGTGTGTCGAGGGTTAAATCAATTAACCCTCGGTACGAGTATCCTGGGTGGCGATGTTTTGCTGACGCGAACCATCGGTCACCCAGTTTCACCTAGAGATTTTTTGGAGGGAGTCCAAGGATGCGAGATCGCCTCCTGGCAGCGGCGAGGGAAATATCTCCTGGCGCAACTCTCCCACTCCCCGGATTCCGATGCACCTCATCGAGGCACTTTAGGGGTCCATCTGCGGATGACCGGGCAACTGTTATGGGTCCAGCGAGAGGAACCCCTACAGAAACATACCCGAGTGCGCCTATTCTTCGAGGGCGATCGGGAATTACGATTTGTCGATCAACGCACCTTCGGTCAAATGTGGTGGGTCCCCCCAAATATCCCCACCCCGTCCATCATCACCGGATTAGCTAAATTAGGGCCAGAACCCTTTTCCCCGGAATTTTCCGTTGAATACTTCACGCGCCAACTCCACAAGCGTCAAAAAGCGATTAAAACCGCCCTCCTGGACCAAACTATTGTTGCGGGGGTAGGGAATATTTATGCCGATGAAAGTTTATTCCTGAGTGGGATTGTACCCACAAAGCTCTGTGCTGACCTGAATCCGGCAGAAATTGAGAGACTGCACAGCGAAATTATTCAAGTTTTGCAAACGGCGATCGCTGCCGGAGGAACCACCTTCAGCAATTTTCTCAACGTCAGCGGTGTCAATGGCAACTATGCCGGAGTCGCTTGGGTTTACAATCGCGCGGGCCAACCTTGCCGCATCTGTGGTACTCCTCTCCATCGTCTGAAGCTTACCGGACGTTCTAGCCATTTCTGCCCCAATTGTCAGCAGTAGGGATTGGGGAGATGATGTGCAAACGACTGAACTCGTTACTACAAAAT